>NZ_JBEPKD010000034.1:0-36839 GCF_040544555.1 Halalkalibacter oceani
CACTTAACTCATTCGACTTTTGGGGAGGTACTCCTTTTTTCGTGCCTTGAAAACCTTGCGAGACTAAGGGTTCAAATTATGAAATTGACTCACTTTTCTACTCTGAGATGGATATCTTTTTGATACCATTCCGAAAGTCCATAGGCTTTGAACAACTGGTGCATGCCGAGTCGTTCAGAGTGTTTCCCCATCGAACCATCCCCGATATTAAGTGTATCTATCCATATCCGATCTACGATACCTTCCAGTAACTTTGGGAAATCCGGAGTGAACGGCAGTACAGGTGAAATTGACGCTTGTGTAGTTATCCCTACCTCATGTACTTCTCTTAATGCTTGAATTCGCAGCTTAATTCCCGGTGCAACCGGAGCAAAAAGCCGCTTTATATCTTCCCGATCGGTTTCAATTGTCATTGACAAAATGTGCTTCAAAGATAGGAGTAAGCACTTGGAGAAGAGCCTGTTGGATAAAGCGATCTACCACAGTCGAAATGCCAAATAATCTGACAACGCCGTCGGGTTTCGGGATTTCGACCCTTCGGACTGGTGCCGTTTGATAGGCCCCTTCTAATAATTGTTGTCGTATAAGCGGCCAGTACTCATGGGACTCGGAGTTTGCCGGACGACGCTTAACCATCACTTCAAGGTCCTCTGGGCTTCACCCGTACTTCCCTGAAGGAGTTCCATAGGAATTCTGCTTCAACGCGTCGTTCTCGAAAACGTCTGATCCATCCCTGAGTTGACGTTTGGCCCTTCCCTTTTTCAGGCGTCCCTTACTCACGCACTATGACCTCTGCTGACTCCTGCACGCTCAGCAAAACCTTACGGCCTTGGTTACCATCCTCAGATGGCGTGCCATGCAGGCCTCCCCGGATAAGGATGCGTACTTTCATCCATGCACCTGTCCAATATACTCATACAGCCCTTGGCGGCTTAGGACTTCGCCTTGTTTCGCAGACTCGTCCGACTGTACTAGCCTCACATTGGATTCGTGTATCTCAGGTCGAGTGTTTGCCTCCAGCTTCCTTCAGATTCCACCTCACGATGGACACCCTTACTTTTGGCTAACGGTAGGTGCTCGCCAGCCCCCGCTTGGGACTTTCCCCTAAAGCACGGCACCCATGCCGGGCTAGAGTGAAAGGCTGGGCGGGGCCCAGCCCCTCCTCATCAAACCGTACGTGAGGTTTTCCCTCATACGGCTTTCCGATGTTCGTCATCATGAGCATGCAGATTACAAGAGCGTTTTAAGTCCATATTGAATAGACAAAGACTTCACTTCGCGCAGCGAACTCAACCATCGTCTGCGTTTGTGTTTCTTAGCATACCACTTCGCAAACCGCTGCCGGATATACCAATCCAACTTCGCCATCTTCCTCTGGCTGTAAGCTGTGTAGTAGTAATTGCGCCAGCCTTGAATCTTTGGATTCAGGTACTCCACGTGCTCTTCGAAACTCAGGCGTCGCATACCTGGCGGAGCTAATCGCTCTTTTACCCCTTCCCGTATTCGCTCTTCCGCCTTCCGGCACAACCACTGCTGGGTTGTGTAGTACACTTGGCCTTTGGATGTTTCGGCCTTCGTCTTTCGATGATGCATGCCCAGAAAATCGAAGCCTTCTTCCCCAGTCCAAAGTCCAACGATGCGCGTTTTCGTGGGGTGCAGGGTTAATTCCAGGCGTTCCATAATCGCTCGTATGAGTTCATAGGCCCGCTGTGCGTCCTTCTTCGTCTTGCAGATGATCACCAGATCATCTGCATAACGCGTCAGTTCCCCAAGCTTACCGCCATGTCGTTCCCACAGAAGATCAAAGTAATTCAGGTAGATGTTCGCCAGCAGTGGTGAGATCACTCCCCCTTGCGGTGTACCCAAGTCTGAGCGTCGGATGTTTCCTTCTTCCATCACTCCCGCACCTAACCACTTCCTCACCAACTTCAAGATTCGCCTGTCACTGATCCGCATTTCGATCAGCTTCATCAGTTTCTCCTGATTGATGTTGTCGAAGTAGCCTTGGATGTCGACGTCGACCACCCAATTTCCTTTGCGGTTGCATGCTTTCCGGATTCGCTCCAACGCCTGTTTCGCGCTCCGCTTAGGCCGAAAACCGAAAGACGTGTCCTGAAAATCCGCCTCGAAAATGGGTTCCATGACGAGTTTGGTCGCCATCTGGATGACGCGGTCTCTCACCGTCGGGATCCCCAGCGGTCGCAGTTTGCCATCTTTCTTCGGGATGTAGTGGCGTCTAACGGGTTGTGGATGGTACTTCCCTTCTTTCAGTAGCCGTTGACATTCAAGCACAAAACGCATTTCTCCCTGTTTCTCGATGTCTGCCAACGTCTCTCCATCCACTCCTGCCGAGCCCTCGTTGGCTCGTACCCTTCGCCACGCTTCCCATAAGATGTCTACCCGATAGACCTTGTCGTACAGCGCGTGAAATCTTCGCTTCTTGTTCTCCTTGGCCGCATGACCGAGTTTCCCTTGGAGTTGTTGAACGTTTTCCTCTGGTGTTGTTAGCCGTTTGGCATTCACTGACTCGTACCTCCTCAAGAAACTTGAACAAAGCAGGGCTCCTTCCCTCCCGCAGGTTGTGTTGTCCTGCGTTCCACGGTACTATGAGCCCCTCGGACTCCCTTCCTGCAGACCGTTCACTTCACCTCTGGGGCTTATAGAAGGCCTCTTTACGGTTTCTGCAACCGTGCAGGGGAGGGCCTCCCCAGTTCACTGCATCCTCTTTCATACCATGCCGTTCCCTCTACGCCGGAGGATTCTTCACTGCCGCTCCAAGTTCTAGGCAGCTTCCATGGCCTTCGTCCATGTACGCGGGACTCGGCTTCCTCTTTTCCCTCTTGCGAGGCCTTTTTGACGACGCGGCAGGATTCACTTTCATGTTACGGCCTGGTATGTTGCTCGCCCTGCCTCTGACAGGTACTTTCGTCGATACGCTTCTACGTACAGATTTCGCCATACGTAGGTATCCTAGCTACGCGGGGGCTTGGCCCTTCCCGCGACCGGACTTTCACCGGCTAGAAGATGCGTGCTTAGCTGGGCACGCCGCAAAAAAAAGGTGCAGAAGCAAAAGCGCTTCTGCACCAAACCTTATTGTGACAACAGCTCCAACAATCTCAGGATACTGGTGACCGCTTCCGCGCGGGTCAGCGTCTCATTCGGCGCGAAGAGATTGCGATCGCGACCGTGAATGATGCCCATGATACGAACCTCTTCCACGTAACTTTTCGCCCATGCCGGAATACGGGCATCGTCTGCAAATCGGGTGTGCGTATGGTCGGTCAACTCCGCTCCTGTTGCTCTTGCGATCATCACCGCCATTTCCACACGAGTGACCGGGCGACCAGGTCGAAATGTTCCATCTTCATATCCTGAAACAATGCCTGCCCTTGCCGCCAAATCAATCGCTTGCTTTGCCCATTCGCCAATTTGCTCCCCGTCCGCAAAAGCAGGCGCATCGCCTCCCGCTTCTCCTTCCAGCCGCAAGGCACGAACGAGCATCAACGTAAATTCAGCGCGGGTGACGGCATGATCCGGCCTAAACGTACCGTCAGGGTATCCGGCAATGATGCCTTTTGCATAGGCTTCCTGAATGAACGGCTCCGCCCAATGACCCGCAATATCCGCAAATAACGGCTCCGGGGAAGGCGGGTCCGGCATCTCCTCTTGCATACGTTCCACGGTGATGGAATACGTTCTGCGCGTTCCGTCTTCTGCAGTGACCACGATGTCAATGATATCCGTATCCGTGTGCAAGGGGATGCGAATGCTTCCCTGATCACTCCGGACTTGCCGACCATTCACGCTGATTCCAGCCTGATGATGTGCAGCACGGATCGTGAGCTGGATGCTGTCAGCATCATGCGGGATCAAAGCCTTGTACATCGTAATGTCCCCCGAAAATTCCGGTGTCAGCACGCCTTCTGACAAGATGAGCTCCCTCAGTGTCGCATTGCCGGAGCGTGCAGAGGCAGGCGGACTCGGCGAATCTGAAGGATCGGGCTCACGCACCAGACGAAAGCGCTGGGATATTTTATAACTCTCTTGACCCACCTGATCTTTGGCGTAAATGTGCAAATACCAGTCGCCGCCGTTTTTGTCTGCATAACTCAACGTGCTTTGGTTAATGAAAGGTTGCCAGTCGGCATGTTCATCCAACGGGTCTGAACTCGTTGACCAAACATAACGGAGGGAAGCGGCATCGATCCCGCTGCCGTCGTCCTTCACGTTGACTTGACTGGATATGGTCCGCGAGAGGGTTTCATCGCCGTCGGGTTTCAATTCGATCTCCGGATTCGTGTGATCGATACGGATGAGTACATGCTCGCTCATTTCATTGCCTAATACATCTTCCACTCTGAACCAAAGCGAGTACTGCCCCTCTGTTGTGAAGTCGAGCGGATCATGATAAATCTCCCAAGCCGCTCCTTCATCCAACGAATATGCAATGGGCCGCAGCGCGATCCCGTGGTCATGAGAAGCATAAACCGCTGCGGTCACACTTTGGTTCGTCCACGTTCCGCTGGGATATGCTTTACTGTCATTATCGGTAAAATACAAATCCACATCCAGCTTCAGGCCGCTTCTGCTGATCTTCACGGTCCGCTCAACGATCGTACTCTTATTGCCGATGTCATCCATCGCTTGCGCCTGGATCTTCGTTTGCCCTTCTTCCGTCACCTCTAAGCGGATAGGTGTACCGTTAAATGCACGATCCTCCCACTCCTTGTCACCGACTTTCACACGAATCGTGTGAACATCTGTCTGCCTTGGGTTAGCGGCGCTGTGGTCGATCGCCACTTCCACTTTGGCAGCATTGGTCCAGCCGTCGGGATGAAGGGTGATCGTCGGCGGTTCCGGACTTCCGCTGTCCACGACGATGGCGAAAGTCTCCGACTTGTCGAATAAAGATACGGTAATCGTTGCTTTACCACCTTTGACGGCGCTGACCTCCCCGTTAGAATCAACATGCACAATTACGGGGGCATCTGGATCAACGGTATACGTGGCGGTAGTTGTCGCATTGTAGCGATCCCCGTTTTGATGCTCCGTATTCACGGTAATGTTGGTCTTGTCATCAAGGGACAAGTGTTTGTCTGCAATGGTCGCATCCCAAGAGATGAGCGGGTTTTGCCATTGGAGAAATGGCCGATGTCCGTCGTACTGGTACCAGCCCTCTGTGAGATCCCAATCCTTAAATGTTTCCGGATCGCGGAGATCCGCCTCTTCCACAGGTATTCCGATTCCATTGTCAGGGAATTCACCATCCGTATAGCTATCGGTCAACCAGTAGCTGCCGGCGACCTCAATGATATTTCCTCTTTCTTCATATTCATTATTCGCCCCGACCAGCCCGCCAGTCTCAGAATTACCTGTTACCTTGCCTGTCGCGTAACAATGCTCAACTTCTATCACTGAACTTATTGGCGAATCGTAACCATTTGTAACATTAAATCCGATCAAACCACCCACGTATTGCTTACCGTTGACATTCCCTGTCGCATAGGAGTTCTTAATTCTGACCACACCAGATGGAAGGGCTTCAGCTTTACCAACAAATCCACCTACAAGCTGGTCTCCATTAACCTCCCCAGTCGCATATGAATTCGTGATTTCATTGACACTTCCTATATTTCCCGATGAAATTATGCCAACTAAACCACCTACAAGATTATTTATGCCCGCAACGTCACCAGTTGCAAATGAATCGCGAATCGTAATCTTTTTACCAGTCGAACCCCTAAATAGACCTGCCAGACCCCCGACTTCACGCTCTCCGACAACTTCGATATGGGCGGATGACCCGATCACGTCATTTCTAACAATACCGGCTAACCCGCCAACCTTCATTTCTCCTCGAATAAGAGTTCCCGTTACCGTACTGTTTTCAATCATCCCGTTGCTATACCCTACTAACCCGCCGACGTTGCCTCTCCCTTTGATTTCCACGACCTCGAGATGGACATTCCGGATGACAGCCGTTTCTGACGTCACTCCAAACAATGATTGATAATCTTTGTCTGCACGGTTGATCTTTAATCCTGTAATTTGATAGCCATTGCCATCAAATGTTCCGGTAAATGGAGAAGAGTATACCGTTGCGATTGGCAACCATCCTTCTCCAGCACTGTAAGTTGAAAGATCAATATTGGCTCCCAATCGGAAATGGGCATCCAGATAATCTCTCACCTTGTCCAGCTGTTCAGCGCTTTCGATTATATACGGGTCTTCTTCCGTGCCCGAGCCGCCGGCAAAATCACTGCTTGACGGCGCGAATGCACCGCCATCGGCGGCCTGAACCCAATTCCCGTCAGTCCCGACGAGTTGTGTCCAGATCCATCCGAAACAAAGAACGAACGCCGCCAACAGAACGGCTGATTTAAACGGTCTCATTTTCCTTTCACTTCCTTTCCAACGTGCGGAGCCCGCCAGTTCAGCATCATTGTCCGTCTGAAAGTCCAATTCTCGCCTTCTCCAAGGCTCCCAGATCAATCTTTTCCATCGCAAGCATGGCCTTGTTCACGCTCTGCTGTTGTTCCCCGGATTCGTCGAAACTGATCGCTTCCTAGTCGGAGGGATATACTTGTCAGCACGATGCTCTATCATCTATCCAACAATCTTAGCAGCATCACCGTCGCTTCTGCACGGGTAGCCGTTTCGTTCGGCACAAAACGGTTTCCGCCGCGGCCATCGACAATGCCAAGTTTGCGGATGGCTTCGACCGCACCTTTCGCCCACTGCGGAATCGCTTCATCATCGGCAAAGCCGGGTAACGCATTCGCGTTAAGCTCCAGTTGTAGCGCCCGGGCGACCATCACCGCCATTTCTACGCGTGTGATCTGCGTGTTTGGCCGGAAGCTGCCATCGCTGAATCCAACCACGATGCCCGCTTGTACGGCCTGCGCAACGGCTTGCTTCGCCCATCCGCCAATCTGGTCATGATCCGTGAAAGTTAGCGCAGAACCGTTGCCTTCCAGTTTCAATGCACCTGCAAGCATCACGGTAAACTCGGCGCGTGTGACTGGATGATTCGGTTTAAATGTGCCATCTGGATAACCGCTGACAAAGCCTTTCTCTACAGCACGCATGATGTAGTCCTCCGCCCAGTGTCCGGCGATGTCTGTAAATGCAATAACCGGTTCGGTTGTCTTTGGCATTTCACGATATACGGTCAGCGTATAGGTTTTCTTCGTGCCGTCTTCTGCTTGTACCGTGAGCACAATTTTATTGTCGCCTTCCTCCAAATCGACTTGAATTCTATCCGTAATCACCTTGTCCTTCCATATGACTTTCGCCGCGGAGTGAGCTTCTTTGACCACAATCTCAATTCGTTCGGCTTCTGTACGGGCCGTATATTCTGTTGTTCCAGAAGTAAATGAAGGGCTTAGTTTCAATAATTTCCCTTCCACCCATACGCGCAGATCCGCCAGATCCGCATTGTTGGATAACATACGACCGCCCCCACCACCACCGGAACCGCTGTTACCCCCTGGTGCTCTTGGGGTCGCTATCGCTACATTAGAGAAATCACTGGCCCCCTCCACAGTGATAGCCTTCACTACAAATGCATAAGTTGTTCCGTTCGTCAATCCTGTGACATTGTAGGAGTTCGTTTCAACACTTGATTGAACGAGCTTCCAGTTCGCCGGATCGACAGGAGCTGATGTGCCTTCCGCTTGGTAAACCGCATAAGTCACGGTGCCTGCTTCCGTAACCGCATCCCACTTTAATGTAACGGAACGATCAGCCGCCGAAGCTGTTAAATTCGCCGGTGCAGGTATCGTTGCAATCGTGTAATGCTCCTCCAGCACTTCACTGTCCAGCATGCCTGCCTTCACAGCAATCGCCTTAAGCGTCATCTCTGTTGTCACTTCGATGGGCGCGGTATATTCGATGCTGCTGCTAGTAGGCGTGCTGCCGTCTGTTGTGTAGTAGATCATTGCATCGTTCGTATACGTGCTCAACGTCACCGTTGTACCAGCCGGGACTGCACCGCCCGCAGGACTGGCGACTGGCTTCGATACTTGCTCTGGCTTTGCTTCTTGTATGAGCGTGATCGTATACGTTTTACTTTTTTGCAAATAAGGGACGACTTCCACGGTAACGACCGTTTGCTCATCGGTTACTGGTATATTGACTCCTTTAGCGGGATCGGATTGTCGCTCACCATTCACATACACAGCTGCAAATTCCGCATTTTCCAATGTCGCGAGCACGTTCACCAACGTAACATGATTGTCAATTAATACCGTGTATTCCTGCTTCGAAGGATCAAACAAGAGTTCCAATTCCCGACCGCTTTGATCGGTTAGCTCAATCGTTTCGAGATCACTTGTTGGAATGTTGAGTTGACCTGAACGATTATCACCCCAGGCCATGATCGTCCCATCCTCTTTCAAGGCAAGCGAATGGTAGAATCCCGCTGCAATCGCGATCACGCCGCTTTTCGCTGCATCAGGTACAACCGTTTGTCCGTGGTCGTCCGATTCTGTGTTGTCTGAAATGCCCCAGGCAATGACAGAGCCGTCAGACTTCAAGGCAAGAGAATGTACATACCCTGCCGCAATGGCGACAACCCCGCTTTTCGCTTCCTCCGGCACAGAAGATTCTCCGAAATCGTTTCTCCCCCAAGCAAACACCTCCCCCGATTCAGTTAATGCCAAAGAATGATGAGCTCCTGCACTAATGGCTACTGCATTGCCCTGCACCTCTTCAGGCACATTGAGTTTTCTCCATCCCCAATCTCCCCACGCAATCACATCTCCGTCTTCTTTTAGCGCTAAAGAATGCCAATATCCCGCTGCAATCGCGATCACGCCGCTTTTCGCTGCATCAGGTACAACCGTTTGTCCGTGGTCGTTTCTCCCCCAGGCAATGACTTCTCCCGAAGATGTGAGGGCTAACGAATGGAAGGCAGCAGGTCCCGCAGCAATGGCTACGATATCGCTCTTCGCTTCCTCCGGCACATCGGTTCCCTCTGCTCCCCCCCAGGCGATGACCTCGCCGCTTACTGTGAGAGCCAGGGAGTGATTATCTCCTGCGCTCACCGAGACAATATTGGACTGCGCTTCATCGGGGACTTCAATGGGGACCATGGTTTTGTCAATTTTATTCTCCCCCCAGGCGAGCACTTTCCCGTCCGCTGTTAAAGCTAAGGAATGATTCCGTCCTCCTGCGATTTGCAGGATTCCTCCCGAACGATCACTCAAGGCTGGATGAAAGCTCCCTTGAGCAGACACGTTGTCATAGGGTACCGTGATCAGAAACGACTGGATGAGCAGCAAAGCGATGCACAGCTTCACCAAGCCGTTCCTTCTATTGCTTTTATATGATTGTTTCATGCTTTTTCCCCGTGGATTCATCTCTTATAAATCCTCCTTCAGGTTAATCTCTTTATAGCTTCATCTGATTTATTATACAAACTTCCAATCCCTTTGTGATCAACCCTGCCTGTCACAAAAATCACAAAGGTTGAAGATGGGGGTGGAGTTTATTTAGATAAAAAAAGGAACGAATCAGAACAATTGTAGTGTTCTGGCACGTTCCAACGCTTGTAAGCGATTTTTGGATTGCAATTTGCCGTAGATATTGTTAATGTGTGTTTTTACGGTTGCCAGGGAAACATTCAATTTGAGCGCGATTTCTTTATTAGACATTCCCGTTTCCATCAACCGAAGCACGCTTTGTTCTCTTGCTGTTAAAACAACCACCGTTCCTTCATGGGGAGTACCGGCTTCCCTTTCGACTTGTGGAATCAGTCTTCGCAGCCGTTTCACATAGGATAAAGACACCTTATGGCTGGGGCGGCGATGCTGTTTTTGACGCAGTTGGATATATTGATCCAATAATTGGCCAAGAGGTGCTCCTTCGTCAACAAAGGTTCGAATGTACCCTTCTGGCCACGCCAATGCCAGCGCTTCTTCCAACACGTCCATGCATTCTGCAACCTTTCCTTGTAAGGATAAAAGCCTGCCCTTACGAACAAGAAGACGGATTTGATCGCTTTGCCGTCCTGTTTCTCTGGCCATGAAAAGAAGACGCTCCGCTAACGCTGCAGCTTCCTCGAATTTCCCCTGCTCTGCCAGTATAGAGGCCAGTAGATCGTATTCCTTGATCATGGATACTGGAATTTCATCATGGAATCGGAGGCCGCTCTTTTTCAGCCATCGTTTCACCGGTTTCTCTTCCCCACGCATCCAGCCTTGCATGGCGCGGAACCAGGCAATTTTTCCGGACAAATGGGGATTCGCTATCTTGGACGTTTGTTGGGTTAACTCTTGTAATATGTGCTTTGACGTCGCCTTGTCTCCTTGTACGGCGGCAATGCGGGCAAGCCATAGCGCTGCGATGGTCGCCAAGCTTCGATGATCATGCAATCTTCCAATATCATAGGCTTGGCGCATCAGCTTTTCCGCTTCGACCAAGCGATTTCGTTCGTACTTCATTTTTCCAAAGTCGATATAAAGATGAGCAACAAAATAGACATTTCGGGTTTCAGACCAAATCGACAGCAAGGACGTTAACACCTGCTCCGCCAGTCGCAGGCCATGATCCGACACATAGATATCCCACACCGGATGATAGCCATCCCCATCGCTTCCGAAGCCAATGAAGAAATCGCCTTCCGGATGCTTCTCGACATATTCCTGTGAAAATTGAACGGCATATTCAAAATCCCGATCCAAAAACGTGCGAAATGCAGCCAGAAAAGCAAGCCCAGCATGTAAGGTTTCGGCTTCTTCAGGAGGAAGGGGATCTGTGTCCTCTTCTAGCCTGCGAACCGCTTGCCAATACCCGTCAGTGGCCGCTTCGACATGCCCGGACAAGTACTGGGAAGCGAGTTTTGTCAACAGCATCATCGGTCTGGCAAATAACAGCGTGTCGGGAATTGCGTTTAACCACTTGCAAAGCGTCGTCCATTCATTGGTCATCAGCTCCGGTGTCATCTCCTCTATCAATGATAGCGCATGTTCATAATCGGCAGCCGCAAGGTAATGATCTACCGCTTCATGCGGATAACCGTTCTCTTCCAACCATTTTCCCGCTGTCATGTGAAGTGTTTGCCATTGCCGCGGCTCGCGCATTTTCAACTGCGCCGTCAAAAATTGCCGGAATAAATGATGATACCTGTACCACTCCCGCCACTCGTCCAAAGCTACAAGAAACAAGCTTTCCTTGTCTAATTGTTGCAGATACGCATCACTTTCGGCTATACCAGTTACCGCTTGACAAAGTTCGCCCTTCATCCGGTCTAAAATGGAAGTATAGAGTAAAAATTGCTGCATCGTTGCGGATTGTCGGGCTAACACCTCATCAAAGAAGTAATCCGATATATCACGTTCCGTCCCCGCCATCTTCCGGATTAGAGATACGGGATCGGTATGTTCGTGCATTGACAAGACCGCCAGTCGCATCGCCACTGCCCAACCCTCTGTCTTTTTTTGTACGGTCGCCACATCTTCATTGGATAATTGTATACCACCGCACTTCGCAAAAAATTCAGTCGTTTCGTCCGGCACAAACCGGAGATCGCTCGCCTCCAACCAGATCAGCCTATTTTCTGCTCGTAGTCTGGAAAGAGGAAGCGCTGGAGAATTTCGGCTTGCAAGATAGAGATGGACATGTAGTGGCAAACGTTCCAGCAGATAAGTGACGCCCTGCAAGATGGACGTTTCTTCGATATGATGAAAGTCATCCCATACGAGCACCATCGTGTGTGAAATGCGATGTAGCCCGTTGATGAGCGCAGCAATCAGTGACACACCCGATGGATCTTCTGCGGCATGACGAAGGACGTCCTGTTGGTCAAAAGACGGATAAGCTTGTTTTAACGCTGCAATGGTATGCCCCCAGAAGCGCGTGCGATCATTATCCCCTTGATCAAGCGAGACCCAGGCGACGGGATTTTCCAGCGTCATTACCCATTCGCCGAGCAATGTCGTTTTGCCATACCCGGCTGGAGCTGAGATCAAAGTAAGCGTGCGATCTAACCCTTCATGCAAACGCCGGGTGAGACGGGAACGCACAACAAGCGAGCTTCGCGATCGAGGAATATGCAGTTTCGTGGCTATGATCATGGTTAGCCCCTCCCTTTGACTATAAGCATCAGGAATGAACATTTTCCTTACCATTTTACCAAAAATCTTTTATTTTGGCGGGGCTATCCCTGGTTACACAACGCGGAAAAGTTATGATGTTGACTATTCACAAGGATTGGCGGATCATAGTAGTACAGAACCGGGAAGAACCCGCGAAACTGCCCCTTCTGCGTTCATATCATCGTCGTTAAAATGGATTTTAACATTTCAATCATTCTTTCAATAAAGATCGTAATGATAAAAGGACGATGATTCGCGATGCAAATCCATAATCCGTAGCCAGTAACAGATACAGCCCCAAAAACGGCTGCATCCCGATAAAGTTTCTTTCGAAGCAATCCCAACATCGGCAAACCGATCAAAGGCGCCAGCAGGATGTGAAGCATCAACATGTTCAATTCATCCTCCTTTTCGCTTCTCGAACGAGCGTCTGACCCATGTTGTCACCAGCAACAAAAAGGGGATCAGCAGAACAAAGAAACTGTCATAGATGAATGTATATTTTTCATCCCATTCCTCGTTCTGGATCGGGTTTTCATAAATAGACAAGGCGGTCGCCGACAACAAAATGGTCAAACCCAGAAAGTGAGGCCACCGGGTTTTGGGACGGAAAACTTGACGCAGCGTTTCGGAAGCTCCGTAAACGAGTACCAACAGCTTGATAAAAATCAGAATCAGTAAAACAACAGAGATAATGGAATGGACATTAATATTTACCTCTCCGATGGAAATTTCCTGCACGGTCGTATACACTGGAAAGATAAGTTGTGACGCCCTCTCCACTCCTAATAAACCGATAATCATAAACAAGGTCATGCCAAGAGAAACGGAAGCGGTCAAGAGCCCAAGCAAAAAAGGGCGTGTTGCCCCTTGTTTGACCAGCGGAAACAATGTCGTGAGCGCAATCGTTTCCATATAGGGAAAGCCCAAAAAGGAATGGTATTGCAGGATGGCTCCCAGGTCGGAATGGAAAGCGGGCTGAAGTCTTCCCCAATCCCAGTTCACCACTGCCAGCAACAGAACAAACCAGAACGGGAAGAACAAAAACGGAGTGATGACCTGATTTAATCGTCCAATGGCTTCCGTCCCCTGAGCGACCGTGTAAAAGGCGACAAGCAAAAACATGACGTGAAAAACGGTTTTCGGCGTCTCCGGCATGATGGTGCCATTTAAAAAATCGCTTAAATTTCGAAGAGCCCATCCAGCCAAAATACAGAAATAAAGAAAATACAGGACGGAAACAAGCGTTCCCAGAGAACGTCCCCAAGCTTCCAGCGGGATTTGCACCAGACTTTTGCCCGGGTAATATCGGAATAGAAAAATCCAGAACAGACCGACGAGTATGCCAAAACTTCCTGCCCACAAGGGCATGAGCCAGGCATCCTGTCCCGCCTGTACGACCAGCCGCCCAATCAGCACGAAAAGGGTGGTTCCGAGGATATAATTGATCGTCAATAGGTAAAACTGGAATCGGGAAATCATTGGCTTCATCCTGTTCCTTCATAAGGTTGACTCATGCTTCCCGTTCGGAGCAGCCGGGTAGTTGCAAGAATCTCAATTTGCGCATGTTTCGCCGCCTGGTCGATATCCGGATGATTTGGCGTTTGTTTGCGCAACAAGTCCTTGATGCTTAGCAGATCCCAGCCCCGCTCCCGTGTCATGTGATAAAAGGCAAGCGACTCGTCTGCTATGATCTGATTCAGTCTGTTTTCAAGTCTCTCCACCTCGTTCTGAGACTTCGGGACGAACTCGATTGTATAGGCAGTGGACAATTCGAGGTCCAGGCGGATCCGAACGACAGGCTGGTCGGATTTCCAGAAGACCTCACGTTTTATGCGAGCCAGTCTCAATGCCATGGATACCTGTTTTCCTTCCACCTGAAACTGTCGCACGTGGCGACCTCGATCGCCATTTAGCAAATGGTACCAGACCAGCTGCGTATCATTCAGTTTGCCAACCATGCGATAATCACGGAAAACCGCCCCGCCCCGGATGATAAAGTTGTTTTGATTGGCGTCGATATCCGCCGACCTTTCCCCGCTGTTGGAAGAAGGTGCCTCTGTCATTTCGGGGATCAACGGCAATACGATCATATCTGACTTTTCCATCCGTTCAATGACATCACTGACCTTGATCTGTTTTCCCACCAGGAGCGAATTCCGGATCAGCAGGTCGAGCCTGGAATCGATCGTGTCAGACGGCTCCCGCTCCAGGGGAGTTAATGTTCTCATGACCTGAGATATCGATCCGTCGACAATCAGCATCGGGAGTGACGAACGGCCATTAGGTTGCATTTCGATAAAGTTGACAATATCGCGTATGTTTTGTTTGGCCACCCGCCGAGAAACGAGCAGCACCTTGCAGTGGGCCATAAATAACTTGCGCGGCAATATTTTGTAAATCGTAGATTTGATTTCTCCAAAAGACGATCCACTGATTTCGTAAGTGTATACAGGGGCTTGTTCGCCTCCCGACGTACCTTTGGCGGAAGTGCCGCTGAGCGGGTTGATGATCTGGTAATACACGGTTATTTTGTCGCTCTCCGGATCGCTGTCCACCCCCATCATACTGACCAGCGCCAGTTCGTTCATTTCCGTTCTGTCCCAGCAAGCCGTAAGCAGGGCGGTAAACATCATCAGGATGAACAGACCCGCTGCATACCGGTTGGTCATGTTTGATCCTCCAAATTACCTTTTTCTCTTCATATTCCGAATATATCCGGGCAGACCGTTCGGATTCAGCCAGGGCCGGGGCAGCCGCACCAACACATCTTTCCAATCGGTTCCTATGTACGGGGAAGCGGGAGTGAAGTAAGGAACGCCAAAGGACTTAAGCGACACCAGATGGGCAACCAGAAACAGGGCACCGCATAAAATGCCGAAAAGGCCCATAAAGCCGGCCAACAGCACGAACGAAAAACGAAGCAGGCGTTGTGACATGCCAAAGCTGTAAACCGGAACGACAAAATTGGTGATGCCGGTTATGGCTACAACAATGACAATCGCGGCGGAAATGAGACCGGCTTCCACCGCCGCCTGCCCCAGTACAATCGCCCCCACGATCGAAAGCGCCTGTCCGACCGCCCGCGGCATGCGCAGCCCCGCTTCCCGGATAATTTCAAACACGACTTCCATTAACAACACTTCGAAGAAAGCGGGAAAGGGAACCCCTTCCCGCTGGGCGGACAAACTGATCAGGAGCTGGGTCGGGATCAGTTCCTGATGGAACGTCGTGGCCGCGACATACAAGGAAGGGACGAACACGGCCGTAAAAAAGGAAATCAGCCGAATCCAGCGAATAAACGTGGCGATGTCCGCCCGTTGATAATAATCTTCAGGAGAACTGAAAAACTCGAAAAACGTCATGGGGGCAATCAGGACGTTGGGTGTTCCGTCCACCATCACGGCCACTTTACCATCCAGTAACTGGGCAGCTACCATATCTGGGCGTTCGGTGTTGGTCAGCGTCGGAAAAGGAGACCAAATCCGGTCCTGGATGAATTCCTCCACATAAGCGCTTTCCAGCACACTGTCCGTCCGGATGGCTGACAATCTGCCGCGCACTTCCCGGACCAGCGATTCCGGGGCGAGGTTCTCCAAGTACACCATAAGCAAAGTCGTCTTGGTCTGATTGCCGATGTTCATTTTATCAAATCGGAGGAATGGGTTGCGGATTCGTTTGCGGACAAGCCCCACATTGGTCAGAATGCTTTCCGTAAACCCTTCGTGCGGGCCGCGAATGGTCGATTCCGTCTTCGGTTCTTCAACGGAGCGTTGTTTGGGTTCAGTCACATTGATGAGACAAACGCGCTCCCTTGCAAAATCGGTTAGTGCGCAATGGCCTGCAAGGAGAGCTTGTACGGCATGTTCCCGCAACTGTTCATATGGATCGAAAAAGGAAAATTCACGCAAAAAACCGCTCTCGGCGGAACGAGACGCTTCCCCTTCGGAAAACGTATGTTCCGTGAACGATTTCAAAATGTATTCGTCAATCGATTTTTTATTGACCATCGATTCCAGATACAGGCACTGCACGGTTTGTTCCCCTTGGGCAAACAAGGATCGGCAGACCAAGTCTGGAGGGAACCCGAGGGCTGATTGAATGTCTCCGAAAAAATCATTCTTAATCAATAGATTTTGTTTTTTTCCTGCCATCGACGAACCTCCAGATTCTCACATCTCATCATTATCATTGTTTCCTATTGGGTGGATTCTTATTCCATTGGCAGTTATGCTGTTGCAAATTATCGTGAGGTGAAATCCATACGAGACATTCAAGAAAACGTCCAAGCCGGGAAAGGTTGCGCCGGGAGTGCGAATGTGACTGTGTAGGAAGCACTTCGCATCGTTCACGCGATCAATGCCCAATTCCTGCATCAGCTTGGATTGCAGTGCCTGTGAAAAGTTAATGCCCTTCTCCAGCGCGGCGGCGTTCAGCCAAGCCGGAAGCGTGACCGTCCGATTGACAGAACGGTTCACTTGCGCCTGCGGATAGATGGCATATAGACATCAATCAGCACAGCGCGTTCGTTCGCTTGCGTGGTTTGAATCTGGGAAAGCGGCGTTGGAGCGGGAATAGGTTCGCCATCTTCTTCCAGCCCGTACAGGACAATGCCGAGCAGTTCCCGCGCGGACAAAAGCGCATCGTGATCGTCCGTTCCGCTTGTCGCGCAATCCAGATCAGGGAAAACAACAGCGATTTCCTTGCCGGGGTCATAAGTGAAAACGGCAGGGTAGAAATATCGCTCCGGCTTCTTCATGTCGGATACCTCCTTTGAATGGTCGGGAGGGAGCCGGGGCTATTCAAACTTTAACCCCGACCGCCGTTCAATGCTTTTGAGCGTAGGAACGGGAATGTCTTTGTCAGGATGTTTGACGGTTGTTCGTCCCTTTTGGGTTGGGTGCTTGAACTGGTGATGACTTCCCGAGAAAAATCCACGGTAACAAATACTATTATATTTGTCAATTGAGAACGCAAACTAATCCGCCTTTTTAAGGTATCTTCCAAGTCTTGAACCAGTAACGATATTGTCCGAACGTCGGCAATTTATCCTGCGGAGGAAGAATAGGGACGAGTGCTTTCCCGTCTAATACTTTATTTTTCAGTCCATCATCCCGATTCCTGACCCATCATTTCACGAATTAAACCAGACCCTCCAGGCTCCTGCATTCGACAAGTTTCCGAATATGCAAAAGAAGAGCTCTCGATTCACCATTAAGGTATATCGAGAGCTCTTCTTCGCGACATCGATGCGGTCGAGAGGACAATGGTATCAATCTAACGCAGCACAATCTTGTTCAATGCCGTTTGTATATCTTCCTTTCATGCTTTTCCCAAACGGTTTAATAAAATAAACCATTCTCATAAAAACAGTTTTTCTTCAAAGAACTACCGTCATTTTCTTAGCAATCTCAGATAATTTTTGGTTTTTTAAAAAGTCCTCCATTTTCTCTTCAGCCGATACCATCACCTTCTGAACTAAACACTCTGATCCATGATTCATTTCACAGTCGAATAAGGAGGCGGAGCCTTCAATGGCATGAATCACGTCGAGAAACGAGATTTCTTCCCAATTCCGTTTTAAGCGATATCCACCATTGGCTCCTGAAGTCGATTCAATCATTCCTGCCTTGACCAGCTTGGTAAGGATTTTGGATAAATACGTTGGAGAAACCTCTTGTCTCTCCGCCAATTGCTGTACGCCGATAAGTTTGTTCGGCGGGAATGCGGCAAGAAAGAGCATCGTATGAAGAGCATAGTTTGTCGCTTTAGAAAATTTCATAACGTGATGTTCACCTCAATTATGGACTTTATGTGCCCATAATAACTTTTTATATTGGCTTATGTCAAATATCGCCTCCCTTATTACTCCTTTATTCGTTGTAACTGGCAACACTCCAAGACCTACGATTCCACTGAACCTTTACCATATGGAACAAAGAAAGTAAGAAGAAAACCACTCGCTGCAACGAGGGCTAGTGACCAAAACGCGGCTTGAATTCCTTGATGCATATTGATCGGAAAAGAGAATGAGCTATAATCTGCGGTAATTGTCACCAGGGTGATGAGCAGTGCCCCGCCCATTGACATGCCCAATGTACGTATGGCCGTGGTCATCGGCGAAGCGTAATTCATCATCGAATTCGGCAAGCTCGCCATGGCAAAAGCAGTAATTGGGGTCATCATAAAACCGACCCCGGTCATAAGCAACGCATATAACCCTACCAACAGACCATACGGAGCGTGAATCGATAGCGCTATCGTTAATAGAGCCGTTACGGCGGCTATCCCGAAGAAGCCGATCCGAATCAAATAGCGACCGCCATAACGGTCGTAGATTTTACCCGATACCACTCCGGACACCCCCATCAGCAATGCACCTGGGAGCAGCATTAGCCCCGATTCTCTAGGCAGTAGTCCCCTGACATTTTGTGCATATATCGGGAGCAGCAGTTCCACTCCGGCCATCACAATGAACAGGACTACGCCTATAATCGATGCATAAGTAAATCTCGGGTAACGAAATACGTTGAAATCAAGCAAAGGGACGGCCAGTTTGAATTGGCGCTTCACAAACAGAAACGACAGTGCGAATCCCACGATAAGGAAGGTCAGCGCAAGCTGAATCCCTTTTCCCTGATCGCTAAGGATACTAAATCCATACAACAGACTGCCGAAGCCCAAACTTGAATAAAGAATCGATCTCCAGTCCAATTTCGCTTTATGCGTATCCCAAACGTTTTCCAAGCAATAATAGGCGACAAACAGGTTCGCGATCGCTATGGGCGCCACCCCATAGAATAAGATTCTCCAAGAATGATGTTGAATCACGAAGCCGGAAATCGTCGGCCCCAGTGCAGGGGCGAGTCCCACAATGAGACTGGCCAGTCCCATCGCTGCCCCGAGTTTTTCCTTTGGGAACACTAGGATAATCGTATTCAGGAACACCGGTACCAGCAATCCGGCGCCAATCCCCTGAATAATTCGTCCGCTTAGGATCAATGTGAAGTCGACGGAGAAGCCGGCAATTAGCGTCCCTGTCGTAAAGGCCCCAGCGGATGCGAAAAACAGGGTTCGCGTCGAGTATTTTCCGATCAGGAATCCCGTCACAGGGATGACAATTCCAGAAACCAGAAGATAGACGGTGATCAGCCATTGCGCCCGATTGACCTGGATTCCAAGGTCAAGCATCATTTGTGGCAAAGCCGTGTTCAGCATGGTTTGCATGAGTTGTGCCAAAAAATTCGCGACGATTAGAGATGCGACAATGATTACAGGTTTTCTTTTCATAACGTTCCTCAATTTACTACAGACACTCCAGTTTGTAGATATTACAGATATTTTTTGTCCATTATATAGTTAAAGAAATTACTTATGGGAAAATTCTTGGACACCGGTGTACATGCTCTGATCCTTCAACTGAATAAGCACCTTGCCAAAACGCCCACCCTGCTGGATGACAACCTTATCCGTCGGATAGGTCCGTTCCAAATAATTGGCTATGATTTTCCTGTTCTGGTCGTCCGCAGGCAAACCGAAGATTCTCAGCCATTCCATCACCTCCTGGAGCGCCGTGTCTCTAGGTACCTCTGTAGATTTCATTTCCCGGGTTACGAGCGACTGATAGGAATACCCTTTGAGATACAGTAAATGGAGCAAATAAGCCATTTCCAAATGTTCCGTTTTCATGGGCTGATCAGTGACCAAAGGCCAAATCTCTTTTACCAGACTGTGCTCCCTGGAGCCGACAGACAGGCTGATATAGCAATACTGTCGTGCGCAGCTCAGCACTTTCTCCACACTCTCCCAGTCGGCAATAACCGGGCACATGGAGACAAATACGAAATCAAAGGCTTTTTCCCACCCCTTTGCTTGAATATCAATGTCTTCAAAAGGCTCAGCCACAATCTCTACATTCCCGTTCTTTAATCCCGTTATATTACTTTTCAAGAGCTCAACTAATGGAAGACTAGGCTCCACAGAAGTAACACTAGCCCCTCTCTCCGCAAACGGCACTGTAAATCCGCCTGAGGCCGCTCCAATGTCTAATATGGAGGTATCTTTAAATGTCACACCCTGACTTTCCAGCCAATTCATTATCCGTTTTGTTCTTCGCCTGCCTTCTTCGCTAAACGCCTGCTCGTTAAATGACTTTGCCCTATGGTCAAAAGTATGTGCTGGATCAATTCCAACTTTTTTCATTTTGCTAATCGCTGTATCTGGATCCTTCTTCCAAGCTGCTTCCCAAACGGCATCATTAAAAAAATCGTTCGTCATCATCCTCTTCATCCCTTTCTGTTTGATGCAGTCATTACACTTATGACTTTTGAAAAAAGTCCTTCTCTCTAAGAAACTTTTCCCCAAGAGAAGGACATGTCCACTTAGAGCTAAACGAAATCCTCTTCGGTCAGCTCCATGTTGATGCCAATCGCCGCTTTGCTTCCGCCTGCTGCGGCATAAATCAACTGGGAAGGCATGACGTAAGCTGCATCCCCGGCGGCATACACACCTGGAACCGAGCTTTTGCCCCACTCATTTGTGGCGATACCGCCAAACTCATTTACCTCATAACCAAGCGAACCCTGAAAAGACGCCTTCGGTTTCCATTCCGGTGTAATGAATCCTCCCGTTCTCTCGATTCGCGTGCCATCTGCAAATTCCACCTGCCGCAATTTCCCCTCATGACCGATAAACATCGTTACTGCTTGTTCAACCACTTCGATGTTTCTGGATTTCAACAGTTGTTTTTGATCGTTGTCCAGAACCGCATGCCCATTTGTACAAACCACAAGATCTTTACTCCAGGTATAGAGCAGCTTGGCCATATGAAACACTCCAGAGTTCTCGGAAACAACAATTAGCGGCTGATCTCGAAGCTCCCAACCATCGCAGTAGGGACAACTGAACAAACTTGTTCCATAACAATCACGCAAACCTGGAATATCCGGGAAAATCTCCCTAAGTCCAGTGGTGATCAGTAATTTGCGTGCTTCAATCCGTTTTCCGGTTGACGCCACGGCGACGAACCTGTGATCAGTCCGGTGAATCTCGGTTACCTCCCAAGGTAAAAGTTCAACGGAGGGATACCCCAGAACCTCCTCATATGCAATACGCCTAAACTCGGCGGGTGTCACACCGTCTCTTGTTATAAATCCATGAGAGGCATGTGTAACCGCATTTCGGGGCTGGCTGTTATCAAATAACGCAACACTGCGTCTGGCCCGCCCAAGTACCAGAGCCGCATTGAGTCCTGCCGGGCCTCCGCCGATAATAGCACAATCATAAATCAAAAGAATCTCCCCTTTTTTGTTGATTTATTTGGAGCCAACAAGCTGCTGCAGTTCACCTTTCGACAATATGCCTATTTCTTTATATAGAGGCTGTCCATCTTTGAATATAATGGTTGTCGGGATGCTCATAATCTGAAATTGTGAAGAGGTTACCGGATTTTCGTCTACATTAACTTTAACGACTTTAATGGAATCATTTGCTTCCCTTTCAAACTCCTCTAATACAGGTGCAAACATTCTGCATGGACCGCACCAAGCGGCCCAAAAATTCACTACTGTTATACCTTCCGTTTGCACCATCTCATTAAAAGTAGAATCTTTCGCATGTTGAATAGCCATCGTGATCTTCCTTTCGATTAAATATACTATGGATATATAATATCTTTAATTTGTCATAAGATGGGTCTAGTAATCTTGTCCGGCGTTGTTGCCAGTAAATGGAACATCACCTCAAACGCATAATCAGTGGCTTGTGAGTTTTCATAGCACTCCTCCATTCGAATTAAAGACTTCATGTATCTATGATAACTTTGTTTTGGATAAGATGCAAGTCAGTCCCAAGAAAATTTAGCCAAACCCAGGCCAGTTGTATTCTTTTGGCCTGTGATCGAGCCAACAACAGCGGACAGGCCAGGGTGTTTTGCATCATCCTAGTCTGCCGCTGTTGCTCTTATCGGATCGGTATTAGTTTTCGTCAAAATGGATCGGCGCAATGCCTTCCGCTCGCCACACCGTGCCTCTTTTCTCGTACTCGAATAACTGTTCTACAGCATTTGCGATTTGAGGACCTAACTCACGATCAACCAAATACAAGGCCACATCAAGACCCGAAGTCACGCCTCCCCCGCTTACGAAGCGAGGACCATCTTCAACGACTCTTGCTTCAATCGGAATTGCACCGAGAGCTCCTAACGCTTCCATGCCTATTTGATTGGTAACCGCATGTCTATCTTTCAACAAACCTCCCATCGCAGGCAGCAGTGTACCACCGCATACTGTAGCTACAATAACTTCCTCATTGTTAAAAGCTTGTTTCAATTTCTCCGACAAGCCCGTCATCATGGCCTTCTTTAAAATATTCGGAATGGTATCTTCCGAATTTCCTGCTGGCTTGCCCGAAGCCCCGGGCACCAAAATGATTCCAGGACGCTTGGGGTCTAATGCAGCTTGCGCTTCGAGAGTCGGCCCGTTCAGACCGCTCGGGACAGAACGCTTGCCTTCCGCGGAAACCAATTCCACAGTAACTGCTCCGTTTGAGTACATTCCCGCAGCAGCAAATACTTCGTATGGTGCTAATGCGTCCAGCAGATCGAAACCATCGAACAAGACGATTTGAACATGCATCCTTTTGTCTTTGAATGGATCATTATTTTTTTTTGAATTCGCACTTGCTGCAGAGGTAACTAGACATAGAACTAGTACAAACGACATGAGTACTCCTATAATTTTTTTCATCCTACCACTGCCTTTCTGGATCGATTGATATTTCTGATAATGATGTTAGGAATGATCAACAGCAGCACAATAGAGCCGTAAACCCCTATTGTATAGCTGGTAGCGTAGTTGAGACCAAATCCCTGATAAAAAAGGGAGGTGATGAGATGAATTGTCATGTTCGTAAAACAAAAGGCGTAACTTCGGATCATCCAGTTCCGGTGCCGAATGATGCGTTTCTTTTTGATTTGTACAAGCGCCGTAATGGTGATAAACAGCCATATTAGATTAAGAGCGTTGAACCCCATACTGCTTATTTTTCCTCCGGTAGCATAAGGAGCCATATATCCGGAAGTAATCACGACAAGAAGGACGGATACTAAATAAACGTAGCCGTTTATACGGTGGAACTTGCGGCTTTTTTCAAGGACGCGGTTGGAGAAGTTGAGCAACCCTGTCGCCATGGCGATGCAGGCAAACGCAACATGAACGTGCATAACGTTGATCCAGACCGGAAGATTAAGTTCGCGCTTCAGGCCGATTTTATGGCTTATAAACGCCTTTGCTTCGGGATCGATAATAAAATTGGCCACCAAAGCGTAAAGGATAAATAGAATACTGATGCAGGCCAATAAGCCGTATGATATTTTCCACTCCTTCATGCGATCCATCCCCTCATTTTAATTGCCAAATCGCATTTATGGGTTAGGTAACACGCTTGCCTGTTAATTTGGATGCAGGCAGTATGCCGGCCCTGGCGAATCCAATCATGTCATCTCCACGCACGGTAACTTCGAATTTTAGATTTAACCGCATAGGTTTCGTGACGCGCAGCGACCAGGTGAGCTTATTGTCCTGAAGTAAGGGATTTATAAACTCGACCGTCTCATCCCCTTGTGTAGCCTGGCCTTGGACCAACCCATTCCTTATGGAAATGGAGAGCTTGACCTCCAGTTTTCCAACAGGCGTAGCAATTGTTGTATCCCAATCCCCGTCGAAGTCAGATTCTCCGGGTAATTTTATATCCGGGGTATCATAAATCATCCCCATATTGTTCGTCGCGTTCGTTTCTTCGTCGGTCTCTGCCTTGTGAGAGCCAGGCGCCCTTCCTTCTTCCCGCCAGACCGTTCCTCTCCGTTCGTATTCGAACAGTTGCTCTACCGCGTGCGCGATGCGCGGTCCAAGCTCGCGTTCCACCAGATACAGCGCTACATCGAGTCCCGAAGTAACGCCGCCACCAGTGACCAGGTTGCCGCTATCCACTACGCGTGCAGGAACGGGAATGGCTCCGGTTGCTCCAAGTACATCCATGCCCAGATGATGCGTTACCGCTGGTCTGCCCTCCAAGAGCCCTCCCATGGCCAGTAACAGGGAACCGCCGCAAACCGTGGCAACGATGATGTCATTTTGCCCGAGTGCTTGCTCAATCATTTCAACCAATTCGGTATTCAGTGCCCGCGACAGAATGGCTGGGGGCGAATTCGGCCCATCTCCTTCGACGTCGCCCGACGCGCCAGGTACAAGAATGATGCCTGTTCGTTCCGGGTTCAGTCTGCCACTCGCTTCAATTTTTAACCCGTTGATGCCGCTGGTGACGGATCTCGGCCCTTCAGCGGTAACGAATTCTACGCTTAACGCGTGTTCAGCATACATTGCCGCGGCACAAAAAACTTCGTAAGGTGCAATGGCATCCAGAAGGTCAAAGCCATCAAAAAGCACGACTTGAACCGTTAACATCCATAAACCTCCTCATATTCAAAGTCAATAGATTGATCCTCGAACCTGCGGATCGTATCAGGGAAAAGTTATTTTGTCAGAAGATCCTTCAGCCTGTGATATTCCTTCTCGTCGATTTCACCACTCGCCATCCGACCTTTTAGAATCAATGCGATGTCACGGTCTTTTGGATTGGAATCTCTGTAGCGATGACGAATCAGATAAATTCGAATTGCGACAAAAGAAAAAAGCGTAAGACAAAATAGAGCACCGAATGGAAAAAATGAGAAACTTCCGTATTCCAAGTTTGTCAACCTCCTTCATCCGTTTTTGCGTAGAACGGGCCCTAACTCGCGATATTTGCTGTCCGACTCGGCAAGAAGTATCGTAACAAACGAGTATCTCAAATGAAGTTGTATAAAGGTCACAAAACAATAAACAAATCATCACAAATTAGGTGGTTCTGTTTGTTGCATGGGGTTAAATGATAAACTAGTTTTCAAAGGTGGGATATTCATGAGTGAAATCAGTACCATACTGGTTGTAGACGATGATCAAAGCATTGTTGAACTATTGAGCGACTTTTTAGAGTATGAAAATTATCGCGTTATAACCGCTTGCGATTCTGTTCAAGCTTGGACATTGTTTGAGCAGAATTCCATTCATTGTATTGTTCTTGACATCATGATGCCGGGTCAAAACGGGTTTGAGTTATGTCGCCGGATTCGGGAGAAGAGTAACGTTCCGATCCTTTTCTTGAGCGCACGCAGCGACGATGTGGACAAGATTCGCGGCCTGACGCTCGGCGGCGATGATTATATTGTCAAAACCGCTTCACCCGGTGAAATTGTAGCCAGGATAAAAGCTGTACTACGACGTTCTGTTTCCCAACTGCAAATGAGTGAGAGAATCTTGGATTTTGGCCGCATCAAGCTAAATCTATCCACAAGAGAAGTATTCGTGGATGGGAAGAGTGTAGTGCTCACCCCGAGGGAATATGAATTATTGCGATTATTTGCCGAACACCCCAGGCATGTTTTTTCATATGAACAGATACTTTCGAAATTTTGGAATGGGGTAGGTGACAGGCATACGATTCGGGTGCACATCGGTCGACTTCGCGAGAAAATTGAATCCGATCCGAACCATCCTCAATACCTAGTCAACGTATGGGGAATAGGGTATCGCTTCGAGGGAGGTTAAGATGAGAACACTTCGTATTCGTTCGTTTACTATACTGCTTTTCTTCTTCTTAATGTTAGTGCCGTGGATCTTTTATGTGACAACACACTTCATAGAGACAAAAACGCTCAGCTTCGCAAAAAACGGAGCTCAAGCCGAGATTCTGCAAGGACAATGGATCGAGAAGATCGTACAGCTGATCGAAACCAATTCGAACAAATGGAGGGATCCGAATTGGCAAAACCAATTGCATCATGAGTTGCAACAAGCGAAAATGGAAGCGGCTATTCTATCTGCATCAGATCAAGAAATTTACCGTTCTAATCCACAGAGCCATGGCATATTGCCTTCTACCGAACGGTTCTCCATTATAGAGGACGGGCATTTGCTCGGAAAGGTCATTATTTATCTTCCGAAGTCAAATGCGGCTAAGTTCATTTCGATATTTACCGGGCTATTGTTAGCTTTTTTTATTGTCGGTGTTGAAATGCGAAGGTTTCTTCTTAAGCCTCTCGAAAAGATGAGCTTTGCAGCCAGAAAAGTCGCTGCAGGAGATTGGGACGTAGAGTTGCCTGGATCCTATATCACCGAAATCTCTGAGGTACGCGATGCATTCGAAATGATGGTGAATGGAATGCAAAAAGCTTTTCAAAAACAAGCGGAATTGGAAGAAGAGCGCCGATTCGTCATTACAGCTGTCGCTCATGATTTGCGTACCCCATTGTTCGCTTTACGAGGTTACTTGGATGGTCTGGAACAAGGCATTGCCCAATCCCCGGATAAAATAACCAAATATTTGGCCGTTTGTAAGGAAAAATCGGCGCAATTGGACCGGTTGGTAGAGGACCTGTTCACATTTACAAAGATGGAGCATGTGCAGATGGATCTTCATCATCAGAAGATTGATATTAAATTCATCATCCTGAAATCGATTGACAGTTTAAGTCCGCTAGCTCGCCAAAAGAACCTCTCGATTTCGACCCATATTGAAGACGACTGCTTCATTAACGGTGATGTGCATTTATTGGAACGAGCGATGAACAATTTGTTGGATAATGCCGTCAGACACACACCCTCGTATGGTGAAATTGTTGTTCAATGTTATAAAGAAGGTAACAAAATAAAGTTTATGATCCGTGATACCGGCCCGGGCTTCTCCTCGGAAGAACTACATCGAGTTTTTGAACCTCTATATCGTGGTGAAGCATCTAGAAATCGTTCAACTGGAGGTAGCGGATTAGGGCTGACCATTTCACAACGAATTGTAAGGCTTCACGGAGGTGAGCTCTCCGCAGGCAACCATTCGGAAGGCGGAGCGCTGCTAACGGGTTGGATACCTGTAACTAACCCAGGCTAAAATCGAAGAACGAACGTTACTGGACAATTTTCCTGATCACAATAAGGAAACATCCCCTGAAGTTCTTTGCTTTGTGGGATAGCGCCAGCAGATAAAAGGCATACCTCAAATACCCTGATTGAAAAGCCATGATACCAAAAGAATTACAATTAGCCATGGAGCCTCCGTCTTGGACGCAGTTTCCGCTCATGTTATGATAACTTAATCAACACAAATCATTTCCGAAAGGTTGAGATTTTCCTGCCATCGGTAACGACCATTGCAATGAAGCTCTTGGGAAAAGATCCTGAGAGCTTTTCATTGTAGATGAACAGAAAAGGAGAAATAAACATGATTCGGAAATCAGCATTGATTGTGTATCTGATCATTTCTTTCGGTTGGACATGGGGGTGTTGGATTTCAGCTTATCGGTGGAGCAGATCGACAGACCATTTTTTACGAACGGATATGACGATTTTTCATCTTGCCGGAAATTTTTCCATTGTTCAACTGTTATTCGCACTAGGCGTGTTCGGTCCTTTGCTCGGATTCCTTGCGGTCCGTACCCGAGAGGGAGTTATACTGTTCAGACGTCCGGGTCGAGCTGATATCCGTTTCGCATTATCTATTCCGATCGTGATCGCAATTCCGATGTTCGTACTCAGCATCCTGCTCAGCAGTTTGGCGGATGCAACATGGCAAGCGGTTGCGTTATCCGTAATCGGATATTTCATTTCAAATGTGCTGACAAGCGGAACCGAGGAGTTTGGTTGGCGCGGATATCTGTATCCTTATTTGAAGACAAGGGAACAAGATTTCTGGCACGCTGCATGGAAGGGGGGCTTCATCTGGGCATTATGGCACTATCCGCTGCTCTTTATTTTGTATGTGGACGCGGGGCTGGCTGTTCTTGTGCCTTCTCTGATTGGATTTACAGCGTCCATCGTCGCCATGAACTATATCACCAATTTTATCTTTGAACGATCAGGCTCCATCCTGCTTGTGATGGTGTTGCATGCCTTGAACAATACGGTCAGTTTTACTTTGATCAGTCTGTACCCGGAAACACCGTTCACGATTGTGAGCAGTCTGATGGCGTGGGCGGTTGTCGGATACTTGGAGAAAACATGGACAACTGGCGGCTGGCCGAGGACGAGTGAATGAACAGATCAATGTAGTGGTAATCTGGCAAGATAACTACTGCATGATATCCCGTTTCAGTCATTCGGCGTCCATTTAGCCGTACAGTGGTGAGAGCCACTACCCGCTGCTCGTGTCTGCGATCAGCCAGTTCGCTATCGACTGACGCGACAGTTTCACCCCTGACCGCATAAACAGTTGTTCCTGACGATAACGGTGCAGCACCCCACGTATTTCTGATTCACCACAATCGATGGCGAGGTCGAGTGCCCAGACACCATGGGCACAGGTATGAGACAGGTGAGGATTGGCGCGTATCGTTTAAGCAGGGCATGCTGAACATTTCGCTTTTTAGCCGTGCACGACGGGTCTAGCGTGCAGCAGCGCGATGATGACGATAAAGCTCCTGGATGACCAGCAGTTCTTTGACAGACCTCGTGTCAGCCGAGTTGTCGCCGCTCGCTTTCGTTGACGAGAGCTGGGCGGCGATTTCTTACGCTTGGATAATTTCGCAGAGCTCATTTTTTCTTGAGCAGTGTGTGAACGAATACTGGTAAGCAGTTTTAATTAGTCGAATATAAAAATAAAACCCGGATAAATCTTTGATCGTCTCGATCTGTCCCATCTTGAGCATCTCCCCGTCCCCATAACCTTTCGCTTCTCTCTATGAATAGGATACAGGAGTCTTCTGTTGCGGTCTATTCCCCCACGATTTATTGGGGGATTTCTGCTTGTTTTTTCCGGGGATTTCACTTTGCTCTTTCGGGGTACTTTTAGTCTACATTACACACTCGATTAGCCGGCTGCCCGAAGCGTTGGATCTTCCTGTCGAACCGCGCTTGCACACGAGTTATCTGCCGCAGGAGATGATTCGTTTTATTGGTCGTACATGGGAGGGGGCGCCTCTTGAGGAGCATCATCTTATTGAATTTTCCCGTTTTTACTACAAAGAGTGGCTTGAGCGGTTGAATCGGCAAAAACCGCGAATTGAACAAACGAAAAAGGCCTTTCGTGACTCCTCCCTTCAGATGGATGAGATCGACCAAGAGGTAAAACGTTTGGATAACAAGTGGGAGCACCTTCATTCGTCTGTTGAAGAAAAAAGGGAAACCTTTAAAAAGGTTATGAAATGAAGCAAATTGAACTGCAGATGATCGGAGAAGCCGGATCTTGACGGGAGATCAGCTGGGGTTCCAATCACGTGCACGATTCATCGTATAACGGGCACATGGTTTGCGCTTCCGCCCGGACCGCGTCCCTCATCTCGGCGGGCATGAGCGCTTTCACTTGTCTTCCATAACCGAGCACAATGGAGCAAGCGGAGTCGAGCGTATGGAACTCGACCTCCTCCTCGACCCATCCATTGGCAGGCAAAGCTGTGGCAGCCTCCGCAGCCGACCATCCCGTTGGTCGACTACTAATCATTCTATTGCGCCGTCAGGATTTGTGGACCTTCAGCCGTGATGGCGATCGTATGCTCGTATTGGGCGGCAAGCTTACGGTCCAGCGTCCGCGCGGTCCAGCCGTCCGGATCGATTGTCATGTAATAGGTGCCTTCGGTGATCATGGGCTCGATCGTGAACACCATGCCTTCCTTGATGCGGGGGCCTTTGCCGGGATTGCCGATATGCACATAAGTCGGCTCCTCGTGCAGGTCACGACCGATGCCATGGGCGAGAAGGTCGCGCACGACGCCGAAGCCGTGCGACTCCGCATGCCGCTGGATCGCGCTTGTCACGTCACCGAGCCGATTGCCGGGCTGCGCCTGCGCGATGCCGAGGTCAAGGCATTCCTTCGTGACGCGCATCAGCTTCTCGGCCGTAGGCGAGATCTTCCCGACCGCATAGCTCCAGGCCGAATCGCCGAGCCAGCCGTCGAGCTCCGCAACCGTGTCGATCGTCACGATATCGCCTTCCTCAAGTGGCTTATCGCTAGGAAATCCATGCGCGATCACGTCGTTGACGGAGGCGCACGTCGCATATGGATAGCCCTTGTAGCCCTTCTCGTATGGCTTGGCGCCATGCTTCAAAATAATGTCCTCGAATATGCGATCAATCTCGTTCGTCGTGATGCCCGGTTTGATGAGCGGGGCGATCGTGCGATGGCATTCGGCCACCACTTGGCATGCCTTGCGGATGGCCTCAATTTCATGCTTGCTTTTTAGGATAATCATGTTCGTATCAGGACTCCTTCGTAATAGCTTGCATTGCGAGCTGGGCGATTCGATCGACGTCCAACTCGGAAGCGCCCGTATAGTAGCGTAGCCCGCTGCAGCCGACCAGCACGACAAGCATATGGTCGACGCTGTCGTCTTCGCGCCGGGCGATCGATTGAAGCGGGACGTACAAGCGTTCCATGAATCGTCTCTTGACGGGGTGCCGATCCTTCTCAGGCAAGCCTGCATAATGTTCCGCCGCCATTTTGTAGACGAGATATGCGCGGGCATCCGACTGCCACAGCCGGAGCAACGCCTTGCAATACGTCAACAGTTGACTATCATTCGGGCTTCCGCCTCTGATATTCGCCCATTCTGCCAGGGCTTGCTCGCATCGCTCGAAGCCGCTATCCAGCACATCTTCGATTAATAAATGTCGGTTGGGGTAATAATGGTATACCGTGCCGTAACCGAGTTTGGCCTCGCGGGCGACGTCGCGAATATCAAAGCTGCCTCCCGTGCGGAAGTAGGCGTGCGCGGCGGCGTCCAGGATCTGTTCTCTGCGCTGCATGCGGATCAGCTCATTTTGTTCTTTGGTACGGGGGCACATGGACGAATGAACCTCCTTGTTTAGACCTGCAAATTTGTCGATGAAAATATAATAAAGCATGGGGCGAGGAGATGCAAATATTCAGGCGACAGTAGCAGCATTAAGTTCCTCACGGATAACGATCGTTGAACTTTGCTCAGCTGCGAATCTCGAAAAGCGAGCCCCATGTAGAGAAAGGGAGCTCGCTTTTTTAAACGATGATTTTGTCTTTCGTTGTGTCATAAAAGCGAGGCAGCAAGTTGTACAGATTAGGGCGATTTTGGACTCATATTAAAGTCGACCGGCGCAATGCCTTCCGCTCGCCACACCGTGCCTCTTTTCTCGTACTCGAATAACTGTTCTACAGCATTCGCGATTTGGGGCCCTGATTCGGGTTTGCTGAACGATTTTTATCCCGCGCTTCATTCAGCAAATTCAGATCGGTCGGATACGCCACATCCGCCGGGGCGCAGGTGGCGTCCACCAACAGTGTCCCTTGATTCGGTTGTTCTGGCGTTTCCGACGCCGCGGTGGAATCGATGGCCTCATCGGTCTCAAGTTCGGACGCTTCCGGTGGCGCCGCCGATCACGTTGCTTGGATCGTTGTCATCGTCTCTCATTTCCTTCGCGCCCTCGGTGGCGATGATCTCGTTCAGCTCGGCCAGCACGTCCGTCAGACGTTTGCGGAAATGCGTCATCATGGAATGGTGGAACGGCGGCTTCATGACAAATCCGGGCAAACCGATGAAGTATTGCATATAGGGATTCTCGCTGATCGACGCCAGGGTTTCTCTATCGGTCAACTGCATGCGCTCCTGAATGATCAGCGCGCCGAGCCCATCCGCAGGCTGATCGTTTGCTGACCGCGGAAGGTGTCTTTGAAGAAACGACCGTATTTCTGTTCAGCCGCCGCCCACGACACCAACTGAGCCAACTGAACCCAGCGATTCCCTTCATCCAGTTTTCCGCCGAAGGGAAGAAAGAAATCGCCAGGCAGGATCAATTGATTGTCGAGGTGTGCTGTCGTCTTGAACATTTTCATCGCTCCTTCTGCAAGGATTTTGGGCTGTTTTCCGAAGATTCCTTTGCATATGATTTCGACATACAAATCCCGAATCCCTTGTGCTTACTCGACCGAACCCCATAATACTGGAGGTACTCTTCTTTTTCAAAGTTCAATATAATTCATTACAGGAATGCTCCTTTGTAAATGCCGCATACGCTTCGGCTACTTGTCCGTTCGGATCATGCTTATAAATGCTCTTCCCCTTGGCGCTCGTTTCCGCCGCACGGATGGAAAGCGGAATTTCCGTTTGAAACACACGCAGCTTGTCTCCATAATCACGCCGAAGAACAAAGGAAATATCCTTGGCAAAGTTGGTCCGGTTGTCCACCATCGTCAGCAGCACGCCATCTACCAGCAACTTCGGGTTGATTTGGCGTCGGACACGGGAAACGGTTTGCAAAAGCTGCGTCATTCCTTTCGCCGGTAAATAATGCGCCTGAACCGGAATGATGACGCTATCAGCGGCCGCCAGTGCATTGATGGTCAACATGCCCAAGCTGGGCATACAGTCAATAAGGACATAATCATAGTCCTTTTTCACCTTGTCTATATAGGAGCGCAAGATCGTTTCCCTGCTCATTGTATTGACAAGCGAGACTTCAACAGCAGACAATTCGATGTTACCGGGCATTAGGTCAATCCCTTCGGGATGGTGCAAAATGCCTTTTTGGGGCGGATACGATTCTTCCAACATATTTTTAACGAGCAGTGTAGCCAAAGAAATTGACAAATTATCCGGTTCGCGGTAACCCAACGCATCTGTCAAATTGCCTTGTGCATCCGCATCCACTAGAAGAACCTTTTTACCTTCAGTCGCCAAGCCAATACCCAAATTAACAGCCGTAGTCGTTTTGCCGACACCGCCTTTCTGATTGGCAAGAGCAATCACCTTCGTCATTCGCTGTTCCTCCTTTCATGAAAAATGCCGGCTGCCTGAGAGGGACAACCGGCTCTTTGAAGAAATATCTATATAAAAAGAGAACGCCCCGATAAGGACGCTCTCTTGGATATTCTTGTTTTCAATTAAAAATCACTAGGTGTATCTATCCATTCCAAGTCGAGAACAATAGAAACCTCGATTTTATCGTTTAACACCTTATTCCTGTAGTCCTTTCCATTAGTCGTAAACGAAGCATACTTTGCAGAATACTGATAATTCAGTACTTCTACGTATCGTCTCGACATATTCCTATTACGCACTCCACATGCGTTGATTGCGGAAACATATCTACCGGCTGTACTTCCTTCGTCGTGTAGCCGCCTTCTTCGAGCACCTTCAGGTCGCGGGCGAGAGTGGCGGGGTTGCAGGAGACGTAGACGACGCGCTTCGGCTTCATGTTGAGCATCGTCTCAAGCAGGGCCAGGTCGCAGCCTTTGCGCGGCGGGTCGACGACGATGACGTCGGGCCGGATGCCTTGGGCGTACCACCAGGGCATGATCTTCTCCGCTTCGCCGACGGCAAATTCGGCGTTGGTGATGCCGTTGAGCCGGGCGTTGCGCTTGGCGTCGGCAATGGCGTCGGGTACGATTTCGACGCCGTAGACGTGCTTGGCGCGCTGGGCGAGGAAAAGGGAAATCGTGCCGATGCCGCAGTAGGCGTCGATGACGGTTTCGCTGCCGCTTAAGTCGGCGTATTCGAGCGCTTTGTCGTAGAGCACCTTTGTTTGCTCGGGATTGACCTGATAGAAGGAGCGCGCCGAAATCGCGAATTTGATCTCGCCGATCGAATCGTAAATGTATTCATCGCCCCAGAGGACGCGTGTTTCGTCGCCAAAAATGACGTTGGTCCGCTTTGAATTGATGTTGTGAACAATTGATTTCAGATTAGGGATTTTGCTTTTAATTGCCTCAATCAGCTGCTGTTGTTTTGGCAGCTCTTTGCCTCTCGTAATGAGGACGACCATGATGTCGCCGGTCTGTTTGCCGTAGCGGGCGACGACATGGCGCAACGTGCCGCGGTGCTTGTCTTCGTCATAGCCGCGAATGCCGAGCTCCTTGGCGATCTGCTTCACTGTACGGATGATGGCGTCATTTTCTTCATGCTGAATCAAGCATTCATCCATATCAATGATCCGATGGCTGCGCTCCTGATAGAAGCCGGCAATCAGTCCGCCTTCCCGTTCTCCGACAGGAACCTGTGATTTGTTGCGGTAGCGCCATGGCTCGTCCATGCCGAGCGTCGGATGAACTGGAATGCCGCTAATCCCACCAATCCGTTCCAGCACATCCTTGACCTGCTTTTGCTTGACGCGAAGCTGGGCGTCGTAGCCGAGATGCTGCAGCTGACAGCCGCCGCATTGTTGATAGATGGGACAGGAGGGTTCGACGCGATCCGGACTGGCTGTTTCGATGCTGAGCAGGCGGGCAAAGCCGTAGCCTTTGTTTGTTTTGATAACTTTTATTTGCACGACCTCACCGGGGAGCGCTTTTGGAACAAAGAGCGTGTAGCCCTCAACCTTGGCTACTCCCGCGCCTTCGTGGGTCAGATCTTCTATTTTCACTGTAAGCTGTTGATTCTTTTGTACAGGTGGCTGTTGTTTTATCATGTTTGTCCGTCCTTTTTGGTCAAATTTCTGCTCATTATTGTACCACAAATCAAGGAGCGGTTTCTTTTCTGCCGGTTTTAGTCTTTTTTCTGCAAGGGAAGATAAATGTCGTACTGAAGATATTCTTTCGAGGCGTTGTCTCTGCTGCGGTCATAGCGTTCTATCGTTAATGCGCTCGGGTTCTGCCGATAGCCGTTCTCCTTTATCCAGGAAAACATCGTGCGGTAAGTGGCGGTGACTTCAGCAGCCGGGCCTTGATGCGTTGCTTTCGCGTACGATTTTCCCGGAATCTGAAAGCCTGTCATCCCGCTTGGCATCGTCCGCAGTTCATCAACAGCCAAGGTGACGTAATAGGTGAATTCCGTTTCACGGCTATGAAATGGCGCATAAATCCATTCCGTAGTGACAGGAGCTTCGATTTCAGCAAGACGCTGCTCAAATTGCGAGAATAAAAGCGGAATTTCAGACGAATTCGCATATGGACCACTCCACGCGAAGCCGACTACATAAAGATCTTCTAGCGTCACTACTTGAATCTCCATGATACTCCCCCTCCATTTTCAATTAAATGTTATTCGTTTCGACATTGATAGGATAGGGATTGGTGCACTGGCGTTTCTCCATCTCATTGATCCCCGAGGCTACATTGGAAGGCTGCACAGCTTTATTTTCCAGCTTATAGGCCGGAGAAGAAAAAAGCTGTCGCCCCGTGTAAAGGACGCTACCTCTTCTCCACCCCGATCCCTGATAAAATAATCACGTAAGAAAAGCGCGTAGCATCCTTTCTTAGAAGTGGCTTTCGGGACGCTACAATCATTTAAGGATCGCTTGAAAGAACCCCGCTTTCAGCCATCCGCGTAACGCGCGAAGCCGACGCCCCGAAGTATCCCGAAAAGGTCGCCCGTCGTTATTCTACAGACAGCTTCCCCGCTGCGTTTCATTTTGCCAAAAGGTATTTTTCCTTTCAGCAATCCGGAAAACGGGGGTTTGGAGTCAGCCCATCACTCAAAGGAGACATTTATTTTTTCTTCAGCTTTCTTTCCTTAGGGGTGAGCATGTGAAAGTGGTGATACATATTGACGAATTCAGCAGGTAAAATGCCTCCATATTCGCCGTCTAAATTCAGCTGCATTTTTCCTTCCACCTGAATCTTGATTCTGTTAGCTTGGACATATTTTACTTTCGGATGATGTAGATGCTCTCCCCGCAAAGTCAAGGTTGCGAGGCGTAAGAGATCTGGAAAGGATAGTTTCTCCACGATAATAAAGTCAAACATCCCATCCTGAAGGGAGGCGTCGGGGGCGAGCTTTTCAAATCCGCCGACAGAATTCGTATTGGATACGAGAAAAATCATAATTTCACCCTCGTATAGCTTGCCGTCATATTCGATCCGGACGTTTGTCGGCGCGATTTGCGGCAGCTTTTCGATCCCTTTAATATAGTAGGCAAGCTGCCCGATCGCGGTTTTCAGCTTGCTCGGCACTTCATAGGTCAGCTCCGTCAGCGTTCCGCCGGCAGCAATATTAATAAAGTAGCGGTCATCAATCCTCCCGACATCAATCGGTTCGATATGCTCGCCGGCCAGCACATCACACGCTTTCTCAATATCGCGCGGAATGCCGAGGGCCCGGGCGAAATCATTTGTCGTGCCGGCCGGAATGAGGCCAAGCAGCGGGCGCTCCTCTAAATCGGCCAACCCGTTGACGACTTCAAACATTGTTCCGTCCCCACCGGCTGCGACGACAAGGTCATAGCCGTTTTCACCGGCTTTGCGGGCGGCCCTTTTGGCGCAGCCTTCCCCGGTCGTCGCGTGAGCTGATGTTTCATAGCCGGCTCCTTCAAGCCGGTCAAGAACATAGGCGAGATTTTTACGGATCTGTTCCCGCCCTGAGGTTGGATTGTAAATGAGCCTAGCTCGTTTCATGTCGCATCCCCTACTTACAAAAAGTTAACATGATCCACTTTTTGTCATTATTTTTCTGTCCTTATTGTACCGCTTTTCACGAGGAACGACAAATGAATAAGAAAACCGCAGAGCGGCTTTTCTTAGAAGCGGCGTGCGGAGCCGTTACCATCTTTTACGGAGGGTTGAAAACGGGATTTCTTCAGCCCTCCGCGTAACGCGCGAAGCCGCCGCCCTTCCTCGAATCAGCCCAAAAATCTTATCCTTTCTTATCGTTTAAAAAAGATCCTGAGACAAAACTAGCTTTGGACCTACTGGCAATGGCTTCACACGCCACAAGCCCGTTGTGAGAAACCCACTCACAACGGGCTTTAAAAGAGCGTG
>NZ_JBEPKD010000035.1:0-23354 GCF_040544555.1 Halalkalibacter oceani
CGAGGAAGGAAACGATTACGCCGAGCCTTATATTTAGCGATTCGTCCCCTTGTCGCCCATAATTCAACATTTAAAGCCCTGCATCACTATTACACCAAACGCCCTGAACGCCCTTTAAAAAAGCAACAATCTTTGATTGCCTTGTGTTGTAAGCTCCTACGCGTATTGTTTGTCATTGGTCAAAAACAGTGTGAATTTGATGGTTCAAGATTAATAAAAGATATTCCTCAAATGGACGGATTACAGGCAGCGTAACCTTAGAAAGCAGGTCACCCAAAGTGGCTTGACATGGAGCCTCGGCGGGCATGGGTTCTTTGGCGAAGCGGCGAGTCATCCAATGATTCGCCCATGGCTAAGGAAGCCTACCATGCCCACCACTCCATGTAAAGCCGTGCATCATCTGTATTCTTATCACAACAAACACCAATAGTGCAGAGTCGAAGTTTATTTACACCATACGGGCAATGACCCAGCAAAGGAGCTTATTCGACCTCCACCTCATGGATACGCAGGACGAAGGAAGGTATGGACGCCGATCCGGAGAGACATGGGAGGGTGAGCGACCGTGAGTAGCGTGGAGATTTATAGGCACGGTCATACTACTCAATTACCAAACTATACCAGTTTGGACGTTAGGATGGAGCACTTACTGTAAGAAATTTTAATTCGTTCAACTTATATCCAGTGTTTTTGGTGGGAGAACTATTTGATGTTAATGAAATTTTGAGAAAACACGAGTATTAGCGAGAAAATTAAACTTTATTGAGGGAGGATGATAAAAATGAAAGTGAGCAGTATAGTAAGAAATCAATACAAGAACATTTGCAAGACCAGTTGCTTAAAAGCCAATTGGAACGATAAAGAGATTGATTATAAGATCAATCGCTTAGTTCAGTTAGGAAAGCAAATTCATACATACGAAAATGGAACGATGATTGTTAGAGCGCACTTAATCAACTTCACCATTTCACCAACTGAAATTATGAATATGTGGGTTGATCGAAACGATAAACCAGTAAGGATTTCAGACGAGGATAAAGAGAAATTTAACGAATGTAATGGTGTAAAAAGTAAAGAATTAAATTTTCAAGAGCAGCTTAATCAAAGCAAGGAAATTATTAAAAATATTCAAAGAAAGATTCATCGTGCAGAAATTAATTTGGAAAGAGAATATCAAAACTATGATAGGCTGAGAGAGCAACTAGACAAAAATAAATTAAATAAATTGTATGCTTGATTAAGAGGGGTTTGTATGGAACTATTCAGCGAAGAGATAAAAGAATTACAACTAAAAAAAGCAGAATACGAAGCCGTTAGTGAAAATTTAACACAAAAAGTATATCAGTGGGCATCCAAGATTTGTCCAGATAATAAAGAAATTGCAGCAGTATATCTGATAGATAAAGATATTTATATTTTACTCAATGAGAAATGGTTAGGATTATTTCCAATGAAGAATACATACACAGTAAATCAGTTTATTCAGAAGTGTAAATCTAAAAGTAAAATAAAAAGAATTAAATAAGGAGAGTTCAAAATGACAACAAGTAAATTACATAAGATTAGTAAAGGTCAAAAAGTTGGATGGTTTAATGAGGAAGAGGCAGTAGGAGTTATTGAAGCGGTAACTGACGAAGGGTTTATCGTGAACTGGAAAGACACGGGTTTAATTGATTATAGTCATAAACAGGCTGAGTATTTGGTGGAGCTGTAAGGAACTAAAGAGTGAAACTGTGACATAAAGGAGATATAGAAATGAAAGTATTTTTTGATACAGAATTTACTGGATTACACAAAGATACGACTTTAATCAGTATCGGTTTAGTAAGCGAAAATGGTCAAACTTTTTATGCAGAGCTAACTGACTATGATGAAACTCAAATTGACGAATGGCTGCAAGAAAATGTAATAAACAACTTAATCATGAAGCAAAGAGATGAGCATTATTATCACATTATTGATGAAGAAACTTGGGTGAAAGGAAATAAACATAAAGTAGCTTCACACCTAGAGCGATGGCTATCTCAATGGGATAAGGTAGAGATTTGGTCAGATTGTTTGGCTTATGATTGGGTGTTGTTTAATGATTTATTCGGGCATGCTTTTGATATACCAAAGAATGTTTACTATATCCCTTTTGACATTTGTACTCTATTCACTTTAAGAAATATCGACCCCGATATAAATCGTGAAGAATTTACAGGCATTGAAGGAGATAAACATAACGCTTTACATGATGCACAAGTAATTAAGGCTTGTTATTGGAAATTATTAAGAAGTTAGTTACTGCATAGTTCGACCATTTAGTAAAACAGATGATGAGAGAGGGAGATAAGAATGGATAAGTGCGAAACTTGTAAATTAAATGAAATTGTAAGTGGTTGCGGAAAGCCAATAAAAGACATGGAAATTGTCAAAGGTATTGGTGTAGTCGAATGTAAACATTACGAGAAAAATACTGACTAAGTTCATGTTGACACAGTGAAAAAGGAGGAAGAAAATGAAAAAGAAATTAGCAATTGCTTTCATTAGCTTGGGAATTATTTTGACAGGATGTAGCGAGGCGGACACGGTATCGCATAATCTCTCAAAATCTGCTGATTCATTTGAAGTACAGCGGAGAGTGGTGTTTTTTAATGGGATTACTGATAAATATCTATTGACCATTGAAGGATTATGCGCCCTTGGAAATAGTGACAAGCAAGATAGACTGAGTGTTACTTGTAAGGTAGGAGAAGACTCATATAAGAAGCATTATCTTGGATTGAGTGACAATGTTAGTTTTCTTGTAGAGCAGACAGATGCGGTGACTGAAGATCCATTTCATTATCGGATGATCTTCCGCCCTGAAGCTATCATTCCTGATATAGATTTGCAGACGAGTGGGAATTAGCAAAATGACCATTAATCATATAAGAGTGTAAGGAGGAAAATATGAGCGAAGGTAAATGGTGTTACAGTTTCAACGAGGAAAATTTTGAAGGGGATTTTGACACTAGGGACGATGCGATTGGAGAAGGATTGTATTATTACGAAGAAGATAATCAAAGTGAATTATATGTAGGTCAAGCGCAAGAAGTGTCTTTAGGAGTCAACATTGACTTTATAGTTGAGCAACTAGGTGAAGATGCTTATGAACAGTGTGGAGAAGTTGCCGAAGATTATTTGTGTAATGTTAAAAGTGAACATCGGGAAATTTTAGAGGATAAGATGAATGACGTATTACAAAAATGGATGGATGAATTTAAATATAATCCTACTTTCTATACTGTTGGAAATGTAGAGAAAGTAAAATAATATTTAAGTGAAGAGGTGGCAAAAATGAAAATGACTCTCGAAGAAATAATGGCGGAACTGAATAACTATACTGAAGATGAATTTATTTTAGAATTAGAAAAAATTGGTTTTGAATTAGAAGACATTCCCAACAAAGAAAAAGTATAATAAGCCTATCTTCAATAAAATTCGGATTTTATAAAATTAAGGAGATGTTTACAATGGTCAAAGTATTAAAAGTAGATAAATATAGTAGTAACGGTGAAGAAGTCGAGTTAAAAGTTAGTGAGACAGAGAAGGGTTTGCAAATAGATATTAATGGTCTTACTATGGATGTTTTAGTTAATGGCGATATCTTTTACTCGAAATTTGACAAAGAAGAATATAAATATATTCCACCATTATTAAGGGGTTACGTTGAAGAACATTTATGTACATATAGTGATGGGATTTACAAAGAAAAAGGTAAAGTTAATATGGATTTACTTATAAGGGGAAGAGAATATTTCGTTCAAATTCCCACTAAACGCGCAAAAAACAATACGATCACTTTTACGGATTACTTAAACTCTTATGAAAAAATTCAAGACTATTTAAACAGTCAGATTGAAGGAGCTGAAAAAAGATATAAAAATCTTCTCAGAGACATTGAAACCATTGGGTATAAACTCGGTATTAGTCATGATGGGAATGAATATGATGATTGGTATTCTCTTTATGTACCTATTGACCAATTTAGCGAGGACAAAATCAATCAATGCCTTGAACTATGGGATCAATATAATGAGGAATTAGAAAAGTATATAGAAAAAATCTAAATAAAATGTATTAAATTAAAATTGGATAACTTGAATCTTTTTTGAAAGGGAGGGAGAAGATAATGAAAAAGTTTAAGTGCGTAATTAAAAAAAGGTATGAGTATGAAATTGAATTAGATGAAAATCAAATGAATAAAGAATGGATGGAAGGATGGAAGAACGTTTTTTACGATTTTGATAGTTTAGAAGAACATGCTGAACACATCGCACAAGTAAGAGCTAATAAGGGAACAGGGTTTATAGAGGGGTATGGAAATGTTTTAGAAAATGGCAAACGTCCCTTGTTTTTACGTGAGAATGAGAAAATCAATGAATCAGTAAACATTAATGTAATTGAAGACAATGAGCTAAGTTATATTAATGTGGAGGAAGTTTAAGGCATGGATTTTGACATCAATAAAACAGCTTGCTTCACAGGACATCGCCCATCTCGATTAGGAAGCTATGATCCCTATTCTGCAAAGAATAAGCTAATCCTTTATAAACTGAGAGATATTATAAAAGAGCAAATAAGCAATGGAACCGATACATTCATTACAGGAATGGCTTTAGGTATTGACCAGTGGGCTGCTAGAATTGTTTTGAAGTTAAAAACTAAACATCCCAATGTTAAATTAATTGCAGCTATTCCATGTATAAACCATTCAAATAAGTGGAATTCGCAATCTAAACAAGAATGGCAAAACATTATAGATAAATGTGATAGTGTTCATTATGTAAGCGAAGAAGAATATACGCCTTGGTGCATGCAAAAAAGAAATGAATGGATGGTAGATAATTCGTCATCTGTCATTGCTGTACATGATGGATCAAAAGGTGGTACATATAATTGTATTAAGTATGCTGAGAGGATGAATAGGGAGATAATCAGATTAAATCCCTATGCTTTGGAAATTAGCTAAAAAGCAGTAGGAGATTACTTATGAATATTAAAAAAATAGTGAAAAATTGAAGACTGGACATATGGTGATGTAGATTTTATGGAATGATTATGTTTCTGGTGGGCGTAATTTTCATCAAACTACTAACCTAATTAAACAAAATAAATTAAATTATTTACAAAATTATTATTTCGTGTTATTGTTAAAATACTTCATCACTCTGGAGGTGAGAACAATGTAATTATTTTATAAATTAGAATAAATAAACTAAAAATAATTATAGGAGTGATACTTAATGAATTTTAATACATATGATAAGAAAATGGTAACAAAGTTTGCGGAGTTTAAAAAACCAAAAACTAAAACTTGGTACTCAATTATCAAGTCTGATAAACAGCCCGATCAACTCTGCGTATTGGAAACGGACAAGCCACTAGAAGCTAAATATTATTTCTTGCAATTAGCAAAAGAAGTGAATGGAAGCTCAAGTCAACCAAGGGTAATGGGTTGATTTATGAAGTATTATGTTCACCCAAAGCATATTGTTACTAGATTCGAGGATATTGAGGGCGAGAGTGCTTTATTAGAAACATACAACGGTGTGCAATATGGAACTGGAACAGATGATTGTTTAGCAGTTAATTTATTGGGTCATAGAGATATTATTTCAAAGCAGCAGCAGAGAGATTACATAAAAGTAGAGGTTGATTTAAATAATTTAACGAAGAAACAGAGTGAAGCAGCTAATGGATACTTGGAAATGTCGCAAATCAACTTAGAAATTGCCAATGAGTTTTATTATGCCGAACAGGGTGGAGAGAGAACTGCATCAAAGCTGCTTAATGATGATAATGCTGATAATAAATAAATTAAATTAAAATATATAATATAAGGAAGTGTTAGGTTGATTAAGGTATACACAAAGAATAATTGTCCGCAATGTAATATGACTAAAAATGTTCTAGATAATGAAGGAGTTAAATACAAAATCTTCAATGTAGAAGAAGATGAGAATGCTTATGATTACGTTGTAAATACATTAGGTCTTCGACAAATGCCAGTTGTCGTAGCTGACGAACAAGAGCCATTTGCAGGTTTTCAACCAGATAGACTATTAAGTTTGAAATAATGTTTTAATAGTATTCACGAATACAAAAAGGAAGAGAAATACAAATATTAAGAAATGATAAATAAAAGGAGATTCTTATTAATGCAATTTAAAACAATTGTTAAAAGAGACGGCTCTAATGAAGATTTCATAGAGAACAAAATTTCCGATGCTATTGCGAAAGCTGGTAAGGAGACTGGTGAATTTAACGAAGAAGAAGCAAAAGAAATGACTAGCAAAGTGTTAGATGTCATAAATTCTAGTCATAAACAACAAGACTTAACTGTCGAGAGAATACAAGATTACGTGGAAGAAGCTTTACTGAAATCTTCTTTTAAAAAAACAGCAAAGGCATATATCATTTATCGTGAAAAGAGAAGCCAAATGCGTAGACGAAATATATTTAAATATAGATTAAATTTAAAACCTTATGAATATCCAGAATTAGCAGAGTACAAATCAGCTATTCAACACTCTTATTGGCTACATACAGAGTTTAATTACACGTCAGACATTCATGATTATAAAGTAAATGTTACTAAATCAGAAAGAAATGCTCTCAAAAATGCTATGTTGGCAATTGCACAAGTAGAAGTAGCAGTTAAGAATTTTTGGGGAGACATACACAATCGTTTACCTAAACCAGAAATAGGTGCAGTTGGTGCAACGTTTAGTGAAAGTGAAGTTCGTCATCATGATGCCTACTCTCACCTTCTAGAAATATTAGGGCTGAATGATGAGTTTAAAAAGATCAAAGAAATTCCAGCATTGTCGCAAAGAGTTGATTATCTAATTCAAGCTTCCAAATATGCTAAAACAGAGAATGATAGAGATTTTACGTTATCTATATTACTATTCTCGTTATTTATTGAACACGTTTCTTTGTTCTCACAGTTCCTAATTATTATGTCATTCAATAAATATAAAAACTTATTTAAGGGAATGTCAAACGTTATTGAAGCTACATCAAAAGAAGAGCAAATACATGGATTGTTTGGAATTGATGTCGTTAATACGATTCGTGATGAATATCCTGAATGGTTCGATGAGGATATGGCTAATAAAGTATATGAAATTTGTCGAGAGTCTTATAAATCAGAAGAAAAAGTTATTGATTGGATTTATGAAGATGGAGATTTAGACTTTCTACCTAAAGAATTAGTAAAGGAATTTGTTAAAAATAGACTAAATAATTCTTTAAGAAGTGTTGGATATGATCGAATCTTTGACGTAGACGAGAAAATGCTTCAAGAAACAGACTGGTTTGATGATGAAATTATCGCAACAAAGCATGTCGATTTCTTTGTTAAGCGAAGCGTAAATTATTCGAAAAGGTCAAAAAGTATTACAGCAGATGACTTGTTTTGATATATGAATTATAAAGTTATTACTCTAATTAAAAAGGGAGAAATGTGAATGTCATTTGAATGGTTAAACGAGTATAGTGAGAAGTTTTTAGAACGTGGGTATTTGATCAAAGGTGTGACTGCTCAAGAACGAATAAAACAGATTGCAGATAGAGCAGAAGAAATTTTAGGGATAGAAGGATATAGTGATAAGTTTTATGACTATATGAGTAGAGGTTATTATTCTCTTTCTTCTCCTGTTTGGTCAAATTTTGGCACAAATAAAGGATTACCGATAAGTTGCTATGGCTCTAATATATCTGATTATATGGGTGATATACTACATACACAATCTGAGGTTGGCATGATGAGTAAACTAGGTGGAGGAACAGCGGGTTACTTTGGTAATTTAAGACATAGAGGGAGCGAAATTACCAATAATGGCACATCGTCTGGTGCAGTTCATTTTATGCGATTATTTGAAAGTGTCGTTGATACTGTATCTCAAGGAAACAGTCGCAGAGGACGATTTTCACCTTACCTTCCAATTGATCATCCTGATATTGAGGAATTCTTAGAAATTGGAACAGAAGGTAATCCTATTCAAGAACTAACACACGCAGTAACTGTGCCTGACAAATGGATGTTAGAAATGATTGATGGTGATAAGAATAAACGTAAAATTTGGGCTACTTTAATTCAAAGAAGAGTTGAGATGGGATATCCCTACATACTATTCACGGACACAGTTAACAGGGAAACGGTTGATGTTTATAAGGATAAGAAATTAAAGATTAATCACAGCCAGTTGTGTTCCGAAGTGTTGTTACCTACTAATGATGAGTGGTCTTTTGTGTGTTGCCTAGCATCAATGAATATCTTACACTATGACGAATGGAAAGACACAGATGCAGTAGAGACAATTACTTATTTCTTAGATGCAGTTATGAGCGAGTTTATTATTAAGTTGGAAGAGTTTAGAGATTCCGACTCAAGAGAAGATCAATTAGTATTTGAATATATGAAAAAAGCTCATAAATTTGCAGTTGAAAACAGAGCATTAGGTTTGGGAGCATTAGGATGGCATTCTTATTTACAATCTAAAATGATTCCTTTTGAAAGTCTTGAAGCCAAAGGATTGAATGCTTATGTATTTAAGACTATACATGATAAAGCATATAAAGCTTCTGAAGACTTAGCTAAAATGTATGGAGAACCCAAAGTATTAGAAGGGTATGGTAGACGTAATACTTGCCTTTTGGCAGTTGCTCCTAATACAAGTTCAGCATTCATTTTAGGTCAAGTCAGTCAAAGTATCGAGCCGATCTGGTCAAATATCTACGTTAAAGATTTAGCTAAAGATAAAGTAACTGTTCAAAACCCATACTTGAAAAAATTACTAAAAGAAAAAGGAAAAGATACCAGAGAGGTTTGGATTGATATCCGTAATCATGATGGTTCTGTTCAACATCTTGATTTTCTCACTGAATATGAGAAGCAAGTCTTTAAAACCTTTAGTGAGATTAATCAATTTACTATTTTAGATCAAGCTTCAGTTAGACAAAAATTTATTGACCAATCGCAATCATTGAATATTATGGTTAATCCGAAGACAACAGCAAAAGAAATCAATGAATTATATTTATTTGCTTGGGAAAATGGAATTAAAACATTATATTATCAACATTCAACAAACGCAGCACAGCAATTTAACAAAGATAAAATTTGCGTAGCTTGTGAAGCATAGAGTCTAAATAAAAAATTAAATCTACATAATGAGTGGGGATTAGTCCTCACTCTACAAAATAATAACAGATCAAAAGGAGATTGATACATATATGACAGAACTTCAAATCAATAAGCTAGTTTGGGATAAAAAGAATAAACGTCAAGGTAAACTTATCTCGTTTAGTCGAGATATGGGAAAAAGTGCTGCAGTTGAATTTATCGTAAATCAAAATAAGGAGACTGGGGAATGTACTACTAAGGTTGAGCGAATTGATGTGAAGAATTTAGTACCTTATCGTAAACCAAAGCCAAGAAAGTATAACCCAGATGAAATGTATTGGATGGTACATGGATTCCAAAAAGCATTTGGTCATCCTGCTCCAGATAAGCCAACTATGCTAACAAAAGAACGAATTGAAAAACGTAATAGTTGGATGTTAGAAGAATGTAGTGAATTATTGGAAGCAGATACACTTGAGGATCAAGTAGATGCGGCAATCGATAAACTCTACTTTGCAATTGGTGATTTAGTGGAGTTAGGTGTTCGCCCTTATAATATTTTTAAAATTGTTAATGAAGCGAATATGGGTAAACTTCACAATGGCAAGCCAGTATATAAGGAAGATGGAAAAGTAAAAAAACCTGATAATTGGGAAGAACTCTACGCACCCGAACCAAAAATTAAAGCAGAAATTGAACGTCAACTTCGAGTGAATAGACGTTAAGGCAGATAAAATGTCGCTTTTAAATAATCTAGGTGGGTGTAAAAGCTCACCTAGAAACAAAATAATTTGGAGGGTGCATGAAAAAAGAAATTAATAAAAGATTAATAGATACTCATGGTTTAGTGGTTAAACAAGTACATAATAACATTTACGAAGTGCTAAAAGATCGATATGGGATTAACTTTAAGGGACATTACATGTCCGTTGATGATCTAATTTTGACTTTGAATGATGGTGCTTATCAAATAGCAGTTTTAGATGAAAATAATAGTTTGATAATCTCTACATAATAATAAAATAATGGGAGGATATACAAATGCTGAGTATGCAAATGTCACACGATGCTATTATTCGAGGATATAAATATAAAGAGGAGTTATCTGTTGATTGTAAGGATTTAACCTGGTGGCAATTAGATTGTAAACCTAAAATAAGAACAACTATAAGAGAATATGACACTGAGTTAATTGGTGAGTACACTTTAGACAGACCGCTATTAGTAGAAGATGAGCAACTATATATTTCTGATCTGCAAAAGATTTGCACCGTCAAAAAAGTAATTAGGACTACTGAAAATAAAATCCTCTATATTGTAGATGGTATTTATGAAACTGAAAAACCTACTGATATCGAAAGAGAAAAAGTAGAGGTAGAACTAAAAAAGGCAAATGATGAATATCAAAAATATCTAAGCAGTAAATCAGAAGAGAAATCAGAACAAAATCATAAGTGGTATCAATTCTGGAAGCAGGTGATTAAATGAATTTTGTTATCCGCAATCTTGAAAATTTAGCCAAGAATCTTAAAAGAAACATTGAAGAGCTTAAGCAAAAACTTGACAACAAGGAATATATTGATGAATTAGATAAGATGAGAATACATAATGTCATGAACCGAATGGAACATAATTATAAAGATACTTTGGTTGCAATTGATTTAATGAAAGAAAATTAATTAATAAAGGTGTTGATAAATTGGAAGAAAAATTCTTTTCACAGTTAAAGTCCTTTATATTTGATAATTTAAGCAGCGATTTGAAAGAATTCATTGGATATTACGAAACGCTATATCAAAATAAAGGCGATTTATCTGACCTTTTAAGTGACAGTGAAAGATACTACTTGGATTTTAATTATGAAGCCCCCCAATGAATATGATTGGTACAATAGTGGCTCCATTCTAGTTTATCTTTATGAGAAATCTGATGATAAGTGGGTATTACCACTAGAACATCATTATCTAATTGAATTTTCACATGAAGATAGATATTGGGGATATTGTGAATGCACACCGAATCTTGAGGGATACGATGCCAGATATAATTGCTGTGGTAATGGATGCGATTGGAGTGCTCCTCAAGTAAAAGTCCAGAAAATAGAAAATGTATTATTTAAGTCATTTGATGGAAATGCAAGTGATCTTTGGGAATTAGAGGATAAATGGAGTAACAATAAAGAGGAGCATAAGAGAGAAGCCATCGAGAAGTAGATTAAAGAAATAAGTGATCAAATTGATTATCTACATAAACAAAAAGAATCGCTTGAGAAAAATCTTTAATTATATAAGTCAATAAAAATAAATAAACTATTAAAAGGAGAATGTTTTTAATGAATACATACCCAACAGAAAATGAATATAAAAATGCTTTAGAAGTTGTTAAAAAGTACGAAGACAGACAGGCTGCTTTAGAGAGATTAAGTAAGGATTTATCTTTCCATCTAAGTAAATTTAATAATTTTAAATTCAAAATTAATAAGAAGCAAGGTCATATTATCTTTACTGGAACAACTAAAGATGGAAAGTTGGTAATCGGAGAAAGTAAGTGTAAAGAGGGCGATGTGTATCATGAGGTAATTGGGAAACTCATTGCTATTAAACAGGGATTGGGAGAGAAGGTAGATGATGTGTTGGAGCATGTTGAAGAAGAGGAAAAATATAAGACTGCTCTTAGAAAAGGGCAAATCCTTTATGCGCCACCATGCAATAAAAAACAAAGGGGAGTTATCGACTCAGTAAGTGACTTGAATATAACACCTAATGAACATACCTGCAGTTGGACGGGTGTTCATGTTAATGAAGATATGCTAGAAGATATGATGCATAAAATTAAGGGTAAAGTTGGTGACATTTGATAGATTGTCATTATTATACTCTCTAATTCTCTCTTATACTCTCTTATTCTCTTGTTTTCACACTTGTATTTTTGCTTAAAATCGTTATTTTATTGGAAGTGAATTTTTACACTACGGTTCAGGTAATCAAAAGAATAAAAAATAAATGGAGTGAGTGAATGAATATTTTAATGTTGATTTTAGCAGTTCTTTTTCTTTTGGTTAATATAAAAGGATATAAAAAAATATTCAAGCCCTCTGATAGTATCGGCAGAGAAATAACAAACATGATAGATGAGTGTAAAACTGAAAACGAAAAATCTTTTGTAAAACTACTTATGCTGCTCTTTACTCTAAGTTACTCAACAATTCTTCTTATTTACTATATTGCGGCGGGAGTGATTATGACAGAGTTAATAGGTATGGTGTTGTCGTCTGTACTATTTGGAGTAAACACTGTGTTAAGTATGATTAAAATACCTCAAATGATTGAAGGTAAATATAAGTACAGTATTTATAGTAGGGTGATGCATCCAGCAGTTACATTTTATCATATCTACTTTATTTTATTTTTATTGTTCTAAAAAAAGTTAATTAAATATATAATAATACAGAGGTGTTAAACCTCTTTTCTTTTTTAGGAGGGGAAGTATTTGAGTAAAGCTGATTTAATTTATGACAGTGTAATTAAAGATATTATTGCAAACGGAAAGTGGGATACTGAAGCCCCAGTTAGAACAAGGTGGAAGGATAATTCCCCTGCTTATACAAAATCAATTTTAGATGCAAAAATGAAATTTGATAATAGCAATGAAATACCCTTGTTGACTAAGAAACGTGTTCCAAGGAAAGATCCAGTTAATGAGATACTTTGGATTTGGAGAGATAAATCTAATGATGTTCGAAAATTAAGAGACATGGGATGTACAGTTTGGGATGAGTGGGAAAGAGAAGATCACACTATTGGAAAAGCTTATGGGTGGCAGCTTGCTAATAAATTTAGAAAAGTGAGATATTCTAAGAAATTACAAAATATGGTTAATGATAGAGAGTTAAACAGTATCAAACCATTTGACAATGAATTTGTTTTATTGGATCAGGTAGATTGGCTTCTATACACATTAAAAACAAATCCTTATTCTCGTAGAATTAAAACTACATTATGGAGTGTTGAAGATTTAGATGATATGGCATTAGAGCCTTGTGTTTATGAAACGCATTGGCAAGTGTGGGATGGTAAATTAAATCTAACTGTAAATATAAGAAGCAACGATATGGGCTTAGGAAATCCGTATAATATTTATCAATACTCTATTTTACATCGTCTTATTTCTCAAATTACAAATCATAAAGTAGGAACTATTTGTTTTAATATAGACAACGCTCACATTTATGATAGACATCTAGATAAATTAACAGAGCAAATTGAGAGATGTGAATATGAAGCTCCTACAATTGAAATCAATCCCAATGTTAAAAGCTTCTATGATTTTACAATTAATGATATTCGAGTTATTAATTATAAACATGGAGAACCAATTAAATTAGAGGTGGCGATTTAATATGCCAATTAAGATGATTGCAGCTATTGATCTAAACGGAAATTTAGGCTATAAAGGAGAACTTCTCACAACTAATCAGAAAGCTGATTTAAAGCACTTTAAAGAACTCACTACGAATAAACTCATCGTTATGGGCAGGACGACATTCGACAGCATCTTACGATACAATAATGGTAAATCACTTTCTAATCGCACACACATAGTCCTCAGCAACAATGAATCATACTCAACCAATCAAGACAACTGTTTTGTGTATCATTCAATTAATGACGTGCTGCATGATTACAATGAATATGGTAACAACGAAGATGTTTGGGTGATAGGCGGCGAACAAATTTATACGCAATTTCTACCTCATGTAGATGAAATTCACTTAACAATTTTCCATAATGTATTTGAAGAAGTCGATGCATATTTCCCTCTGATTGATTTAAAGGATTGGACAATATCATCCAATGAATCTTATGGGAAAGATGAGCAAAATGAATTTGATTATAATTTTGTAACCTATAGAAGAAAAACAAAATAAAAATAATTATATATATTGACATATGATAGAATGGTAAGTTATACTAAGGCTAACATCAAGTTAGTCTTTTTCTCATAATTAAAATAAATTAAATAGTATATAAGGAGGATGATTGTGGATGAATAACTTGAATGTAAGGCAAGTTGAGGTGTCGGATCATGCTATAACTAGAGCAAAACAAAGAACTAGTTGGGCTAATATGAAAAAAGAGCAGGTCATCGGAAATATTAGAGCTTTACTAAAACGATCCGAGGAAATTTGTGAAACAGTTGATGAAGATGGAAAGCCAGCAATACTTTTCGCAGTAGAAAGAGTAGCTATTTATCTCACTTTGGACTATAAGACGGTAATTACAATTATTAGACACGAACAAGTCACATATATGCCAATTAAATCAAAATTATTAGAGCTACATAAAAAAGAAATCAAAAAGCTAGAAAGAAGAGAAAAAGCGAGGATAAGACGCTTGGAAGACTTAACAATTGATTGTAATGTTGAAATAGCAGAATTAAAACGAAGAATACATAGAACAAAGTCTGAAAGCGTTAAAAAGGCATGCGAAGCGAGAATCAGCGCAATTAGAGCAACTATAAAAGAATACAAGCATGAAATTAAATCTATTCAAGACGAAAAAAGACAAGCTAGTAGATCTCTAGTTGCTGTTATTTAACTAATAAGAATCAATTAAATTATAAAAGAAAGCAGGGTCAATGATGAGTAAAAGTAAATGGCGAATTAAAAAAGTAAGACCAGTTGAAAACGATCAAGCATTAGAATTTGATCTAAACATCAAGGATAATGAAAAATACTTATCTATTTGCTTTCTGAATAGAGGTATTAAAATTGGCAAATGGATTGAAAAGGAGTATTGAAAAGAGGGGGTAAACTTGGAAAGAACAATCGCATTTAAAGCCCTTGTGGGAAGTCATAATTACAATCTAAATACACCTGATTCAGATAAAGATTATAAAGTATTTGTCATTCCGACCTTTGATGATTTATATAAAGGAAATCGATATTCAAAATCAGTTGTAACTGATACTCATGATTATGATTATCATGACATTAGACAATTATCTAACCTATTTTGGAGATCAAATATCAACTTTATTGAAGTCCTCTATTCTAATGAAATCATTCATTCTGAAGACATTAAAATAAAAAGGCATATCGAAAAGATATTTAAACTAAAAGACGAGATAGTTAAAATGAATCTTCCCTATCTGTTTAAAGCTTGTCAAGGCATGAATATAACAAAAATGAAATCACTATTGAAAGGCACTCAGGGCACGAAACATCTGGTCGAAAAATATGGATATGATACAAAAGCAGCTCTTCATGCTTACAGAGTCTTAGATTTTATTATGAGGTTTGCCGATAGTGAGTTCAAAGACTTCAAACAAGCAATTGAATATAGAGATAAAGCACGCGCTTTTATGATTGGCATTAAAAATGGCGCTTATTCTTTTAGTTGTTTTCAAGATCTAATTGCAGCTAAATTAGAAGCATTTGAAGAATATGAGCAGTATTATTTTTCTCAGCAGCCACAAGAATTCATCAAAGAAGAATTAGAGTTAATCACGTATGAATTGGTTCGTGATAGTATTAAAAATCATGGGGATAGGGAGAGAATTTATTATGGAAAGTAAAAATACAATGAAAGAAACAAGAGAGCGAGTGAATAAATTTATCGATGATTGCAATAAAAGAATACTGCAAGAGGAAGATGAAGGTGTTAAATTATGTTTGAATACAATGTCAAAATTTGCATGGACTATGAATCAAGCATTTTTTAAAACGGAAAAATCAATTGAAATAACTAAGAATCGAATCAGGGGATGTAATTGATGAAAAAGCATAAAATTGATCCACCCAATAATATAAATCATGGATGGAAACCAGATCCAAAAACTAAAAGACCGCCAAAACCACCTTCTCAACATGTTTCCGATAATGAGATGATTTCAAAATATGAGTATGTAATGAAGAGAATTATGTGTTCACTAAATAATTATAAATATAATAAAGACAAAGTAGATCCTGAACTGTTTAAATCTCTAATTGAACAATGGGAATTTGATTATGAAATGGAATTAAGTCATAGACCTTGGGTGTTAAAGAAAGGTAAATAAAAGGATCATTTATCAAGCAGGTGAGGTGACAATATGGAAAAATGGTTTAATATTCAACAATTAAGTAACACATATGGTAGTGTATCTGGTCATGAAGAAGATGGTAAATACCATCTATTATTAGATGATTATTCTGGTTGTGCGAAAGTAGAAATTACTAAAGAGGCGTTTGACGAATTGTTTAAACAGTTTGGATAAAATGAATATTTGATAGAGAAGGTGAGCAAAAATAAAAAGATGTAAAACATGTAATAAAGATAAGGATGTAGACCAATTTTATAAAAATAAAGCTAACAAAGATGGCTTACATTCTTATTGTAAGGATTGTACCAAAAATAAGTCTAAAAAATGGCAAGATGAAAACTATGAAAAATATCAAGAAGGATTTAATGAAAGGGCGAGAAAAAGAAGAAAAATTCCAGAAAAATTAGAATATCATCGTAAGAAAGCTAAAGAGCAGAGAGAATCTGGTTATCAAAAAGATTGGCGAAATAATAATAAAGACAAGTTGGCAGAGTATAGGGAGAACAAATATTATAATAAATCTCATGAAATATCTACTGAGGAATGGGAGTCTTGTAAACAGTATTTCAATTACGAATGTGCATATTGTGGATTACATATAGATGAACATTTTGTAAAATATGGAGATGAGTATAAATTATACGATTTCCATCAAGAACACGTTGATCATATTGGGAGTAATGATTTATCGAATTGCATTCCATCCTGTAAGTCATGTAATTCTAAAAAATGGCAATATGAATTTATTAAGTGGTATAACCCAAGCAATGAAGTTTTTACAGAAGAAAGATTGAATAAAATATCAAAATGGTTAAGTGCCGATTATAAAAACTGTTTAAAATAATTCTTTTATAAGGAGACGTTTAAAATATTTAAATGGATTTTTGGAAGTCGATGTGAGCATGTTTTTAAGGTTATTAAAGCTTTTAATGAAGGATACTTTGATGATCATATTGGCAGGTATAGAACATGGAGAAGATACATTTTATATTGTCCTAAATGCAATAAAGAAAAAAGTGTGGATGCTGATAAATATGATTTAAAGCAAGAAAAACAGCACATCAAAGAAGACTATAATAAAAAATATAGAAAAAAATGACTTATTAGAAAGAATTCTGGAGAGCAATATTTTAACAGTAAAATCACAAAATTAATTGAAAATAAACATCATACATATGATAATATTCCCATACATATTTAATGGGAGGAAGTGTATACGTGGGAAAGAACAGTAAAAGTGACATGTATAAGCGTAGACGTGTCTTAGATTGCCCACAGCACGGTAGAATCGAGGGTTTTGTGGGAGAATACAGTTCACCACTTTTCGAGAAGATGGATGAACATAAAACTAAGGTAATTCTTTGCTGTTCCAGATGTTTTAAGGAGACTTTAAACAAAGAACTCAAAGAATCACATCCGCAGGAAAATAAACGCTCCTTTACAGAGAAAAAGAAATATCCAATACTTGAGAACTTATTTGAAGTTTTGGGATTTATTTTATTATTCGGCGGATTTATAGGATGTCTATTCTTGTTTGATAATTATATATTATTATTTTCATGGATAGTTTTTATTGCAATACTTTTTGGTGCTTTATATTTTCTTCAATCTATGATTGATGAAGAAGTGCCAAAATCTGATAGCATAGAAAAAGTAGATCAAGTAAATCCGTACTCTTTAATATCGAAATATGAAGCTGAAGTGATGAAGTGGAGAATTGAGCAAAAGAATAAGAGACAGCAAGAAATAAGCTATAGCTTATCTGATATTGATAAAATGTCAGGAATAGAATTTGAAAGCTATATAAGAAAACTCCTCATTAAATGTGGATATGAAGATGTAGAGTTAACTTCTGCTTCAGGAGATGAAGGAGTTGACATTATTGCAAAATTTAAAGGTGACAAAATAGCACTTCAATGTAAGAGATACACGGGTAAAATTTCAAATAGTGCTGTTCAACAAGTGTTCTCTGGAATGCATTTTTATGGATGCGACAAAGCTGTAGTCATTACAAACTCACATTTTACAGAGAATGCCAAAGTTCTTGCCAAGAAATTAAACGTACATCTTATCGATAGGATTAAGCTATTTGAATTGATTCAAAAAGCAAAAGAGAAAGATAAGTTACAAGTAACCTAGTAAAGTTGCTCGATGATGTGTATTCCACTATAATCTAATGGGGTGATTGTAGTGGATGAAACTAGAGCCAATGAGATTCTAAGCGGCTTACGAAACAAGGAAATTTCAGAATGCAGGGTGTCAAAGCAGGAGTTTATGGACTTTAGAAATGTGCTAATTAAACAAGAGGATTTTCGTTATTTCAGGGGAAACGCTCAGGTCGGTGGAGATGTAATATATACATATGAGCCAGAATGGACTAAGTAAGGTTTTAGGCTTTTTGTAAAGCCTAATTAAAATAAATTAAATTATATAATATAAAAGAAATGGAGAGTGAAAATGAAATTAAGAAAAGAAGATATCACAAAACAATTAGATGATGCACTCGCATATATACAAGAAAAGAAATCCATATTGAATCAAATCGAGGAAAATCCAACTCTAATTTTTACTGACCTTTTTGATAAAAGTCTAAGTCAACCTTACTATGACATCCATATGACTGCTTTAAATTGGAAAAGGTATGAAGGAGAAGGATATAAATATCACGAAATCCAAAACTACATTGCTGAAATATTAATCAGCTATTTAAGAGATCAGGATAGTAATATTGAAGTAAGATTAGCTTCAAATTCATATCCATCAAGTTTTAAAATTAGATATCAGAATGAAGACATCTTAAGTTTTAATATATACAAACGATATTTTGGTGATTTTAGAAGTGGAGAATTTAAAAATGGGCTAGATAAGAAGTTGAAACCTCTTCATCAATCCATCAATGACTGGAGAAAAAGAATAGAAGAATACGAGAGTTATGATAAGAAACCAAGCTTGTTATACATGAATAAATCCAATCCAATTAAAAGCATTAGAGATTATATTAAATATCAAAAACATAAAGAAGAGGTTCATGATAACCTTAAATCCAAAATTTATTATTGGGAAAAGCAAATTAAACTTGATGAAGAGGAAATTGAAAGGATTAAACTTAATTATGAAAAATATCTAGAGACCAAAGATGATATTCAAAATAAATATGATTTTTGGAAAGATAAATTTTTAAGTTGGGGATTTGAGGAAGTTGAAAGGCGATCACATAAGCTATATTAGATATTCTTTACTTTAATAAAGTGAAAAAAGCTGTTAAATCAACTTTTTAAGCACCTGAATATTAGATAAAAGCGTGTTTTTATTGAATTGCAATAAGGAGGTGGAATTTAATGATCGAACAAAAATATATTGCATTGAAGTCCATTTATTTTCAAAATAAGCAACCCTATATAAGCAAAGGCAAGAAGTATACATATAATACTGTTTCACTGGCTCCTAATTTCATAGATACTCCTTTGAATTTTTACGATGGTGAAGGGAATCAAATATTCTTAAGTGACAAAGAAGAAGATGAGTATTATGTAGGTAGTTTATTCAAAAAGGATGAAAGTAGAATTTTTTGATTAAATATATAAAATTAATTTAATTATATAATATATTACTAGGAGTGATAAATTGAATAATAAGTTAAAATTAGTTTCACCAATTCCAGTATCATTAAATCATTATTTGGGACATAGGGCAGTATGCAAAGCAAAAGGTGACGGTTTTGTTTCTGTTTACACAACAAAAGCAGCTAAAAATTATCAAGAAAAATTTACCAAGTATGCCAAAGAGGAAGTGAAGAAGCAACACTGGGACATTAAGAAAACTGAAAATAAGCATTATGTAATGGAATGTATTTTCTATTTTGATCAAAAAGGAAAGGACGATCAAAACCACTATAAAATTTTGAGCGATTGCTTAAATGGTATAGCATACATAGATGACAAAAACGTGATCGTAAGAACAAAAAAAGTTGTCTACGATAATCTAAACCCAAGGATAGAGATTGAAATTTATCCGGTTGAATATATAGGTATTTTTGATAATGAGGAGCAACTACATAACTTTGAGAGCAAATGTAAGACATGTAATCGCTACAAAAGAAATTGCTCAATCTTGAAGAAGGCTAAGGAAGGTCGAATACAGCCGGAGATCAACATGGAGAATTTGGTGTGTAGTACATATAAGGAAATAAAGAAATGAGATATAAAGGATCTGTTCAAGAGCGAAATGGTAGCTGGTGTTATGTAGTTGATTTAGGTAGAGACAGTAATGGAAAAAGGAAACAAAAGAGGAAAAGTGGCTTTCCAACAAAAGATTTAGCAGAAAAAGCTTTATTAGAATTGAACTTAAAGCTGAAAAACAAAGCAAAAGTACAGAAAGTATCCAAGAGTGATAAACTATTCTTACATGATTTACCTGAAAGAATTATAGAAGAAATCATTACCAAAAATATTAATATCTTAGAAAATGGTATGAGGATAATTGGAACACAAAAGAAAATCGAAAACGGAGTTATTGATATTATTGCCAAAGATCGCAATAATGTTTTAACTATAATTGAAGTAAAGAGTTACTCATCAGATGGGCGAGAGATATATCAGTCAATATATTACCCATCAGTTTTTGATGAAACAACAAGAATGATTATTATTGCACCTCATTACAAAGAAAGCGTGTATGAATCATTAAAAGAAATCCATCGAAATATAAGACCAATTGAAATCATGAAACTTTATTGCAATGACAACGAATTTAGGATAAAACCATATAAACCAGAAAAAAGTAAATCAAATAAAATATACATACATAATCATAAATCTGAATTACAGGATGGTGATTCAGATGAGTGAGGTTATTATTGCAAACCATAAATACACTAAACTAGAGTCAGATGGTAAAACCATATATAAATCCGTAGATAAAATCAATGGATATAAGGTAACTATTACTTGTTTAGGATTGCCTGGGGCAGATGAAAAAGCACTTCTGTCAATAAAGAATTTTTTTAAGAAGGAAATCTTTTGATTTCTTTCTTTTTGTTTTATAATAGTCTTATGGTCATTAGGAGGGAAACACATGGATAAAAAAAGAGTTTGGACATTATATCGTGTATCAACGAAATCACAAGTTAATGCCGATGAAGATATTCCCATGCAACGTAATGCTTGTTATAAAATGGTTGAGCAAAATCCTAATTGGGAAATTACAAATGAGCTGTATGAACGAGGGGTTTCAGGCTGGAAAAAGAGCGCAGATGATCGAGATGAATTGACTCAAATTAAAGAAGGGGCTGTTAGAGGCGATTTTGATATTCTATTAATCTTTCTCTCAGATCGACTAGGCAGAAAAAAAGACGAAACTCCTTTTATAATAGAATTTCTGAAAAAAAATGGTGTCAGTGTCTATAGTGTAAATGAAGGAGAATTAAAGTCAGAAGATCATACGGATTCACTGATTAATTATATACGATATTGGCAAGCCGAAGGTGAGAGTTTAAAAACATCGATACGTGTAACAGAACAACTTAAACAGATGAATGAACAAGGTCTATATACAGGAGGAAATTCTCCATTTGGTTACAAACTTGTTGATACAAATATAAAACATCCCAAAAAAGATAGATTTCTAAAAGAGCTTAAGGTGGATGAAAGTCAAGCAAAAGTTATCAGATTAATTTTTGAGTTATCTGCATTCAAAAATTATGGGAGGCATAAAATTGCTTCCTATTTAAATGAGCGAGGATATGTAAATCAATTTGGAAAGAAGTTTAACGATAAATTCATATGGAGATTATTACTGAATCCTATATATATTGGAAGAAAAAGATATGGTGTCGTTAATCATGACAGTGATAATATAGAATTTAAAACTCAACCTTATAATGAGACTTTGAGAATTGTCGAAGATGACATTTTTTATAAATCTATGGAATTGATAAATAAACGAAAGTTTAAAAATAAGAAAGAGAACGATAAATTTAAGAGTGGAAAACCACATTCAAGTCAAGTTTTATTATCTGGATTAATCAAATGTGGTTACTGTGGTGAATTTATGAAAACAGATTTTTCTTATAAAACGTACAAAAGGAAGACTGATCATAAAACAACTAAGATGATTACCTATAGATACAGATGTAAAAATGCACAGAATGGAATTATACATCATGAAAAGAAACAAGTGGGGGCAAAGACAATTGATTCAATGATGGAGAGTCTTACCAAATCATATTTAAGAACTTTAAATATGTCACATATCACTGAAGAATTTGAAAAAGAAAAAGACAGTAAGACTATTGAGAAAGAGCTAGAATTAAAACAGCTCGAAAGCTTATTATCAAAAAAAAGAAAATATCTTAATGTTTTAAATGAAGAAATTCCTAAATCGCTTATGGGGGAAAGTTCTTTTTCTCCTGAAATATTAAATAAATCCATCTCTCAAACAGAAATAGAGATTACTGAAATAAATAACAATATTACAAATTTGCAAGAAGCAATTAAGACTTTAAAGGAGAAGTCTAATGAAATAGATAGTGTAAATAAAATATTGCATAATTGGGAAGAAAGATATGATAATGCAGATTTGGAAACCAAGAAAGTAATGATATCCGATATTGTTAAATATGTAGAGTGGAAGAAAGATGAACTAAATCCAATCTTTACTATCGGTAGAATTGACCATGTTTTATAGGGACAGTACCGAATGGGACGGGAGGTCCCGGCTATACAATTAAATGTGAAACAGAAGGCAATCCGCATAAGCACGTGGCGGGCTCGCTTTCGATGGCGCATGCCGGCAAAGATACGGGCGGCAGTCAGTTTTTCATCGTTCATGAGCCGCAGCCGCATCTTGATGGCGTCCATACTGTCTTTGGCCAAGTGACAGAAGGGATGGACACTGTGCTTCGGATCAACCAGGGCGATGTGATGAAGGAAGTAAAGGTCTGGGAAGAATAATTGCTGAGCTGTCTCATTAATGAGGCAGCTTTTTTCATTAAAAACGCATTTTCAAAAAAAAGCTTGAGCCAAAACTAGCTTTGGACCTACTGGCAATGGCTTCACACGCCACAAGCCCGTTGTGAGAAACCCACTCACAACGGGCTTTAAAAGATCGTGGCGGT
>NZ_JBEPKD010000036.1:0-20227 GCF_040544555.1 Halalkalibacter oceani
CCGGGCGATAAAGTACAATCCAAGCGGATTGTGCTTTTTTATTGCACAAAGGATAACGCACAAGGCGCGAAGAGCACTCGTTCGGAAGAACGAGCGGCTTCTGTGAAAAAGCCGATGGGTACTGTGTGAGTAAACAACAGCCTGTGGGAGGTAGTTTGTCTGGAAGAAAGAGAGTAGGGCCTCAATTATCGGAGAAGCAGTAAACAAATTTCATAAGCGGCATTGGTATAAGCCAAGTGCCGCTCATTTTTTTTGAAGAAAGTTTGAAATTAAGGTTGGGAGTTTCTTTTCTGCAACTGTAAGGTAATAAACGATGAATGGGTAATCCGTGCCGCTAAATGTATGGATTAATTCGCCCCACCATTCTGTCTCATATCTGGAGATCATGCTCAGGTTATAGAGGAGCAAATAGTGGATGGCTGGTTCTGGCAATTTACATGGTGTCTTATCATGGCGCTTCTTCAGGATATAAATATCACCAGCCTGGTCGATGAGCCAAGGCGACACATCTAAAGAAGAAGGGGAATTGCGTAACGGAATATAAAGCAATTCCTCCTCTTCCTTAATTCTCAGATGAGAGTTGTAGCGACTGTGCGGGAATGTTTCGATATATTGCTCAAAGCGATTCGGCGTCATATGATAGGAATCCAGCAATTGAGCAGGGAAAATAAGAGAGGACCCGCTGAATGTCCCTTTATAGGAAAGATCATGTTTATATATTTTTAGAAACAAAGGATGGAGATCAGCGATGTGCTGGAGTAAGGTTCTCATTTGATACTTTTCAAAGCTATGTTTCATGTGAAACATTTTGTCTAATAAGTGCGAAAAAAGGCCGTTTTTTTGAATTTTAACCTCGTCGTCTAAAAAGCAGTAGGCGGCTTTTTTTCGTTTGCGGGTTGATACTCCATGAGCGAGGACATCACTATTTTGCGGATAGTCGGGATCTCTTGTTAAAATACAGGCTTTCAATAATTGAATAAAGCCATAAAAAAGCAAGAGCGGTTTAAGTTCTATCGGTGAAGTGTGTGCTTGCTTTATATAAAGCTCTCCCTGTTGAAGATGATAAATAAATGAATAGCAGGTATGATAGCTTTTCGCTTTTGCCTGCGGGATTTGGAGTGTTTCATATGCCTCTGTCAAATAGGTTCTGGTGAAGGCGGCGGAATAAAAAGGTAGAAAACGTTCGGCTAATGGTTTATCCATGTCAATCGCTCCAATTGTTCAGTAAATTCTAAAAAATACATTAATAATAGTATTCTTGACAGTAGTTTACCCAATTGATAAGCTACTAATAATATTTTGACGTACAAAATAAAGGATTGAGGGAGGATGGATCGTATGTGGGGAAATAAATTCCAAAAAGAGGGACTAACGTTTGATGATGTTCTTCTCGTACCAGCAAAGTCGGAAGTATTGCCTAGAGATGTTTCAATTAAGACAGCGTTAAGTGACAATTTGCAATTAAACATGCCCCTTATTAGCGCGGGGATGGATACTGTTACAGAAGCAGAAATGGCGATCGCAATGGCTAGAGAAGGCGGACTTGGTATTATCCATAAAAACATGTCGATTGAAAAGCAGGCGGAGCATGTAGATCGCGTTAAACGGTCGGAAAGTGGTGTTATTACCAATCCTTTCTACTTAACACCGGATCATCAAGTATTTGATGCGGAGCATTTGATGGGAAAGTACCGTATTTCTGGAGTGCCGATTGTTGATGAGCAACAAAAGCTTGTCGGAATTTTAACGAACCGTGACCTTCGTTTTATCGAAGATTATTCGATCAAGATCGATGAAGTGATGACGAAGCAGGATCTTGTGACTGCTCCTGTTGGTACGACGCTGCTTGACGCTGAAAAGATCCTGCAAAAGTATAAGATTGAAAAGCTGCCGCTTGTTGATGATTCAGGCGTGCTTAAAGGACTAATTACGATTAAAGACATTGAAAAAGTGATTGAATTCCCGAACTCGGCGAAAGACTCACAAGGACGCTTAGTCGTTGGCGCGGCGATAGGGGTGTCTGCCGATGCCGATAAGCGGATTGAGGCGTTAGTAGCAGCCGGCGTCGATGTGATTGTGATTGATACCGCTCACGGTCACTCAAAGGGTGTGTTAGACAAGGTTCGTGAAGTCCGTCAGTCCTACCCTGATTTAACGATTATTGCAGGGAATGTGGCGACGGCGGAAGGGACGCGTGATTTAATTGAAGCGGGAGCCGATGTCGTAAAAGTCGGAATCGGTCCTGGTTCGATCTGTACAACACGGGTTGTAGCGGGAATCGGCGTGCCGCAAATTACGGCAGTTTACGATTGTGCGACAGAGGCGGCCAAACATGGTGTGCCGATCATTGCTGACGGTGGTATTAAGTATTCCGGCGATATTGTTAAGGCTCTCGCAGCCGGAGGACATGCTGTAATGCTTGGAAGCCTGCTTGCTGGCGTTTCTGAAAGCCCAGGGGAGCGTGAAATTTACCAAGGTCGTCAATTTAAAGTATATCGTGGTATGGGCTCTCTCGGCGCAATGGAAAAGGGGAGTAAGGACCGCTACTTCCAGGAAGACGCACAAAAATTGGTTCCGGAAGGCATTGAAGGCAGAATTCCTTACAAAGGACCATTGCATGATACCATTCACCAGCTCCTCGGCGGACTTCGGGCCGGTATGGGATACTGCGGAACAAGAACGTTAGAGGATTTACGTGAAAATGGACAATTTATCCGGATAACAGCAGCAGGACTACGGGAAAGTCATCCACATGATGTTCAAATTACGAAGGAAGCGCCAAACTATTCCTTATAAGAGATTATGAAAAAATAGATAGAGGTCTTCTCTATCTATTTTTTTATGCTTTGGTGTGGTAAAATAACGTCTATGTGAAAAGGTGTGGAGGTGTAAGGGTGAAACAGCAAGTAAGAAAAAAATCACTTATCTTATTGCTGACAATGGCGTTGTTTTTTGCTTTTGTAGGAAATCAACATGCCGCGGCTTCTTTTGATTTAGAAGCTGAATCAGCGATTTTAGTCGACGCAGGTACAGGGAAAATTTTATTCCAGAAAAATATTGATCAAATTTTGCCAACGGCTAGTATGACGAAAATGATGAGTGAGTATCTCATTTTAGAAGCGATTAATAACGGAACCATTAGTTGGGAGCAAGAGGTGCCAATTAGTGATTTTGTCAGAAGTCTTTCCTTGTATATTGACTTGTCGAATGTTCCGCTTCGACAGGATGCAACGTATACGGTTAAACAGCTTTACGAATCAGTAGCGATTTATTCAGCGAATGCTTCGACAATCGCTTTGGCTGAGTTGATTGCGGGCTCTGAAACAGAGTTCGTTAAAATGATGAACGATAAAGCAGCGGAGTTAGGCCTTGAAGATTATCAATTTGTCAATTCCACTGGATTGAATAATAGTGATCTGCTCGGCAACCATCCGGACGGTACAGGGGAATCGGATGAAAATATGATGTCGGCGCGGGCAACGGCTAAACTGGCGTTTTCTTTGATTCGTGATTACCCTGAGGTGTTGGAGACGGCAAGTATTCCGACGAAAACATTTGAAGCGGGTCCTGACGAACAAATTGAAATGCGAAATTGGAACTGGATGCTTTCGGGGATTGAAGAACAGCATAATTACGAAGGTGTAGACGGGTTGAAAACCGGTTATACGGCAGCGGCTGGGAATGCATTTACAGGAACAGCTGAGAGAGATGGCATGCGGTTCATTTCTGTTGTGATGCGTACCGCTTCCCGTGATGCCCGTTTTGATGAGACAGAAAAGCTGTTTGATTATGGTTTTTCTAGCTTTACCCATATGGAAATGGTTGGAGACGGATATATTCCGGAAGGACAAGAGTTACTTCCTGTTCATGGAGGAAAAGAGAAAGACGTTAGCATTGCCAGCGCGGCTCCTCTCTCAACCGTTGTGTTAAACGGGGAAGAAGAGCTATATTCGCCAGTGCTTGAACTTGATCAGAATCAGCTTAATGAGGATGGAGCGTTAGAGGCTCCGGTTGAGGCTGGACATCAAGTGGGAACGTTGGCGCTGCAGTACGATGGTGAGCAGGAAGAAGAGTTTTTATATGCGGATCAGCGAGAAGAAGTAGCGGTCATAACAAGCGCGGCAGTTGAACGTGCAGGCTGGTTTACGATGAGCATGAGAGCGATCGGCGGCTTTTTCTCAGGCGTTTGGAATGGCGCTGCTGATATGGTGAAAGGCTGGTTCTAGCAGCTGGACGAGTCTCGTAAATAGTTTTCTGAAAACAATGCGAATATGTGTGATTTTAAGGTATACTATAAAAGATGGTAAACCCAACTTAGAGGAACGGTATAGGAGGAATTATACATGAGTCAAACAGGAACTGACAGAGTCAAACGGGGTATGGCAGAAATGCAAAAGGGTGGCGTCATTATGGACGTCGTTAACGCAGAACAAGCGAAGATTGCAGAACAGGCTGGAGCGGTAGCGGTAATGGCGCTTGAGCGTGTGCCGGCAGACATTCGCGCAGCCGGTGGTGTTGCCCGGATGGCTGATCCGACGATTGTAGAGGAAGTGTTGAATGCTGTATCGATTCCTGTTATGGCAAAAGCTCGCATCGGTCATATTGTCGAAGCGCGTGTACTTGAAGCAATGGGTGTTGACTACATTGATGAAAGTGAAGTGCTTACACCTGCGGATGAGGTTTTTCATCTTTATAAGCGTGATTTCACTGTACCATTCGTATGCGGAGCACGTGACTTAGGCGAAGCTTCGCGCCGGATCAGTGAGGGTGCTTCCATGATCCGGACGAAAGGTGAGCCGGGAACAGGAAACATTGTCGAGGCTGTTCGTCATATGCGGATGATTCAAGGACAAATCCGCAAGGTGACGCAAATGTCAACGGATGAGCTAATGACGGAAGCGAAGAACCTTGGCGCTTCACTTGAGCTGCTGCTTGAAATTAAAGAAACTGGTAAGCTACCGGTTGTTAACTTTGCAGCCGGCGGTGTGGCGACTCCTGCGGACGCAGCGCTAATGATGCAGCTTGGCGCTGACGGTGTATTTGTCGGTTCCGGTATCTTTAAGTCAGACAACCCTGAAAAGTTTGCCCGGGCGATTGTCGAGGCGACTACCCACTATGAGGATTATGCATTAATTGCTGAGCTTTCAAAGGGACTCGGAACAGCGATGAAGGGAATTGAGATTTCCTCTTTAAATCCGTCAGAACGCATGCAGGAGCGCGGCTGGTAAGCTGAAACGTGATGAAGAAAGGGCGTTAACATGCCATGGTGAAAATTGGAGTATTAGCATTACAGGGAGCTGTACGCGAGCACGTCAACTGTCTTGCAGCGCCTGAGACGGAAATCGTCGTCGTTAAGAAAGTCGAGCAGCTTGCAGATTTGGACGGCCTTGTGCTGCCCGGCGGAGAAAGCACGACGATGCGCCGGCTAATTGATCGATATGGTTTTTTTGAACCATTGAAGCAATTTGCCGAGGCAAATAAGCCGATATTTGGGACATGCGCCGGATTAATATTAATGGCAGAAGAGATTGTCGGCTATCCGGAAGGACATTTAGCTGTGATGAAGATGAAGGTGCAGCGTAATGCGTTCGGTCGTCAACGGGAAAGCTTTGAAACAGATTTGCATGTTACAGGCGTCGGGGAAGACATCCGCGCGGTTTTCATCCGTGCTCCGCTCATCGTTGAAGTCGGGACAGACGTCGAAGTGTTATCGAAGTACGGTGATGAAATCGTAGCGGCGCGGCAAGGGAATTTTCTTGCCTGCTCCTTCCATCCGGAACTTACTGATGACCACCGCTTTCATCAGTTTTTTGTGAAGATGGTCAAGGAAACGAAGCAATCATTGAATAAATAAAGCGTTGAAAAGGACAAGTACATCCTGTGCTTTGCAACAGAGAGCCGATGGCAGGTGCGAATCGGACAAAGCCTGGATGGAAATCCCCCTTTGAGTGAAAAGCAGAAGCTTGAGCGAAGCTTTTCCGGCTAGCTGCCGTTATCAGTCTAAGTGGCAAGGGCGAATTCATTCGTCTTTGCAATTAGGGTGGCAACGCGGGAAAGCTCTCGTCCCTTCTTTCCAGGAAAAGAAGGGACGAGAGCTTTTTTCACGATTAGAAGAAAGAGGCTGTTCGGTTTTCTCATGTACCGGTGTCGCTTTTTTAGAGCAATTTTTGCTAAAATAGAAACGAGCTTAGATAGGAGGATTATGACATGTTGGACATAAAGAGATTGCGTAACGATTTAGCGTCAATTAAAGCAAGGCTGCAAACAAGAGGAGAAGATATCTCCGGTTTAGACAGATTTGCGGAATTAGATGAAAAAAGACGGGCCATCATCGTAGAAGTGGAAGAATTAAAGAGCCGCCGCAATCAAGTATCGCAGGAAGTGGCTCAGTTAAAGCGGGCGAAACAGGATGCCGATCATTTAATTAAGGAAACGAAGGAAGTATCGGAACGGATTAAAACGCTTGATGAAGCGCTTCGCAACGTAGAGGAGGAGCTGGAAGGCATTTTGCTGACGATTCCGAATGTGCCGCATGAAAGTGTACCGGTCGGCGCGTCGGAGGATGACAATGTCGAAATTCGAGCATGGGGCAAAGTCCGTTCGTTTGATTTTGAAGCAAAGCCTCATTGGGATCTTGCTTCTGCCCTCGATATTGTTGATTTTGAACGTGCGGCGAAAGTAACGGGGAGCCGATTTGTGTTTTATAAAGGGCTTGGAGCGAGACTTGAGCGCGCGCTGATCAATTTTATGATGGATCTTCATCAGGACAAGCATGGCTATACTGAAATTTTACCGCCTTATATGGTCAACCGGGCGAGCATGACCGGGACGGGACAGCTGCCGAAGTTTGAAGAGGATGCATTTAAAATCCGTGAGGAAGATTACTTTTTAATTCCAACAGCAGAAGTTCCGGTCACAAATCTGCATCGTGATGAAATTTTATCAGCGGAGCAATTGCCGCTTGCTTATACGGCATACAGCGCCAATTTCCGCTCTGAAGCGGGTTCTGCCGGCCGCGATACACGAGGCTTAATCCGGCAGCACCAGTTCAATAAAGTTGAGCTTGTGCGCTTTGTGAAGCCTGAGGATTCTTATGAGGCGCTTGAGCAAATTACCGGTCATGCAGAAAAGGTGTTGCAGCTGTTAGGGCTTCCTTATCGTGTGCTAAGTATGTGTACGGCTGATCTCGGCTTTACCGCAGCGAAAAAATTCGATATTGAAGTGTGGATTCCAAGCTACGGTTCTTACCGTGAAATTTCTTCATGCAGTAACTTCGAGGACTATCAGGCGAGACGGGCCAACATCAAATATCGTCCAGAGCCAAAGGCCAAGCCGGAATTCGTCCATACATTGAATGGGTCAGGCCTTGCAGTCGGCCGTACGGTCGCTGCGCTGCTGGAGAATTATCAGGAGGAAGACGGATCAATCGTCATTCCTGAGGTGCTGCGCCCTTATATGGGTGGCGTAGACAAAATCACCGTGCCGAACTAGTAGAAGGCAAAAAAAGGATTGTCCTAAAGCATGAAGCGCAGGGGACAATCCTTTTTAAGATAAGGGCTTTGGCAGAGCACGTTACTTGCTTTTAGCTCTCCGCAAATGATTGTAACGAGACGCCACAGGCGTCTTTTCTTATTTGGGCTGCATCTCGCCAGCCTCAATTTCTTTCATATAATGACAGGCGGCCAGGTGACCTTCCTTCATATAATCCTCGGCACGAAGTTCAGGTGTCTCCGTGCGGCACTTATCCGTTGCGAAAGGACAGCGTGTATGAAAGCGGCAGCCTTCCGGTGGGTTAATCGGAGATGGGACATCTCCTTTTAACAAAATCCGCTCGTTGTTTTTTTCAGGATCGGGAACAGGTATCGCTGATAGGAGCGCCTTCGTATAGGGATGCTGCGCGTTATCAAAGACGGATTTCTTGTCACCGATTTCGACGATTCGCCCGAGATACATCACGATGACGCGATCCGAAATATGACGAACAACCCCGAGATCATGCGAAATAAACAAATAAGTGAGCTGGAACTCGCGCTGGAGCTTCTTCAACAAATTAATGACCTGAGCCTGAATGGAAACGTCAAGCGCCGATACGGCCTCATCACAAATAATAAGCTTCGGATTGACGGATAAAGCACGGGCGATACCGATCCGTTGACGCTGTCCGCCACTGAACTCGTGCGGGAAGCGATCCGCTTGATGAGCACCTAATCCGACTGTTTCCATTAATTCGCGAATCCGTTCGGCCCGCTGCTCGCGCGGCACGACATTTTGAATCGCCATCGCTTCCTCCAACACTTGACGCACCGTTTGTCGCGGGTTAATCGACGCGTAAGGGTCTTGGAAAATGATCTGCAAGTCTTTCCGCTTTTTGCGCATATCCGCTTTGCTTAAGGAAAGCAGGTCCTCTCCATCGAATTGCACCTCACCTGAAGTAGGCTCATCAAGACGGAGAATCGCCCGTCCGGTTGTTGATTTTCCACAGCCTGATTCTCCGACGATGCTGACTGTCTCCCCTTCGTAAACGGTGAAGGAAACGCCGTCGACGGCTTTAACATGATTGACCGTCCGGCCAAGCCAGCCTCCTTTAATCGGAAAGTGCTGCTTTAATTCTTCTACCTTAAGTAGTTCTTTCTGCATGAATGTCCACCTCCGGATCGCCATCCCACTCGTCTGAGTAAATCCAACAGCGAATCTGATTTCCATTGTCGTCTTCCTCAAGCTGAGGAAGCTTATCGACGCATACTTTACTTGCATGAGGACAGCGCGGGGCAAAGCGACAGCCTTTCGGCAATTCCGTCGGATTAGGCACCGAGCCTTTAATGACAGACAGTTCCTCATCGCCGAGATCGATATCGTGACGAGGCAAGGAATTCAGCAGCCCGACTGTATAAGGGTGCCGCGGATTTTTAAATAAATCGTTTACGGTTGCGTATTCGATCACTTTCCCGCAGTACATTACGGCAACATAGTCACAAGTTTCCGCGACGACTCCGAGATCATGGGTAATCATAATGATTGACATGCCAAGACGTGTTTGCAAGTCTTTCATTAGCTCAAGAATCTGAGCCTGAATCGTTACATCGAGAGCGGTAGTCGGTTCATCGGCAATTAGCAGCTCAGGATTACAGGCAAGCGCCATCGCAATCATAACCCGCTGCCGCATTCCGCCGGACAGTTCATGCGGGTATTGATGGACGCGTTTTTCCGGAGCCGGAATCCCAACGAGCTTCAGCATCTCAATCGAGCGGGTAATTGCTTCTTTTTTGCCCGCCCCTTCATGAATTTTAAAAGCCTCACCGATTTGCTGGCCGATCGTATAAACCGGATTCAGCGAAGTCATCGGCTCCTGGAAAATCATCGAGATTTCATTGCCGCGAATTTTTCGCATCGCTGCTTCACTTTTTTCAACGAGATTCTCGCCTTTAAAGAGAACCTCGCCCCCGACAATTTTACCTGGGCTTTGAATTAAACGAAGAATCGAAAGAGACGTGATGCTTTTTCCTGATCCTGATTCTCCGACGATTCCAAGTGTTTTTCCTTTGGGAACTGAAAAGTTAACGCCATCCACTGCCTTGATCTCAAAGCCTTTTGTAAAAAAGGACGTGCGGAGATCGCGGACTTCGAGGATCGGCTTATCGTCATGAACATGAGCCGTCATGAAGCTTCCCACCTTCCTGGTAAATGATTAATCTAAATCAATCCGTTTATTTAAAAAGCGATAGGCAATATCGACAAGTAAGTTAACAAAAACAAACAACAATGAAAAGACAAGCACCGTCCCTTGAACGACAGGGAAATCACGGGCGCGAATCGCATCGATGATGAAACGTCCAAGGCCGTTGATCGCAAAAACCGTCTCGGTCAGTACCGCGCCTCCAAGCAATGTGCCGAACTGGATTCCGACAACTGTGACAACCGGAATAAGCGCATTTTTTAGCGCATGACGGTAAATAACGACGCGTTCTTTAACGCCTTTCGCCCGTGCGGTACGGATATAATCTTGGCCGATGACTTCAAGCATGCTCGACCGCGTCATTCTGGCAATAATCGCCGCACCGGCTGTTCCAAGTGTAATAACCGGAAGGACAACCTGCTGCCAGGAGCCCCAGCCCGACGAGGCAAACCAGCCGGTATGGAAGGAGAAGCCGAACAGCGAGACATCAAAGCCGCTGGCAAACCATTGAATCAGCATCAGGCCGAGCCAGAAGTTCGGCATTGAGAGACCAAACAAAGCGATAATCATAATAATGGCATCGGTCAGCGTATAATGCTTTGTTGCTGAGATAATCCCGGCAATCAGCCCGATAAAAACGCTCAGGATCGTACTGTAGACGGCGAGCTCGACCGTTACCCAAAAGCGGGCCCCAATTTCGGAGGTCACATCCCGGCCACTTCTGACAGAAGAGCCAAGGTCACCTTGAATGGCATTGCCGACATATTTGAAATATTGGACTACGACATGGTCATTTAAGCCGAGCCGTTCACGCATTTGCTCCACTTGAGCCGGAGAAGCACTTTCCCCTGCCATAATCTGTGCAGCATCACCAGGAATGAGGTGCATCAAACTGAACGTCAGAATCGTGACACCTATTAAAACGGGAATTGTTTGGATGATTCGTCGAACAATAAAAGTAAACAATGTTTTGCACCTCTTTTCTAGTTTTTCATCTTAGGATCAAGGGCATCTCTTAATCCGTCACCGAAAATATTAAATGCCAGCACGACAATCACGATCGCAATTCCGGGGAAAAATGCGACATGCGGTGCATCCCACATAAAATTCCGACCATCACTAAGCATTGCTCCCCATTCCGGAGTTGGCGGCTGTGCGCCCAATCCAAGGAAAGAAAGGCCACTCGCGGTCAAAATTGAGGTCGCAATGCTTAATGTAGCTTGGACAATAAGGGGAGAGGTGACATTTGGCAGGATATGTCTAAAAATAATCCGCACGTCGCTCGCACCGAGCGCTTTGACAGCATCAATGTATTCCAGTTTCCGGACGGCAAGCGTTGACCCGCGGACAATCCGGGCAAAGACAGGAATGGAAAAAATCCCGACAGCGATAATAACATTGTTTAAGCTTGGTCCGAGCACACTGACGATTGCCAGCGCTAACAGAATGCCGGGGAAAGCCAGTAATACATCCATACAGCGCATAATAAACGCATCAACGCGCTTTCCGTAATAACCGGAGGTAATACCAAGCAAAACACCGATAACCGCTCCGATCAAGACGGAAACGACGCCGACGTAAAGGGTAAGTGACATCCCATGAATAATTCTTGTGAAAATATCTCTTCCGTGATGGTCAGTCCCGAACCAATGATCGGCGGAAGGAGAAGCAAGCTTATTTGCATAATCAGGAGTATTGGGCTGATAAGGGGTAAGAAAGGGCCCGATGATCGCCACTAATAGAAAAAACAAAATTAAAAGTCCACCAACCATAGCCGCTTTATTTTTTCGAAGCTTAGTAAAAAAGTTTTTCCAACTCTCAATACGAGGGTTAGGAGGCGGACTTGTGACCTGCGACTGATTTATTGTCTGTTCGCTCATTTTTTTCATCCTTTCTCAAAATGCTTTAAATTTTAACACAATTTAAATGCTTTCTCGAAGTTTGATTATACCGAGCTTGGCCGAATATTACAATGTAAAATAATTCTTTTAATATAATTAGGAATATTCGAGTGTTCAAATTATTTGGAAAAATAAAATTGTGAGAAAAGTCCTTCAATCCTTATTGCTGTGATGTTAAAACGCGTTACCGTGTGAAAATCTTAAAAAATTTCTTGTTTTTTTGTAAAAGTTACGTTATATTGATATTGCTTTTAATTGATTTTTTCAAAAAAAGGACACAGGAGGTAATAATCGGTGAAAATATCAAAAAATTCACTTTTTGCAATGATACTGGGACTTGTGCTGGCTTTTACGCTGGCGGCATGTGCGAGTGAACCTGATGAAGGAGCGCAGACACCGGATGAAGACGGGGCTAGCGAAGAAGCGGGGGAAGGAACTGGTGAAGGCGGCGAACTGGTTATCGCCAATTTGTCTGATGCTGTAGCGATTGATCCGCACGGCTCAAACGACACACCATCCAGTAATGTTGCTTATAATATTTATGAATCGTTAGTAAAGCAGGATGAAAATATGGAATTGCAGCCTGGTCTTGCTGAAAGCTGGGAAGCAATTGATGATACAACATGGGAATTCAAGCTTCGTGAAGGGGTAACCTTCCATGACGGATCAGAATTTAACGCTGATGTTGTGAAAGCGAATATTGAACGTATTCTTGATCCGGAAGTGGCTTCTCCACGTTCTTTCTTGTATGACATGATTACAGAAGTTAATGTGATTGATCCATATACGGTACAATTTGTAACCGAGTATCCATTTGCTCCACTTCCGGCTCACCTTGCGCATAACGGTGGCGGAATGATTTCTGGTGAATTAATCGCTGCGGATTATGAAGCGATGGAAGCAGGGGAAGAGCCAGGAAGCGTGATCAGCGCAGGTCCAATTGGGACAGGCTTCTTCAAGTTTGACAGCTGGAATCCGGGAACGGAAATCCGTCTTGTGCGTAATGATGATTATTGGGGAGAGCCGGCGAAGCTTGACTCAGTTGTGTTCAAGGTAGTACCGGAAGATTTAACGCGTATTAGTGAGCTTGAAACGGGTGCTTCACATGTATCCGAGCCATTAAGTCCGGCCGACGTTCAACGAATTGAAAGTACAGACGGACTTCATGTGAACCGTCAGCCAAGTGTCGCCTTAACGTATATTGGCTTCAACGCTGAGAAAGAACCATTTGATAATAAGCTTGTCCGTCAAGCGATTTCAATGGCGATTGATAAGGATTCGATCATTGAGAATATTTATGATGGCGCAGGGGTACCGGCGATCGGACCGATTGCACCGGACGTATTTGGCTATGATGAAAATGCAACTGGCTTAGAATACAATCCTGAAAGAGCGAAGGAATTATTGGCGGAAGCTGGTTATCCGGATGGCTTCTCCACAACGCTTTGGACAAACGATGATCGTGAGCGGATGGATATCGCAACATTTACGCAAGCGGCATTAGCGGAAATCGGCGTTCATGCAGAGATTCAAGTTGTCGAATGGGGAGCGTATCTTGACCAGACAGCGAACGGTGACCATGATATGTTTATCCTTGGTTGGACAACTGTAACGGGTGATGGGGACTACGGTATGTATCCATTGTTCCATTCGTCTAACTTCGGTGAGCCGGGGAACCGGACGTTCCTCAGCAACCCTGAGCTGGATGATTTGTTGGAGCAAGCCCGTCAAAATCCAGATCCTGATGAGCGTTTAGAGCTTTACAGCCAGATTCAGGAGATTTTGGTCGATGAGGCACCAATGCTTTATATTCACCATCAGGAATACTTGCTAGGTGTAAGTGATAAGGTTAAAAATCTATGGCAGGATCCAACGCGGATTATCCGTCTTCAGGATGTCGTGTTAGAGCAGTAAGCTTATAATAGAAGAAAAGAGTATGAAACATACTTGAAATGAGGCGGCGGTCTGTTTGACACGAAAGAAAGAGGCTGCCCGCTTTCGGGAGGCTGGGATAAAAGGTTGTTTTTCCTTTTGCCTGGCCTCTATATTTTTTCTAAAAAATACCTTGCAATTGATTTATCGATTTGATATATTATTCCTTGTCAGCAAGTTCAAGTGGAGGAATACCCAAGTCCGGCTGAAGGGATCGGTCTTGAAAACCGACAGGCGGGTTAAACCGCGCGGGGGTTCGAATCCCTCTTCCTCCGCCATATTGAAAAAGTCACACTACCAGCGAAACGGTAGTGTTTTTTGTTTAAGACGTGAAAGTACGAAGAAGCAGAGATCGGTGCAAGCTCCGTTCATTCTATGTTTTTTGAGAGTGCTCTTAAGAGAGGGAAAAGGAGACGAGCTATGGATAAAGATCAAAAGTGGATGACACGTGCGCTGGAAGAGGCCGATAAGGCAGCGGCGCTTGGGGAAGTGCCGATTGGCGCCGTTGTCGTTCGGGGAGATGAGCTGATTGCGGCCGCGCATAATCGGCGGGAATGTGATCGGCAGGCGCTCGCCCATGCCGAGCTGCTTGCGATAGAGGAAGCCTGTAAAAAGCTTGGCAGCTGGCGGCTGCTCGATTGTACATTATATGTCACACTGGAGCCTTGTCCGATGTGCGCCGGGGCGATCGTGCAGTCGCGGATTGAAAAAGTCGTCTACGGGGCGTCGGATCCAAAAGCCGGTTGTGCGGGAACATTGATGAATTTGCTTGATGAGCCGTGTTTTAACCATACGGCCGCTGTTGTATCAGGCTGTATGGAGAACGAATGTGCTGAGAGGCTGCGGTCCTTTTTTCGTCAATTGAGAGCGCGCAAGAAAAGCGACAATACGGAGTAAAATGGTCTTCCTCCTTCTTCCTGTTGCTTTTTTGTACAAAAACCTCTATACTAAAACATGCGTCGATAAAGACGCCTAACTACGTTAATCAATTTGCCGTGCTAGGTGGGGAGGTAGCGGTGCCCTGTACTCGCAATCCGCTATAGCGAGACTGAACTCCTTCTCGAGGTTCTGTCACCGTGGGGTCTGACCTAAGTAAGTGGTGTTGACGCTTGGGTTCCACGCAACGGAAACCCATGAACCCTGTCAGGTCCGGAAGGAAGCAGCAGTAAGTGGACCCTTTCGTGTGCCGTGGAGTCGCCTGAGCCGAGCTAACTGCTTAGGTAACGCCCGGGGTGGCATTATCAACGGAAGGTGCACGGTATTCATTTTATGAAAAAGGGGTTGTTCCTAAAGCTTTAGGAACAACCCCTTTTAAGCTATTGAGTGAGGGGCTTCGGGCTGGCGGAGACGACGGGAACCAGTTGAAAACTTCCGGATGTTCTTCGGTTGCAAGCCTTTGAAAATGGAGCTATTAAAGCTATAATGGAGAAAGACGCACGGAAGGAGGAGCAGGAGAGTGGGCTATCAAGCATTGTATCGTGTGTGGAGACCGCAGCTGTTAAAGGATGTGGTTGGCCAGGAGCATATAACAAGAACATTGCAAAATGCTTTGTTGCAGGAAAAACTTTCCCACGCCTACCTTTTTTCGGGGCCGCGGGGCACGGGAAAAACGAGTGCGGCCAAAATTATTGCCAAGGCAATAAATTGTCAAAAAGCTCCTGTTGCCGAGCCTTGTAATGAATGCCCGGCATGTATCGGCATTACAAATGGCTCGATTGTTGATGTGATGGAAATTGATGCGGCTTCCAATAATGGGGTTGATGAAATTCGCGATATTCGTGATAAGGTGAAGTTCGCTCCGAATGAAGTGCGCTATAAGGTGTATATCATTGATGAAGTACATATGTTGTCGACAGGGGCGTTCAACGCTTTATTAAAAACGTTGGAGGAACCGCCGAGTCATGTTTTATTTATACTGGCGACGACTGAACCGCATAAAATCCCACTTACGATCATTTCGAGATGCCAGCGTTTCGATTTTAAGCGGATTACAAGCCAGGCGATTGTCGGGCGTTTAGCTCATATTCTTGAGCATGACGGAGTCTCTTTTGAAGAGGATGCGCTATTGATGATTGCCCGCGCCGCAGAAGGCGGGATGCGTGACGCTTTAAGTCTGCTTGATCAGGCGATCTCTTTCGCCGATGAATCGTTGACGCTTGCCGATGTGCTTGCTGTTACCGGCGCCGTCTCGCAACATGCTTTGCAGATCATCGTTAAAGCGATTCACGAGGGAGAGACGGTCAAAGTATTAGAAGAGCTTGATCAATTGCTTCAGGATGGAAAAGATCCATTGAGGCTGATTGAGGATACTGTCTATTATTTCCGTGATATGCTGCTCTATAAGCATGCTCCTCAGGCAGAAGAGCTGCTAGAGCGCGCCAAGCCTGATGAGATGTTCAGGCAGCTTGCGGCTGAAGTGAATGAGGAATGGCTGTATCGATCAATAGATTCTTTAAATAAAAGCCAGCTGGAAATGAAAGGATCTGCTCATCCAAAGATTTTTCTTGAACTCGCTTTGATGAAGCTCGTGAATCAAAAAGTGCCCAGACAGCCGGCTCAAGCGACAGCCGCTGCGGTTGCTTCAGATGAAGTGGAGCAGCTGAAAGGAAAAATTCAGACGCTTGAAAGGGCGTTTGAACAGTTGAAGCAAACCGGCAGCGCTGAACAAGGTAAAGAGCAAACAGCCGCGCCGGCAGCAAGGCGTCCGAAAAAAGTTCCGGCGCAGGCCAGAATGTCGACAGCGAAGGTGAAGGAAACGATCAAGGCTGCCGATAAGAGAAGCTTGCAGCAGGTGACGGCGAGCTGGGGTGATGTGATGGAGCGGATTAAATCGCAAAGCGTTCCGGCGCACGCCTGGTTGATGGATAGCAAACCGGTAGCCGCCTCCGCAAGTACGATCGTTCTGGCGTTCCAAAATGAAATGCATCGTGATATGATGGATACGAAGTTTCGCCCTGTGCTGGAGCAAATTTTACAAGAGGCGCTTCAAGGACAAACATCCTTTGTGACGATTCTCCATCATCATTGGGAGCAGGTGAAGCAGGAGTTCGTCGATGAGCAAAAAAGCGGCGATGAAGAAGAAAATGATACACTGATTGAAGAAGCGATCAAGCTGGTAGGAGAAGAACTAATCGAAATTGTAGATGGATAAGTGAAAAGGAGGAAGTTTACAATGAAAAATATGGGTAATATGATGAAACAAATGCAAAAGATGCAAAAGCAAATGCTGAAGGCGCAGGAGGAATTAAAGGAGAAAACCGTTGAAGCGACAGCCGGAGGCGGAATGGTGACGGTTGTAGCGAGCGGTGACAAGCGCATTCTTGATGTGAACATTTCCGAAGATGTCGTTGATCCTGACGATGTTGAAATGCTCCAGGATTTAGTGCTTGCGGCGACAAATGAAGCGTTGAAGAAGGTTGACGAGCTGATTGAGCAAGATATGGGCAAGTTTACTAAAGGAATGAATATGCCTGGAATGTTCTAGGAGGGGAAAAGGTGCAATATCCTGAACCGATTGCGAAATTAATAGAAGGATTTATGAAGTTGCCAGGTATCGGGCCTAAGACGGCGAGCCGCCTGGCTTTTTTTGTACTAGATATGAAGGAAGATGATGTGCTGGACTTCGCGAAAGCATTGGTGAACGCCAAGCGGAATCTAACCTATTGCTCCGTCTGTCACAATATTACCGATACGGACCCTTGCCGGATCTGTGAAGATAAGCACCGCGATGAAACGACGATTTGCGTCCTGCAGGAAGCAAAGGACGTGATCGCGATGGAAAAGATGAAGGAATATCGGGGGAAATACCATGTTCTGCACGGAGCGATCTCGCCGATGGATGGAATTGGCCCGGAAGATATTAAAATCCCTGAGCTGTTAAAGCGGCTTCAGGATGATACGATTCAGGAAGTAATTATTGCGACGAACCCGACAATTGAAGGGGAAGCGACGGCGATGTATATTTCAAGGCTCGTGAAGCCGACTGGAATCAAAGTTACGAGAATTGCCCACGGCCTTCCAGTTGGCGGCGATTTAGAATATGCCGATGAGGTCACTTTGTCCCGGGCAATAGAAGGTCGCAGAGAGCTGTAAGGTGGGGAAAAAATGTTTTTTTCGAAAAAACAACGATTGCGAGCGCAGGAGGATGAACGTTTAATCCAGCTAATAGAAGATCATAAACGCAGCCTCGACAGCCAGCAGCAATTAATCAGGCGCAGTGTGGAGCCGAGTGAAGATGTGCTGCAAAGAAAAAAGATAACAGATTCCTTATATTCATTTTTGTTGAGGGAAGCTAGAGCGCGACACGCGACAAAAGATAACCGTATCAAGTAGAACGAGACCGTTTGCGCGGTCTTTTTTCATTCCTCCTGGCATAGGTTGTCTATAGGAGGTTGTGCGAACAACTTTTAAGACAAGCCAGGGAGTGGTCGTATGGATTCGGTTGTGCTTCTTTCTTTATTGGGAGGGTTGATTCTTCTTTTGTTAGTTGTCGGTGCGCCGATGAAGCCGCTGCGTTTTGTAGGGAATGTCTTCGTTAAATTTATCATTGGAGCGCTGATGCTGTTTTTTGTCAATGCGTTTGGCTCCTTTTTTGATTTTCATATCCCGATTAATGGCGTAACGGCGGCAGTCTCGGGAATTCTCGGCCTTCCGGGAGTGGTTTTGCTGATCGTAGTGAAGCAATTTATTATTTGAAAGCAGTAGGAAAGAGAATGGACAGAAGTCGAAGGTGAGAGGGAAAAACATGGCGATTCCGCTCATTGCTTAGTGGCTCGGTCAAAAGGTGAAAAAAACAACCTTTTGACCGAGCCGCTTTTTTTCTTCGTGTCATAATGAATAGAAAGAATTTAGGCGGGGGCAAACTTTTTCCTGGCGCTTATTCGTCTATGTTATAGAAAGACCGTTAGCTAACGAGAATGAAACAAGGGGAGGGAGAGGGATTGAACAGAAAAGCTGGGCACAGCAAGGCGATCGCTGAGTTTGCTATGCAAAATAAAGAAAATGTTTACCGGCTTGCCTACAGTTATGTGCAAAATTCCGAAGACGCGCTGGATGTCGTTCAGGATTCCATTCAAAAAGCACTCGCCACAAATAACTTGAAAGACAGCGGGGCGTTAAAAAGCTGGTTTTACCGGATTGTTGTCAATACGTCATTGGATTTTCTCCGGCGAAGAAAGAAAGTGAAGGTCGTGGATGATCACACGCTTCAATGGCATTCCGCCGGGCGTGAAGATCATTATAAAGATTTTGACCTGTATGAAGCTTTAAATAAGCTGTCCCCTGATTATCGCACTGTCATTGTTTTGCGATTTTTGGAGGATTTGAAAATTGAGGAAGTGGCAGAAGTGCTCGATCTGAACGTGAATACGGTAAAAACACGAATCTATCGCGCGCTGAAAATTCTTCGAATACAGTTGGAGAACATTGAGGGGGTAAATCAAAATGGATGATAGAATGAAACGATGGAAAAAAGAATATAACAATATCGCGATTCCCTCTGAGTTGGATCATGTTGTTGAAAAAGCTTTGCGAACATCCCCTGCTCAACGCCCTCGCGCCCGCTGGCTCGCGGCAACAGCTGCCGCCTTTTTTATTTTCGCGGCTGGCTTAAACATAAGTCCTGCATTTGCAAAGGCATTAACTGACGTGCCGTTTATCGGGAAGGTGGTAGAAGTATTAACTTTTAAAGAGTATCACATTGAAGAAGGCGGCTATCAGGCAGATATTAAAGTGCCTGAAATAAATAATCTGGCGGACCCGTCATTGGCAGAGACGTTAAATCAGCAATATGTAAAAGAGGGGCAGGCTCTTTATGAGGCATTTATGGCTGAGATGGAACGAGCCGAGGCTTTTGGGGAGGATGGGTTGTTAAAAGTAGACAGCGGGTATGAAGTAAAAACGGAAACCGAACAAATTTTATCTCTCGGCCGTTACGTGGAGGAAACGGTAGGCTCCTCAATGACGACCATTCAATACGATACAATTGACAAGAAGAATCAAGTCATCGTGACCTTGCCAAGTCTTTTTAAAGATAACAGCTATATTGATACAATTAGTGAAAATATTAAAAGCCAGATGACGCAGCAAATGAATGAAGACTCTTCCATATCCTACTTTGTTGAATCAGCGGATGATCCGACTGGTACTGAAGGGTTCAGCACGATTGCCGCCGAGCAAAGTTTTTATATTAATGAAGAGAATAAGCTTGTCATCTCTTTTAACGAGTATGAAGTGGCTCCCGGCTATATGGGGGTGGTCGAGTTTGTCATTCCGACTGATGTTTTGCAGGATTGTTTAGTGAGCAATGAGTATGTGAAGTGATTAATCAGAAAGGTCATTTGCGTTCTTTATGGTAGAGGACCGTTTAACGACAAGAGAGCAGAGGCCGAGCAATGACTTAATCGACAGCGGTCTGTTTAAGTCATTGCTTTTCTAGTAAAGGATTTTAAATCAATTTTAAAAAACAGTTGCATTGTTCTTTTGAAATATGTTATATTATTTCTTGTCGCCAATGACGGATGAAACTTAATTAAAAAAAGTATTGACGAGCGAGTCAGTATTTGATATGATAATTAAGTCGCCATAAACGACAACGAGTTCTTTGAAAACTGAACAAAAGCCAAGCGAAAAAGGTGACGAATGTCACCGCAAAAAAGTCAGCGGAGCCTGCACAGGATGCAGCGTGAAGCGACTGTCAATTTATTAACGTAAGAGCTTAATC
>NZ_JBEPKD010000037.1:0-20203 GCF_040544555.1 Halalkalibacter oceani
GGCCATTATAGGCTTCTTTGTCATGCTTACATTTCTATTTTACGAAAGCTTTACCCTTCTCCTATTACTGCTTGACTTTATATAGTTAGTCTCTTCTTCCATATATTCATCCTCTATATAAGCAAATAAATCACTTGATAGTTCTCGATTGAAAACGGCTATTTTATCGCTGAAATTAGAAAATCTAAAATAGGGTTTGGGCGGTGGAGCAAGCTCTGCCCCAATAGCTATTTTAAAATCAATCCAAACTGGAGTATTTATCGGTTTGTAGCGGTCTGTAATTTCAGGAAATAAGCTACCACCATTTGTGTACCACCTTGTTACAGTTCTACTGTTCAATCCTTCATCTAAGGCCCTTTTAGGGCTTATATAGACCCCGCTATCTTGTTCCATTACTTTATGGTATAAATACAATTCAATCTCTCCTTTGCCTAAATTAAATCATTATTTGCATAAGAATTTGAAATAACTTTATTTCGGCACACTTTTGAGGGCTTGGTTGTTCTTCCAGTTCGATTCCAGTTGTCATGTGGCAAAAAATCATCTACATACAAAAAAACTGCCAGCAAGGGATTGGGGTTGAGTAGGTCCTCCCAGCTGACAGTTTTTAAACGACTTTATTATGATTTAAACAACTTTATTATCACTCAACAATTATCACTGAACACAAATCTCAGCTTACTCCACGGTCACGCTCTTCGCGAGGTTGCGCGGCTTATCGACGTCGCAGTCGCGGTGCAGAGCGGCGTAGTAGGAGATCAGCTGCAGCGGAATGACCGTGATGAGGGAAGTCAGGTATTCGTGAACTTTCGGAAGAACGAATGCGTCTCCGTCCTGGTCCAGACCTTCCATGCTGATGATGCATGGATAAGCGCCGCGTGCGGCGACTTCCTTCACGTTTCCGCGAATGCTCAGGTTGACGTGCTCCTGGGTTGCGATCGCGATTACCGGAGTGCCGTCTTCAATTAAGGCGATCGTTCCGTGCTTCAGTTCTCCACCGGCGAAGCCTTCTGCCTGGATGTAGGAGATTTCCTTTAGTTTCAGGGCTCCTTCTAAGCAGACAAAGTAGTCGGCGGCGCGGCCGATGAAGAAGCAGTTGCGTGTGACCGCGAGATAATCGCGGGCGATCAGCTCAAGCTTCTCTTTTTGGTCGCAGAGCGTTTCCATTGCGCTTGAGACGATAGCCAGCTCCTGCAGCGGATCGAAGTCAAGCTCAATCCCTCTTGCTTTCGCTGTATCAACAGCAAGCAGGGTAAGAACGGCCATTTGGGCGGTATACGCTTTTGTTGAAGCAACCGCGATTTCCGGTCCGGCATAGGTGTGCAGGGTGAAATCCGCCTCCCGTGAGAGAGTGGAGCCTGGCACGTTCGTAATCGTTAATGCCGGATAGCCTTTTTTCTTCACGTCAACGAGAACGCCGCGCAGGTCGGCGGTTTCTCCGCTTTGTGAGATGAAGATAAAGAGCGGGTTTTCTGATAATAAAGGCATATTGTATAGAAATTCACTTGCAATGTGAACCTCTACGGGACGTTGTGCGATTTTCTCGATCAGCTGTTTGCCGACAAGACCGGCGTGGTAGCTCGTTCCGGCAGCGATAATATAGATGCGGTCTGCTGCCTTCATCGCTCCGCGGATCTCGTCGTCAAGACGAACGGTGCCGTCTTCATTCTGATACTTTTGAATAATGTTACGGATGACAAAAGGCTGTTCATCAATTTCCTTCAACATAAAATGAGGGTACGTGCCTTTTTCAATGTCGCTCGCATCAAGCTCAGCGGTGTAAGGAAGGCGTTCGACCTTCTTTCCGTCAAGCGTTTTAATCGTAAAGGCGTCGCGCGTCACGATGACGACTTCCTCATCCATAATTTCAACAAATTGATTTGTCACCTGCAGCATCGCCATCGCATCCGAAGCGACAACATTTGCTTCTTCTCCGACGCCAATGAGCAGCGGGCTTTTGTTTTTACCGACGTAAATCGTGTCACGGTTCTGCTTATCAAGCAGCGCTGTCGCATAGGATCCTTTCAATAAGGATAATGTTTGACGGAACGCTTCTTCGACCTGGCTTCCCTTTTTCACAAAAAGCTCGACCAGCTGAACCATGATTTCTGTATCGGTGTCGCTTTTGAGTGTCACATCGGCTAAATACTCCGCACGAAGCTGCTCATAGTTTTCAATGACGCCATTATGCACGAGCGTAAAGCGCGCTGTTTCACTTTGATGCGGATGGGCATTGACCCGGCTCGGTTCACCATGAGTCGCCCAGCGGGTATGACCGATGCCAACCGGGCCGTCGACATCCTCGGCAACGATTTGACGTAACGCGGCAATGCGACCCTTTTCCTTGAAGACATGAACGCCCGCGTCATTGACAACAGCAATTCCGGCTGAATCATAGCCGCGGTATTCAAGCTTTTCTAATCCCCGTAACAAAATTTCTTTCGCATCATTTGTCCCAATATAACCTACGATTCCACACATATAACAGTTACCTCCCAAGTGGGGGGCAAGGACCTGAGGGCAGACTTGCCCCCGCTCTCTATTTTTTTATTAGAAGGCATGGCTGCTTCCGGCTTTGTGCAGAGAGTTGCCTCTCTGTTTTCTCCAGAAGCTTAGCGGCTGTCATGCTACAGCCGGAGGGCATCCGCCGAATACTCGATAAACCCTCTCCTCGTCAACTACACGTTCTCGTCCGTGTGTAGTCCTGGCGCTTTGATTACAATGACGACTTCGATCCTCCTCTCTTTTTTTAACTCACGAACCATCATACCGTAATGAATCCGGAACGTCAATTAGAAACACAGTAAGCTCATTTCCCGAAAACACCGCTCGGAGACAGGCTCTGCGCCTAATTGAGTTCTCTTTCCCATGATTTTATATATTCTGCTTCCATGCCTTTGCCGTGCGGCCCTCATAAGTCACCACGAAAAACGTGATAATTAAAAATATGCATAAGCAGCTTGTCTTGTGCTGCTTATGCATCGCCTCTTTTTCTTACTCCGCTCCCAGCTCAGCTTTTACAACCGTGGCGATCTCATCGACATACCGGTCGCATAGCTCTTCGCTTTGTGCTTCGACCATGACGCGAACGAGCGGCTCTGTGCCCGATGGACGAACGAGGACGCGGCCTTCTCCGTTCATATCGTCTTCGACCTTGTCAATCGCCGCCTTGACCGCCTCGTTTTCGCTGACCGCATGCTTGTCGCTGACGCGGATATTGACGAGCTTCTGCGGATACGTCTGCATTTGTGCCGCAAGCTCAGATAGCGGCTTATTCGTCATCTTCATAATGTTCACAAGCTGAAGCGCGGACAGAAGCCCATCTCCGGTCGTAATGTGATCGAGAAAGATGATGTGGCCTGATTGCTCACCGCCAAGGTTGTAACCGCCTTTGCGCATTTCTTCCATCACATAACGGTCACCGACCGCCGTCTGCTTGGCGATGATCCCCTCTTCTTCCAATGCTTTATAAAAGCCGAGGTTGCTCATCACCGTTGAAACGACCGTTCCGTGCTTGAGCCAGCCTTGCTCCTTCATATACTTCGCGCAAATAAACATAATTTTGTCGCCATCGACGATTTGACCTTTTTCATCAACTGCAATCAAGCGATCGGCGTCGCCATCAAAGGCTAGCCCGATTTGCGCGCCTCTTTCCAGAACGAAGGTACTTAGCGCTTCAGGATGAGTTGAGCCGCAGCCGTCATTAATATTGACTCCGTTCGGCGCGGTTCCCATCGTCGAAATATCCGCTTCAAGATCGGCAAATAAATGCGGAGCGAGCGAAGAAGCAGAGCCGTGCGCGCAATCAAGCGCGATATGAATGCCGGAAAAATCCTCCTGAACGGTTTGCTTCAGAAATTGCAAATACTTCTGACCGCCTTCGTAGTAATCGCTCACTTGCCCAAGCGCGCCGCCCGTCGGCCGAGGCAGCTCATCCTCGCTGTCTAAATACCGTTCAATCTCCTGCTCCTGCTCGTCTAACAGCTTAAAGCCATCCGGACCGAAAAATTTAATCCCGTTATCCGGCACCGGATTATGCGAAGCGGAAATCATTACTCCGGCATTAGCGCTTAACGCCTTTGTTAAGAAAGCGACCCCGGGTGTTGAAATGACCCCTAAGCGCATCACCTCAGCTCCGATTGACAACAGACCGGCAATGAGCGCACTTTCCAGCATCTCGCCGGAAATACGAGTATCACGGCCAATAATCACGCGCGGCTTCTCTGTATGTTTCGTCAGCACATAGCCACCCATTCTGCCGAGCTTAAAAGCAAGCTCCGGCGTCAGCTCCGTATTTGCGACTCCCCTTACTCCATCCGTACCAAAATAATTTCCCATTATTCATTCTCTCCTTCAATCACATCATTACGTATTATCACCGGAATCGTTGCCTGAACAGGCTGGAAGCGGACATTGGAAGGGCCGTTGATTTGCAGCTCTGCTTCGTGTTCCCCTTCTTGAAAATTACTGATATCGATATATGCCTGAATATCCTCTATATCCAACTGTTCCACTATTTCTGCTGTTCCATATGCGATCAGGACAGCAGTGGGAGCTTCAGCCAGCGTCGCCGTCTGGCCATCTGCTAAACCGACGATCTCAATTGGAACGTTCGCAAGCTCTCTCTCCTGTTCCTGATCCACTGTTACTGTGACCGTCACGACCTCAGGCGATACTTGTTCTACTCCAGGTGGAACGGGAACCTGCCATTCGTAACTGCCACTTTCGGTAATTTCATTCAAATTAAGATTTCCTAACTCAATCACCTGTAACTGATCAATAATCTCCAGCGGACCATAAACGGTTACCTCGCCCGGCTCAAGCCGAACCTCCTGAATGCTGAGCCCTTCCGGAAGCTCACCTTCTCTGCCGACGCGCACCGGAACTTCCCGATTCGGGCTTGTAATCGGCACGCGGACGTCAACAACGGATGGCTCAGGCTCAAGCTCTATTTCTTCACCGTTTGCCTGGTAAAGCGTCACCCGCCCTGTCTCCTCGATCATCTTGTCAGCCCCAGCGACATCAATAAATACTTTCGCTGAATCGACCTGGGAGACGATGCTCCGTGCCGCTCTGACATCAACATTGATTGGATTCACAATCGGCGTTCCCACTGTATAGCCCTCTGTCACTTCTTCCGCATGCAGCAGTTCAACTTCAACAGGAAGAGAAATCGTTTGTTTTTCCTGAAGCTCAACGCGGGCAAATTGCGGAACGATTGAGACAGTCAGTTCCTCAGGAAACCCGCGGTGCTGAACATTAAGAGTATGCACACCTTCCTCGCGCTCGCTCACATCGACAAACACTTCATATGTTGGCCGCGTTAACTGAAACAGCATGATTTCACTTTGCGGCCCTCTCAGATTGACTCTGACGCTTTCCGTTTGATCAATAACGGCGTAATTCTCTTCATCATAGAGCACACTAAGCTCGACCTCTTCCAGCGTGTATGTAGCCGGACTGATTGTCGGCAGAACGCCTGGCTGACTTGTTAGATCATCAAGGTTTACCATCGTAAAGAGCATTAGCGCAATAAAGAAAGAAATAATCTTAACGAACCAATGACTATTAAACAGTCTATCCATTTTTCTTTCCCCCCCACTGCCAGCGTGAAGTGGTTGTTTGCTTGCCTTCCACTAATAGTTCTTGTTCAAGCAGACCTCTCAGCTGTTCTTCGTCAAGGTCGCGATGCAGCTCACCATTTTTCGTGAGCGAAATATTTCCTGTTTCCTCCGACACAACAATCGTGATCGAATCGGTCACTTCACTTACGCCGAGCGCCGCCCGGTGTCTCGTACCGAGTTCTTTTGAAATAAACGGATTTTCAGAAAGCGGCAAATAACAGGCTGCGGCTAAAATTGTTTCATCCTTAATGATGACCGCCCCATCATGAAGCGGCGTATTCGGAATAAACGTATTGATCAGCAGTTCCGCCGTCAAGTTGGCATTCATTGCAATCCCTGTCTCGACGTAATCATTCATCCCCGTCTCACGCTCAAGCGACATCAGCGCCCCGATCCGCCGCTTTCCCATGTAGGTGGAAGCTTTTACAATCGCGGCAATCGCTTTTTTCACTGTATCATCCTGTGGAATCGTTCTGCTCGCAAATAATCGTCCTCTCCCCAGCTGTTCAAGCGCCCGTCTAAGCTCCGGCTGAAAAATAATGATAATCGCCAGCAATCCGTATGTAACGGTCTGCGTCATTAGAAATTCCAATGTTCGCAGCCCGAGAAACTTACTGAGAAACCAGACAGCGAGAATAACGGTAATTCCTTTCAGCAGCTGTACGGCTCTCGTACCGCGAATAATCATGATCGCCTTATAGACTACGTAGGTGACGACTAATATATCTACAATTTGCCCGATATAATTAAGCAAACTAAAATCTTCAAATGAAAACATGGCTCTTCCTCCAAACCATTATCATACATGATGCTGTTCCAAAAAAGCATCAACGAAGCGGGGAATGTGGTCCGCACGATTGTTTTAAAGCAAGTAGGGGCAGATTTTGCTGTCCCGTTACCTTTGTGCAGCGCAGAACAACCGCTTCATTTTTTCACCTTTTAAAAAGGCTTTTTTGAGAAGCCCTTACGAAATACATAGATCACACGTTTCGACTAAGCAATTGATGAGACTTCATCCGTTTTTTAATACCGGTCTCAATACGGTCATTTTATCAATCTATCCATAGGCGACTTATCATCTGTCACAGGTTTCATTATAGCTTGAATAACCCCTGCTTAGCAAAGTTTGACAAAGATTATTCGCGGGAAACTTTCTCTGCCGGCTGCAGGCCTCTTTATGAAGCTATTCAGATCAATAGAAAAGGATACCCCAATAGATTGTTTTCTTTGAGATATCCTTCTTTATTTCGCCCAATCATTTCACGATCGCAACGACTTCTTTAAAAAATCCTTTTATATGATACCAGACCCATTCAAGCACCTGATTGACCTCTTCAATCTCTCCCGACACATGCCCGGCAGAAGCATAGTACGCATCCCCGTTCACGAGCAGGACATTTCCCTGCACCTCGCCATCAATCTGAAGCGTTCCGTTACGCACGACAAGATCTCCTTCAATCACTTCACCTTCCGGCACAATCACCTTGCCTTTATCCTGATCAATAATCACATGACCCGGCCCCGTGACGACGACCTGCTCGTCATCGCCCTGCCAGAGAGACGAGATGCTGATTGACATGAGCAAAAAGAAGACAGCTGCTGAAACGAGCAAAGGATGGCTTCTCGTCCATTGCTTCCACTTTGACGTTGATTTTTTTTCCGGCAATCTTGCCATAACACCTGCTGTAAATCCAGACGGGGCTTCAATATGAGATGAGCTTTGGACAAAGGCAATGACCTTCTTCAGCTCAGTAAAACGCTGACGACAGGAAGGACATTGTGCCAAATGAGCATCTAACTGTTCTTTTTCTTCTTGTGTGGCTTCACCATCAAGGAAGGCTTGTATTAACTCCTCATAATGCTTTTCACATTTCACTCATAAACACTTCCTTCCTACACATGACGCATTCTTTTTCTCAATGCTTCCCGGCCGCGATGAATTCTCGTCTTCACTGTGGATGGAGGCATATCAAGAATTTCACTTATTTCATTAATGGATAGATCTTCAATGTATTTTAAAATAATTGCAGTCCGATATTTCGGCGGGAGCTGGTTGATTTCCGATTGAACCCACTCCTGCATTTCAAGTGTTACAACTTGATCCTCAGGCAATTCCGTATCAGCAGCAAGCTGGGATTCCAAGGTTAACCCATCAGAACCTTTTACTTGTTCCTGAAGGTAAAAATCGGGTTTCTTCTTGCGTAAACGATCAATCGCTACATTGGTGGCGATCCGGAATAACCAGGTAGAGAATTTACGATTACTGTCAAAACGATCAATATTTGTATAGGCCCGCAGAAAAGCCTCCTGCGCGATATCCTGTGCCTCATGCACATTCCCTACCATTCGATAGGAAACTTGGTATATCTTGTCTTTATAAAGCTCGACGATTTCCTCAAACGCCTGTTGATCACCTTTCCTCACTTCCCGGATTAACCTTTTTACTATCGTTTCCATGTTCCTATCCCTACCCACATTCGTTCTGACTTATATACGGATAAGCTCCGTCTTCCGTTTCATTATTTTTTATGAAATCTGATCTTTCTATCATAACATACCTTTTGCCTAAATCAGATTAGCCATTAGTGTTTTTTTTACTAAATATTAGGGTATGTAAGTAATATAAAAAGCGTACTTACGACTTGTAGAGAGGGTGGCTTGGAATGAGCACGGAAAAACAATTACTTGCGGAAATTGAACATTACCGCCAGCTGTTAAACGAGAAAGCGAAAACCAACCCGCTTCCTTCAGCTCCAATGGTCTGCTTCAGCAAGAAGCTCGATCAGCTGTTAAACAAGTACAATAACTTGACGAGATCACTCCCGCCTCAAACACGCCATCTGGAGTAGGCGGCAGGCGCAATTTTAGAAACCTCGAAAATAGATACAAGGAAAACCGTGGGCCACACACGGTAAGACGACCAACAATAAGTACTTCGGGTCTTGTTATCATCAAAGTTGGGTAAACTTCGTAAAAGCGTAGCACCCGGCTCCCCGGCTTTGCCGTTCCCTTAAAGTAAACGACCTACTGGAAATCCATTTACCTTCATTATTTAGATTGGGATCATCGGTAAAGCAATCAATATAGCAGACAAAAACACACCTTCAGCGGTCATTAGGCCAAGACCTAATCCGCTAAAGGTGTGTTTAGTATTCACGATGGAGCCTAGCGGGATCGAACCGCTGACCTCCTGCGTGCAAGGCAGGCGCTCTCCCAGCTGAGCTAAGGCCCCGTTTTTGCAATAGATGCTCTTGTACAAGCATGAGCCATGAAGGACTCGAACCTTCGACCCTCTGATTAAAAGTCAGATGCTCTACCAACTGAGCTAATGGCTCCCGATGTGCTTTCAATGTCGCTTCTCATGGTGCTTCCGGACGATGTTTCGCTCCGTTGTCTCCACCTATTCCTTCCTCTTCCCAGCTATGCTCTGATGCTGGCTGCGTCGGAACAACTCGAAGTCTTTTCGACGATGCTTTCGCTCGTCACTGAGCTAATGGCTCCCGATGTGTTTCAATGTCGCTTCTCATGGTGCTTCCGGACGATGTTTCGCTCCGTTGTCTCCACCTGTTCCTTCCTCTTCCCAGCCATGCTCTGATGCCGGCTGCGTCGGAACAACTCGAAGTCTTTTCGACGATGCTTTCGCTCGTCACTGAGCTAATGGCTCCCGATGTGTGTTTCAATGTCGCTTCTCATGGTGCTTCCGGACGATGTTTTGCTCCGTTGTCTCCACCTGTTCCTTCCTCTTCCCAGCTATGCTCTGATGCCGGCTGCGTCGGAACAACTCGAAGTCTTTTCGACGATGCTTTCGCTCGTCACTGAGCTACCTACTTGGTTATAAAAAAATGGCTGGGCTAGCTGGATTCGAACCAGCGCATGACGGAGTCAAAGTCCGTTGCCTTACCGCTTGGCTATAGCCCAACGAAAATGGTGGAGGGGGACGGATTCGAACCGCCGAACCCGGAGGGAGCGGATTTACAGTCCGCCGCGTTTAGCCACTTCGCTACCCCTCCACAATCATTCGAGTGCCGGCCAGAGGACTTGAACCCCCAACCTACTGATTACAAGTCAGTTGCTCTACCAATTGAGCTAGACCGGCATGTTATAGACAGTGTTCCTTACTTTATGCTGAGACTGTGTCTCTTCCTCTTGACAGCTTTTGCTCCGATGCGGGCTGCGTCGAGACAACTCGCCGTTTATTCGACGATGCTTTTGCTCGTCTCTACCAATTGAGCTAGACCGGCATAATATGGATAGTGTTCCTTACTTTATGCTGAGACTGTGTCTCTTCCTCTTGACAGCTTTTGCTCCGATGCGCGCTGCGTCGAGACAACTCGCCGTTTATTCGACGATGCTTTTGCTCGTCTCTACCAATTGAGCTAGACCGGCATAGTATATGTAGCATGTTGGCTTTTATCCCTATGTATGCTGGTGGAGGATGACGGGATCGAACCGCCGACCCCCTGCTTGTAAGGCAGGTGCTCTCCCAGCTGAGCTAATCCTCCGGCAAATGGTGACCCGTACGGGATTCGAACCCGTGTTACCGCCGTGAAAGGGCGGTGTCTTAACCACTTGACCAACGGGCCAAAATACAACTCTTTCTTACTGACAAAAAATATTATATAAAAAATAAACTTTAAAGACAACCCCCTTTGTATAATTTTTCTTAGAAAGGGATGCAAATCGATTACAATCGTTTCGAAATCGCTGAAAACGGGGGCTTCTGCCATCCGTGTAACGCGCGGACCGGGGGCCTGTCCGAATCAACGCGAAGGTTTTTATACTTTCTTAATGCAAAAAGAAGGCTCATCAATCAGCAACATTGAGCCTTCTTTTTATCGCGATCTATTGTGGTTGCTTGGGAATATCAAGGTTCCACTGATGAATCAAGGTGCGGACGGCAGCTTTGTCTTCGGCGCTTAATGGGCTGACAGGTTCTCTCGTGACGCCCGGGTTTAAACCGATTTGTCGCATCCCTTCCTTGACAATCGCTACATTGACACCGCTGTTGTATTTTTCCCGTAAGTTTTCAAAAGGAAGTACTTCATTCCAGACGCTCCATACTTTCGTTTCATCGTTCTTTTTTAATGCGGCAAGCAGTTCGAGTGATTTTTCAGGATAAAGATTGACCAATCCCGATGTAAAGCCTCTGGCGCCAGCATGGAAAAAGAATGGCGCCCACTTTTCTGCGATCCCGCATACCCACGTAATGTTATGATGGGAGGGGATCGAATGAACGGTTCTAGCAAAGCGCGGCAAATCATTAATCGCGTATTTAACCGCAACTAACCTTTTCAGTGAGGACAGTTCCTCCAACACCCGATCTGAGATAGCTGGATTTTTAAAATAAATCACGGCCGGCAAATCGACATTTTCAATAATCGATTTAAAATAATCCACCACCCCGTCATCGGTCATAAAAGGGTGAACAGGCATATGAATCATGATGCAATCAGCTCCGACATCCTTCGCATAGTTGCCCAGTTCAATCGCCGTCGCAACCGAATAACCGACCCCGGCCAAAACGGTAGCACGCTTATTGGCACATTCAACGACATATCTGATTTCTTCTTTCACTTCTTCTAATGTCAGCGCATAAAACTCACTCGTATTTCCACAGGGAACAAGCACATTAACTCCCCGGTTAATCAAAAACTCCACATTTTCTTTTACACCGTTCCAATCAATTTCTTTCGACCCTTCTTTGAAAGGAGTAATTGTAATGCCTGAAATATCCTCGAACTTCTTTCCAAATGATTGATAGTCCATTTTTTTGCCTCCATTTTCATCTTTTCATGAGCTGAAGCAATAAATGAAATTTAATATATCAATAAAAACTTAAAGAAATAAAGCATTATTTCTTTAAGACATTGGTCAACGTTCTGTTGATATGTCGTTTCATTAATTCTTCTGCTCGTTCAGGATTGCGCTCAATAATCGCTTGCAGAATTGCCTTATGCTCTAAGTAACCATCCTTCATTTCATCTTTCTCTGTAAGGGCTCTTTTGCGAAAGGCTGTCTCAAAGCTTGAAATATTGTTCAGTAAGTTGGTCACCATCGGATTGTTGGCAATCTCCCGAATGAGGGAATGGAATCTCGTATTCTCTTCTACAAGCGCGTCAATATCCCTTTTTTCAAAAAGTTCCTCCATGAGAGCGAGCTGCGCCTTTAATTTATCAACTTGCCGGTCATTCACCTTTGCCGCGGCAAACTTCGCGCACAAACCTTCTACAACTGCCCGTAATTGAAGAACTTCCTCAATATTCGTATCGACATATTCTGAGACATACGTCCCTTTTCGAGGGATCGTCACAACCAATCCCTCGTTCCCTAAAATTCGAAAAGCCTCCTTGATCGGTGTCGTACTGATTCCGAGCTTCTCGGAAAGATCCCGCTCCTTTAAATGCTCACCGCTTTTGATTTGCCCTCTTACAATCGCCTCTCGCAATGATTCGACCACTACTTCTCTTAATGATTTCACATTTCGAGTTCTAGTAGAAATAAGCTTTTCAAAAGACTGTTCAGCTGACTCTTTATTCATACTAGACATCTCCATTCGTCCAATTGATATATCAAATATTATCATAGCTGCTGGCGGTTGTAAATGTGCGAAAAGCAGGACAGACTTATCATAAAAACAGCAAGCACACAGGGGTAGGGGCTTTCGTCACATTCCCGGTAAAGGTTAATTCCCCTGTCTCCTCGTTAACGTGAAACGAAACAATTGAATCACTTTCCTGATTGGCGACTAGCAAAAACTTCACTTCAGGAGAGAATGTGAAATGTCGCGGCACCTCTCCTTTGCAGTCATAATGATTTACATAACGCAGCTTGCCTGTCTCCTCCTGAAATGTATAGAAAACGATACTATTATCTCCCCTGTTTGTCGCATAGAGAAACCGGCCACAAGCGGAAAACTTCACTTCAGCCGCCGTGTTTTCAATGTCCGCTTGATGTGGGAGCGTCGAGACCGTTTCCAGCTCCGTCAGCTCGCCACTCTCTTCTGTCCACCGGTAGCTTGTCATCGTCGAATTCAACTCGTGAACAATAACGAGATAGCGATTAGAAGGGTGAAAAGCGAGATGCCTCGGACCGGCACCCGCCGCTGCCTTATAACGGCGGTGCGGCTCCAGCTTGCCCTTTTCGGCATCAAATCGATACACATAAACCGTATCCGTCCCGAGATCGGCTACCAATGCAAATGAATTGCTCGGATCAGTGATGATCGAATGGGCATGCGGCCCTTCCTGTCTCGGATGGACGCTTGCTCCGACGTGCTGGACGACATCCGTTGCCTCTCCTAATCGGCCATCAGCTAAAATCGGAAAGACGACAACACTTCCTTCACCATAATTGGCAAGCAGCACATAGTTCTTTGAGCGGTCAACAAAAGCATAAGCAGGACGCCTCCCGCGGGAAGATCGCTCATTTAACAGGGTCAGCCTGCCTGACTCGCGTTCGATGGAAAAGGCGCTGACAGCCCCGGTCGGCTCGCCTTTATATTCAAATAAGGCGTTGATGGCATAAAGCGTGTGATCTGGACCGGGCGTTATAAAGGATGGATCCGCTACTTGCTTCACGACATCGTAATAGCGCAGTTCTCCGCTTTCCTCATTAAAATGATAAAGATAAATCCCTTCACTTTCCTTGTCTGTAAACGTTCCAACATACAAAAGCCGGTCTTTTTGCCCCACTTCATCTCGCTCCCTTCCGGTTGTCATCAATCATTGATGCCGCCCAGATCATATGTGAGAGCACTTCTCCCTCCATCGATCACAAGCGTCTCACCATTAATAAAAGCAGCTTTGTCGGAAACCAGAAAAGCAACCGCATACGCGACATCTTCCGGATTCCCCACTCTTCCACTCGGATGGTATTTCATTATTTTTTTCATATAGGCCCCATCTTCTTGATAAATGTCCGGTGATAATATATTTGTTTTGATAAAGCCGGGGCAGATGGCGTTGACGCGAATGCGATACGCACTTAAATCAATCGCCATGCTTCTCGTCATCGCCAGAATTGCACTCTTTGACGCGTTATAAGGAAAGAAACGCGGCTGGGTACGCATCGCATGTGTGGACGAAATGTGGATAATTGCGTTATTTTCTTCTTCTTTTAAATACGGGATGCTATATTTTGATGCCAGGTAATGCCCGCGAAAATTAACCGCGATACATTCATCAAATTCCTCAACGGTACAGTCTTCCACGCTGTGTGTAAAATTAATGCCGGCATTATTAACTAATACATTTAACCGGCCAAACCGCTGATATGCGTTTTCGACCATTTCCTGAATGGCAGATTCCTCTTTAATATCGACCTGAAGAGCAATCGCCTCGCCGCCTTCTTTTTCAATCGCTGCGGCGACTTGTTGTGCTTTGGTTTCTTCAATGTCTGCCACCGCTACCGCATAGTTCTCTTTGGCAAGCTCCAGCGCTACCGCACGGCCAATCCCGGAGCCTCCCCCGGTTACAATTGCTACTTTCATATGAACCTCCCTTTCTGTTTACTTCATAAAATGACTCGGAACAAACATGACAATTTCCGGAATAAAGGTAATGATCAACAAAACAGCAATCATAACGAAGTAAAATGGCAGCATCGTCACACTGAGCTTTTCAATGGAAACACCGCCGATGGCACTTCCTACAAAAAGAGTACCTCCCACCGGAGGAGTAAGCAAGCCAATTCCAAGGTTCAGCATCATCACGACACCAAAGTGAACCGGATCCATCCCGACTGCCGTGACAACCGGAAGGAGGACAGGCGTAATGAGTAAAATTAACGCCGCCATATCCATGAACGTTCCTAACACAAGCATGATCAAATTAACGAGCAGCAGGATGACCACTTTACTATCAGACACATTCAACAACGCTTCCCCAATAAAGCTGGTCACATTCAAATAATTCATTAAATACCCAAACGCACTCGACGTACCGATCAAAATGAACACAATTGAAATCGTTCCAAGCGTGTTTTTTAAAATGAGATTCATTCGCGAAAATGGAATTTCACGGTAAATGACAAATGTTACAAAAAGCGCATACACAACAGCAATCGCCGCCGCCTCTGTCGCAGTGAAAATCCCAGCGACAACACCAACAACCACGATCAGCACTGTCATTAATCCTAAAAGCGAATCACGCAGTGCCACAAGCGTCCCTTTTAACGTGTACGGCTCTCCTTTTGGATACTTACGCTTTAACGCAACTAAATAACTGAATACCATAAGGGCTATTCCTAAAAACACACCCGGGACAAGACCGGCTAAAAACAGCTGACCGATCGACACGCCTCCGCCGGCAACAAGCGCATATAAAATGATATTATGACTCGGCGGAATGAGCACCCCCTGAACCGAACTCGCCACGGTCACCGCTGTTGCATAATCAGCCTCGTAACCGTTTTTCTTCATCATCGGAATCATCACCGAGCCGATCGACGACGTATCCGCTACTGAAGAACCCGAGATGCCGCCAAAAAACATACTCGCCTGAATATTAACCATCGCCAGGCCGCCGCGGAATCGGCCGACAAGCGCCTGTGACAATTGGACAAGGCGCGAGGAAATACCACCCTGGGACATCAATTCCCCGGCCAGGATAAAGAAGGGGATCGCCAGAAGAACAAAGACATTAATCCCGCCAACAATGCTTTGCGCGATCATCATCAAAGGCAGCTCTAAATACCACGCCGTCATAATCGAAGAAATTCCGAGCGCGAACACAATCGGCACCCGCAAAAAGATTAAGAGAAAAAAGCTTCCAATCAAAAGGTACACAGCCGTTATGTCGTTAATCACAGCATCCTCCTCCCTCTATCAATAATTTGCACAAGCATCGCCACCCCTGAAACAGGAACCGCTAAATACAACCACGACGAGGAAATTCGCAAACCTGGCAATGTGTTCGTACTTGTTAATTGCACAAGCTGGATACCAGCTATAATAAAAAAGATCGCGAACGCCCCCATCAACAAAAGCACAAGCCAATGAACCACCTTCATATATTTTTCAGGTAAAATAAAATCAAGCAGCGATAATCGTAAATGAGTATCCGTCCGAATTGCCATACTCGCACTTGTCAGGGCAACCCAGACCATTACTATTTTCGCTAATTCCTCTCCCCACGCCGGCGTCGTACTTAACACATACCTGCCAAATACGACCCAGCTCACAATGATCACCAAAAGAGCAAGCATCGCCTTAGAAAAATACTCAACAATTAACGTTGCATATCGGGAAAGCGTATCCATTTCTTTCACCTCCATCTTGCCTGATCACCAAGCTTATGCACGGGCGGGCAGGAAGCTCATTCCTACCCACATTCTCGCGCATTCCCTACTTCTGGACTCTGATAACCACGTCACTCCGTTGCCCGAATCGATTCAATCAGATCGGCAAAATCTCCGCCATATGTGTCATACAGTCCGCTTACTTCAGCCTGCCAGCTTGACAGATCATCGAATTGAATAATATTTGCACCTAATTCCTCGAGCTCTGCCAGCGCTTCTTCCTCAAATTTTTCTGTTTGCGTGCGGACAAATTCTGACGATTGCTGTGCTGCTTCCTCGATAATCGCCTGATCTTCCGCACTTAGCTTATTCCATGTCATCTCTGATACAACGACGACTCCGGGACTCGCAACGTGGCTTGTTAATGAGAAATTCTCTGCCACTTCGTAAAACGAGTTTGTTAAATAGCCGGCGATTGTATTTTCCGCGCCATCCACAATCCCGGTCTGCAGAGCGCTATACAACTCAGCATAGTTAATTGGGGTCGGGTCAGCATTAAACGCTGAAATCATATCCATAAAAATGGCGTTCTCAGGCACACGGATCTTCAGCCCGCTCATATCTTCAACCGATTCAACTGCGCTCCCTTGAGTGAACATATGTCTCGCTCCGTCATCATAATAGGTTAAGCCTTTCATTCCGCCGATGAATTCTTCGACACTTTGAAGAATTTCCTCACCTGCCGGACCATTCAACGCATTCCATTGATGCTCACGATTTTCAAAAATAAATGGCAAGGCAAGCACTCCCATCGGATCCGCACCAAAATCTGTTAAAGCACTTGAGTTGGGCCGGAAGAAATCCAAGCCTCCAGCCTGGACTGACTGTAATTGTTCTCTTTCTGAGCCTAAGGCACTTGCCGAGAATATTTCTATTTTAATTCTGCCGTCAGTCGCTTCCTCCACAAGACGAGCAAATTCATAGGCTCCTTCTGTAATTGGGTGATCATCCGGATTCAGCTCTCCGTAACGAAGTATCATTTGCTCTCCATTCCCGGCAGTTTCCTCTTCCCCTTCCCCGCTTTGCGCCTCATTCTCTTCTCCAGCTTCCGGCGCTGGTTCGTTTGTCTCATTCGCAGACCCACAAGCAGCGACAACAAGCACAAGGCCGACAGCAAGCAACAGAAGCAATAGTCTCTTTTTCATCAATGAAACCCCTCCTAATAATAAATTGATATATGATATTTCATAAACAGTAAAAAAAGATTTAGGATGTTCGATCCTGAAGTTGATGTACGCTGACATTCCCCCAGCTTAAATCGGGAACCCGCAAGCGCTCGATTCGCTCCCAATCAAGCTCCATTCCCAGCCCAGGGAGGCCGCGATCAGGCACGAGCAGATAGCCCTGTTCATATTGAACCGGCTTTTTCACAATATCATCCGTGTATAATTTCGGACCGGTCGGATCGGATGTATATGTCAGGTTGACTAAAGAGCTGCCTAAATGCGCCATCGCCGCAGTACCGATTGATAATTCCTGCGTTGTCCCGAGCAGGCAGGCTTTACCGGCAACCTCGGCTGCCGCAGCCGCTTTTCTGGCAGCGCTAATTCCACCGATAAAAATTGGTGAGATATTGAAAATATCAACGGAATCATGGCGAATCATTTCATATTGCTGACGAAAATCCCACACATGCTCACTAACTGGATGATCGACTTTCAGCCGAAATTGACGTAGCCCTTCGAAATCATTACGAACAGCTGGACTTTCAATCATTTCAAAGTCGTACTTTGCCAGACGCTTCACAATTCTAAGTGTTTCCTTCCAATCTAATAGATGACTGAAGTCGATTGATTTAATTTTGACTTTTGAACCAAATTCTTCAGCTACCCTGGCCAAAAATGCTTCGTCTGCATCAACATTTTTTCCAACATACAGGCGAAATACATCAAACCCTTCCTGTAAGCGCTTTCGAACTACGGCAATATTTTCCTCTACTTCTTCGATAAAACGATGGCGGAATATTGGATAGCACACTTTAATTTTTTCCTGATATCGGCCACCGAGCAACTCAGCGACGGAAACATGTAAATATTTCGCGCACAGATCATGTAACGCGGCATCAATTCCATTGCGAATAAAGCTGCCTTTCTCGTAATAGTACATGACTGCCGGGTAGTTTTCAGAGAGAACGTTGTTAATCAGTGTCAGGTCAAATGGATTTTGCCCACGTAACATTGATTTCAGGACATTTTCCAAATCGACTACATCGACGGCGTACTTCGGCAAATGCGAGAAATCCGACATTTCGCCTATCCCTGTTACCCCTTCATCCGTCATGATTTCAACAATTACATGCTTGTTTACAAAGCCGGTATGTCTTGGTACCCCTACAACTGTCAATTTCACATCACTTATTTTCAATATAACTCCCCCTTTGGAATCTGATATATCAATAAATTTATCAGTCATTTTACAATTAGTCAATCTATTTTCTAAATATTGTTTTAATTAATTATCTGTAATAAGGCAATCCTCCTTTAATAACAGGTTTTATGTCTTTTTAATAAAACGTTTGTTTAATTTGCTAAAGCCGGCTCACCGTCCAACCTTCTGTCCGCGTTTCCCAATTGTTTAATAAATCTAGTTGTGGACATATTATGGTAGGAGGTGGATCATTTTGGACTTTCCCACAATTCATACGAACTTTTGGGATGCGGTCATCGCGGTTCCCGTCGTCATGCTTGTAACTCAACTCATTAAACTATTTTTTAAAATGCCTAAAAAATTTGTCCCTACCGTCGCCCTGCTCCTGGGATTAGGCATCTCCATTTTTATAAGTCACCGACATAGCCTCGTTGTCGGGATATTTATGGGCTGGTTTTATGGATATGCGGCAATTGGCAATTATGCCGCCTTAAAAACGACTATCACTGCCTGGCGGGAAGAAAAATCTTAAAATAAATGGGTGGCACCAAACGTAGCAAGATAAAAGAAAGGTGGTAACCCGTGGGCTGGTATAATTCAACCGTAGTTACCATACAACGTAAGGAGGAAATAATCATGCCGGTTACCATTACCCCTTATTTAATGATGAACGGAAATGCTAAGGAAGCCATCCAATTTTATGAACAAACCCTAGGTGCTGAAGTACTGACGATTATTACATACAGAGACATGCCGGATTCCCCTTCTGAAGATTTGAAAGAGCTGATTGCCCATGCAAAAATTAAAATTGAAGAAGCGGCCCTGATGTTTTCTGACACCCCCGGCCCTTCATCCATTACGAGCGGCAATCAAGTCACTATTTGCATTTCAACCAATGATGTTGAGAAATCCAAGCGGTTCTTTGAAGCCTTAACCGACGGAGGCCGAGTGAAAATGCCGTTTCAGGAAACGTCATTTAGCCCCGGCTATGGCAGCGTTACAGACAAATTTGGCGTAACCTTTCAAATCGACACGGAAGCACAAGGGTAAATGTTTGTTTCATTCGTTTGCAGCTTAGCTCGAGTAGAAAGCAGAGTACGAAAAAAGGAACAGCTTTTTCACTGTTCCTTTTTTAGATAAATCTTCCCTTATAGCCCTCATTTATCCATCCTATTAGTTTAAAATTCTGTCCATCTTATCGGCAGCATCTATCGTGACTCCAAAAACAATTTCTCTGTCGAATTTACAAGAAAATGGCGTGTAGAGAGCAACATCATAATAGAAAAGGAGGGAGAGTGAAAACTTTTATAGAGCCGGAAATAGTGAAGATAAAAAGTAAACTGGTGAAGGACTATCATTCGTGGTGAGGGTAAGGCGGCTTTCTTCTCTTGCCACCTCAACATTAAATACAGAAGCAAAACAAAAAGCCCTCCATCTCCTGAAAGGCTTGCCGCATAAGGCGTTCGAGGTAAGCTTCCAAGCGGACTTGAACCGCTGACCCCTACCTTACCATGGTAGTGCTCTACCGACTGAGCTATGGAAGCGCAAAAATGGCTCCACAGGTAGGACTCGAACCTACGACCGATCGGTTAACAGCCGATTGCTCTACCACTGAGCTACTGTGGAATATCATTGAAGTTGTTCATTCGTACGCTTGTGGTACCTGTCTCTTCCTCTTGATCGCTTTGCTCCGACGTTAGCTGCGTCGAGACAACTCGAAAACTTTTCGAGGAAGCTTTCTCATCGTCACTGAGCTACTGTGGAATATGTATAATATTGCTTTTCACTTACGCTTTTGGTCATGGAAGAAAAAAAAGAGTTGCCCGGCAACGTCCTACTCTCACAGGGGGAAGCCCCCAACTACCATCGGCGCTGAAGAGCTTAACGACCGTGTTCGGCATGGGAACGGGTGTGAC
>NZ_JBEPKD010000038.1:0-20198 GCF_040544555.1 Halalkalibacter oceani
ACCCTTGCTCTTGGCTAATGGTTGGCAACTGCCAGCCCCCATAGCGGACTTTCACCGCCTAGCTACGCGCCATGCGTGGCGCACTAAAAAAAGCCACTCCAACAGGCTCTGCCCGCTTGGAATGACCTTCTTATAAAAGATTAATGAATCTCTTCATAAATTAACGGCGGCCGTTTGACTTCTGCTTGAGAAATCGAATACGCCTGACGAACCATCGCAACGACTTCCTCGACATCCTGCTGATTGGCATGCAATGTCGCAATCGTCTCACCGCGCTTTACGTCGTCGCCGATTTTCTTTTCAAGTTCGATCCCGACGGCGAGATCAATCGTCGATTCCTTTGTCGCCCGACCTGCCCCAAGCAGCATCGCCGCGGTGCCGATTTTATCGGCGACAATTGCCGCGATCTTCCCATCCTGTTCAGCTTTGACAGGGATCTTCAGCTGGGCCTGCGGCAGCCTGGTTGGATCATCGACAACCGCCGGGTCGCCGCCCTGTGCTTCGATAAATGTCTTCAGCGTCTCAATTGCCTGGCCGTTCGCAATGACTTCGACCAGTTTTTCTCTCGCTTCTTCAACTGAATCAGCTTTATCGGCGAGATAGACCATATGGCTTCCAAGTGTCAGACAAAGCTCCACCAAATCAGCCGGCCCTTCGCCGCGCAGCATCTCAATCGCTTCCCTGATTTCAAGCGCATTTCCGACGGTGCGCCCCAACGGCTGGTTCATATCGGAAATGACGGCCATCGTATTGCGGCCGAGACTTTTTCCGATCGCCACCATCGCTTCGGCAAGCTCTTTCGCCTGGTCAAACTCTTTCATGAACGCCCCGGAACCGGTTTTGACATCAAGGACAATCGCATCGGCCCCTGAGGCAATCTTTTTGCTCATGATCGAGCTGGCGATCAACGGAATGGAGTTGACTGTTGCTGTCACATCACGCAGCGCGTACAGCTTTTTATCGGCCGGTGTTAAGTTCCCGGTCTGACCGACGACGGAGAGCTTGTTCTGATTGACCAGCTTCAGGAATTGACTTGTCTCCAGCTCGACACTGAATCCAGGAATCGCTTCGAGCTTATCAATTGTGCCGCCGGTGTGACCAAGTCCGCGCCCCGACATTTTTGCAACAGGAACACCGAGCGCGGCGACGAGCGGCGCTAAGGCAATCGTTGTTTTGTCGCCAACGCCGCCGGTCGAATGCTTGTCGACCTTGATGCCTTCAATCGACGATAAGTCAATTTGATCCCCTGATTCTACCATTGCCATCGTTAATTCAGCGCGCTCTTCTGTCGACATATCTTGAAAAAAGATCGCCATCGCCAACGCGGACATTTGATAATCAGGAATTTCTCCCTTCGTGTAGCCTTCTACAGCATAACGGATTTCAGCCTTTGTTAATTGATGGCCATCGCGTTTCTTTTCAATCAGGTCAACCATACGCATCAGGCTTCGCCTCCTTTTTGTCCGCCCACCTATGAAAGGGGTGCAGTTGCCACAAGTTCCTTAACTAATGTAATGAAAACAGGCTTTGTTCGGTTGGCGACAGCGACCACTTCCTCATGGGTGATCCCTTGAATTTCTTCCCCGATCGCCATATCGGTAATACACGAAATTCCGAGCACCTTCATTCCGGCATGACGAGCGACGATGACTTCAGGCACGGTTGACATCCCGACGACATCGCCGCCTACATTGCGGAGCATGACCAGTTCGGCCCCGCTCATATACGTCGGGCCGGTCACGCCTGCATAGACACCTTGCTGCAGTGAAATACCAAGCTTCTTCCCGGTTTCCAGAGCGAATTGCACGAGCTCGGGCGTGTAGGCATGGCTCATATCTGGAAAGCGCGGTCCAAGCTCTTCCTCATTCGGTCCGATTAACGGGTTCTCACCCGTCATATTCAAATGATCGGTAATGACCATCAAATCGCCGGGGGCGAATGCTTTGTTCATTCCGCCGCAGGCGTTCGTCACGAGAAGCAATTCGACGCCGATTTGCTTCATCACACGAACCGGAAAGGTTACCTCTTGCATGGAATAGCCTTCATAATAGTGAAAGCGGCCCTGCATCGCGACAACCGGCTTGCCTTGCAGGCTACCGATCACGAGCTGCCCGGCGTGACCTTCTACGGTCGAAACCGGGAAATGCGGAATATCGCCATAAGGAATCTTGACAGCATCCTCAATCTCATCGGCCAGTTCACCCAGGCCTGAGCCGAGAATCAGTCCGATCTTTGGAGTGGTCGTCAGTTTTTCATTCAAATACGCCGCCGATTCTTTTATTTTTGCAAGCAGTTGTTCCATGTTTGTTCCCCTCACTTGTTATATATTTTTGACAATCGCATTTACTAGGGCGAGAAAGTCTTCCTTCACGCGCTCGGTCGTCTCAATCACTTCCTCGTGATCCAATGGCTGTGGAAGAATGCCTGCGGCCATGTTGGAAATGCAAGAAATCCCGAGCACGTCCAATCCGGCATGGCGGGCGACGATGACTTCAGGCACGGTCGACATTCCGACTGCGTCGCCTCCAAGCTTGCGAATCATTTTCACTTCGGCCGGAGTTTCGTAGCACGGACCGGTATTGGCGACATAAACCCCTTCCTTAACAGAAATATGTAATTGGGCTGCCTGCTCTTTCGCCACCTGACGCAATGAAGGCGAGTAAGCGTTGGACATATCCGGAAAACGGACGCCGAAATCGGGATCATTCGGCCCAATGAGCGGATTTTGGCTCATATTATTGATATGATCTGTAATCAGCATTAAATCGCCCGCCTGAAACGATTCATTTACCCCTCCGGCGGCATTTGTCACGATAACGATGTTGACACCAAGCTCCTTCATGACACGGACTGGAAACGTCACCGTATCCATTGAATACCCTTCATAAAAATGAAAGCGGCCCTGCATCGCGACAACTTGCTTGCCTTGTAAGCTGCCGATCACGAGCTGCCCGGCATGACCAGCCACCGTCGATACAGGAAAATGAGGGATTTCCTTATATGGGATCGAGACCGGCTGTTCGATTTCCTCCGCCAACACGCCGAGTCCCGAGCCAAGAATAAGACCGATTGTCGGCTTTTCGCCGATCTTCCCATTAATATAATCCACTGCCTGCTGCACTGTCTGTTTCTCCATCTTTGTTTCCCCTCCCATTATAATTGTTGTAAAAAACTCGTACCGTGCTTTGGTAGAGGAACGCCGAAATTATCGGCAATTGTTGCTCCGACATCGGCAAACGTCTGTCTTGTTCCCAAATCATTGGCCGTCGTTTGCTTTTTATGATGCACAAGCAACGGGACGAGCTCGCGTGTATGATCCGTTCCCGGAAACGTCGGATCATTGCCGTGATCAGCTGTAATGATCAATAAGTCCTTCTCTGTTAAGGCGTCCATTACCTGCCTAAGCTGGCGGTCAAATTGCTCAAGCGCCTCGCCGTACCCGAGCGGATCGCGCCGATGACCGAACTTCGCGTCGAAATCAACTAAATTCAGGAAGCTGAGTCCGGTAAAAGGCTTTTTCAGCGTGTCGAGCAGCTTATTCATCCCATCCTCATTGGAGACGGTGCGGATCGATTCCGTAATCCCTTCGCCGTCATAAATATCGGATATTTTGCCAAGCGCAATCGAATCAAGGCCGCTCTCGACCAGCTCGTTCATTACCGTTTTTCCAAATGGCTTCAGCGCGTAATCATGCCGGTTCGGCGTCCGCTCCCATTTTCCATCCTCGCCGACAAACGGGCGGGCAATCACTCTGCCGACCATATAGGCGGGATCTAACGTCAGCTTTCTCGCCTTCTCGCAAATATCATACAATTCCGCAAGCGGGACAACGTCTTCATGTGCGGCAATTTGCAGAACGGAATCCGCCGATGTATAAACGATCAGCGCCCCTGTTTTAACATGCTCACGTCCAAGTTCCACAAGGATTTCCGTGCCCGAGGCGACTTTGTTGCCGATAATTTTCCGGCCAGTCTGCCGTTCAAGCTCCGCGATTAATTCCGGCGGGAACCCATTCGGAAACACTTGAAACGGCTCCGTTATATGGAGCCCCATTATCTCCCAATGGCCGGTCATCGTATCCTTTCCACTTGAAGCTTCCTGCATCAATCCGTAATGAGCAAGCGGATTCGCGACCTTTTCCACCCCTAAAACGGGACGAATATGAGCCAAGCCCAGCTTGGCCATATTTGGCATTTGCAGACCTTGCATTCGTTCTGCAATATGGCCGAGTGTATCCGACCCTTCATCGCCGAATTGTGCCGCATCCGGCGCTGCCCCGATGCCGACAGAATCGAGGACGATTAAAAAGATCCGTTCAAATTGAGCTTTCTTCATCAAACCTTCCTCCCTTTTCTTCCCTGTTACTATACCCCGTTCTCTCTATCTTAACGATTAAATCATAAGACGTCAGAAGTCTGACCTCTAATCTGGAAAAAGACTATGCCCTCGGATGATACTGGGCATAGACATCTCGCATTCTCACCTTCGTGACATGGGTATAAATTTGTGTCGTCGAAATATCAGCATGACCAAGCATTTCCTGCACGGCCCGAAGATCGGCGCCGTTTTCCAGCAAATGTGTTGCAAAGGAATGCCGTAACGTATGCGGCGTCAGTTCTTTTTCAATCCGGGCCTGGGCGGCAAGCTGCTTCAGCACCTTCCAGAAACCCTGGCGCGATAACGGTTTTCCATGATGATTAACGAAGAGTATTTCATGCCGTTGTTTCTTCATTAATACCGGCCTGCTCGCTTTCACATAATGCTCAATCGCCGCTGTCGCTTTCCGGCCAAGCGGGATGATCCGCTCTTTGTTCCCTTTGCCGATACAACGGACAAATCCCATTGTCAAATGCGTGTCGGAAAGCGTTAAGCTTAACAGCTCCGTCACCCGCATTCCGGTCGCGTAAAGCGCTTCAAGCAGAGCGCGATTTCGAATGGAAAAGGCGTCTCCTCCATGCGGCGCCTCCAGTAATGCTTCCACCTCGGCCAAAGACAGCACTTTCGGTAAACGCTTGCTCGCCTTGGGCAGCTCGACATGAGCAGACGGATCGCGCTCGGCAAGCCTTTCGCGTAACGCAAATTGGTGAAAAGCGCGAACCGCAGCCATCATTCGCGCCACTGTCGTTTCCGCTTTTCCTTGATCCTTTAAATAATATAAAAATTGCAGCACATGCTGCCGCTCAATTGAAGCGAGTGATTCGACCTGCTCAACCTGCTTTACATAAAGCTGATATTGTTTCAGATCACGCTGATAGGATTGAATCGTATTAAGGGCAAGTCCTCTTTCTACGCGAATATAATGGAGAAACTCCGCTATTTCCTGTTCCACCTGACATCGCTTCCTCTCACAAGGGCTATTCTCCTTCCTGGTAGAATAGCAGCAATCGTTCTATCCATGAAGAAGAGCCGTTGTCATTCTCCATGTGAAACACTTTGATTGCCTTTCCTTTCGGTTCATCGTATCGATGATAGCTTTCATATTCCTGACTCACCCATAGAATACCATAATAAAAGAGAAGTGTGCATCCCATAAATAAGAGAAATACTTTTAATGTTTGGATGACCGCCTGAAACCATGTTTTCATCGGGATACCCCCCAGCATTCTTCTTATTACAAGCTATGCCAAAAATGCTAAAGAATATACCTGACAGAAGAGCTTCCGCACCTGCAAAAAACGTCTTCTCTAAAAACCTTCCTCCCCACTCTCTCCTACATATAAACTTAGAGGCTGGCAAAAGGTAAAAAAACACCTTTTTGTCCAGCCTCTTCTCCACGATCATCTATGAAGTTGTTCTTTTTACTTCTCTTCATCCTTGCCGTGGCAGCGATGACAAATGCCATGAAAGGTAAGACGGTGGTCTTTAATTTTAAAGTTCCAGTCGCGCTCGACCACTTCTTCCACATCGCCGAGCAGATCCTCTTGAATTTCATCTACAGCTCCACACTCTATGCAAACCAAATGATGATGGAAGTGCGCAGCCCCTTCCTGACGCAAATCAAATCGTGAGACACCATCGCCAAAATTTATTTTATCTACAATCTTCAGCTCCGCCAGAAGCTCAAGCGTGCGATACACGGTAGCTAAGCCAATTTCCGGTGATTTCTCTTTCACGAGGAGGTAAACGTCTTCTGCACTTAAATGGTCTTCTTCATGCTCAAGCAGCACCCGTACAGTTGATTCCCGTTGCGGTGTAAGCTTGTAGCTCTGTGAATGCAAATGCTTCTTGATTCGTTCGAGTCGTTTCTCCATCGTACCAGCCTCCCCTCAAACCATTTTACCTCCTCTCATTATAATCATTCAAAAAAACAGTGTCAATTGATAATGATTATTGATTAAAAAGATAGAATTATTTTCATTTGATAATTACTATTATTAAGAGCTGATCACAAATCTCATTAATACCGGAGAAATATACGCTTCAAAGGCAGAAGCAAGCGTCACAATCCCACCGACGCTGAAAACGAGCAGTGAATATTTTAGAAATTGCGGCATTACCGGAATGTTGGCTTTCTTGACGAACTGCTGGCGTACCATTTTCAAGCAAAAGGAAATACTCGCCGTACCGACAATAATAAACGCCGGGACAAGGATGAAGTTTTGCGGCATAATCGAGACAAACGACAAGAAAAACCCGGACATCCCCATCTGATTGACGAGAAAACCGACAGTAAAGCCGACGACCACTCCTTTTAAAAACAAAAGAACTAAAATGACCGGCAACCCGATCATCGATAAGCCCAAAATCCACATCAGACCGAAATATTTCGCATAATGGACGAAGCTCTGGCTGAATATCGCCGCCGGTTCGGCCAAATCGCCCTGCTCAACTTGTCCAAAAAATTGGCTGACATACATATATAAATCGTGCTTTTGCGTCAGGCTCAAGCTATTGACGATAATCGCCCCAAATACAATGCCGATTAAAAAAAGCACGGTCGTAAATAAATAGATTGCCCGGTTCTCTGTTACATGGCCCGTTACAGCCTCCCGAATCCCCTGCCTTCTCATCTTTTTCCCTCCTCATGTACTCTTACTCCACTCTATGAATGGAAGGGAAAATCTATGACAAGTGTTCTATTCTATGATTCTCCGCACCTTGCCGTACGTCCCGCCTCCGCCGGCCTCCACCTCCAGCCCGTTCGCCCTCGCAGCAAGAATATTGTTTGCGATAGAAGACGGCACGACCGCTTGCAGTTCTTCCGCGGTAGCGCGGTGAATGATATTCATGTCCGTTCCAAAGGCAGCGCGCAGCTTTTCCAGCGTTTTCTTTCCGAGCTTTGGAATAAACTCCAGTGGAATTTGATGCACATAGGGCGGCCGTGAAGCAGGTCCGCCCTCACCCGATTTCAGCTCACGCAGGCGATCGGCCACTCCTTTAATCTGTTTGTGCGAGCCGCAGGCGGAACAAGCCGTCCCTGAAGCGGTCACCTCCCCGCAAACAGCGCACCTTGTTTGATAATATTTGCCGAGCAGCGGGTTCAAACCAAAATTGCTGACGATCATCCGCCCCTGCTCGTTTTTCAACGCCTGCTTAAATTCGCTGAAGCTCGGCTGCCCGAGTCGGATCATTTGATACTCTCGCGCCATCTTTTCAAGCGAATGGGCGTCGGAATTCGTCAAATAAGGATAGCGGTGCAGCTCTTCAATCTGATCGGCCATCGTCGTATCACTGCTTAAACCTAGCTCGATTGCATCGATTAAATCGGGATCAAAGATTTCCGCCAGACTCCGCTTCACCCCTTTTCCATAGACACTTTTAAAAGGAGTGAATACATGGGCCGGAATAAAAAGGCCGTCAAGCTCGCGCACTTTTTTTTGCACCGTCTTTGCCCGCTCATAAACCCGCTGTGAGCTAAGGCGCGGGTTTTTCATCCGTTGCGCGAGCCAGTCGCTGAGTTCGCGCATGCTTTCCAATGTCGGCATAAACAGGAGAACATGAACCGGTCCCTGGCCGGCTTCATCAGACAATTCAATTTCCGTGCCGGGAAACAGTGTCACCCGTGAAAATTGTAGCCCTCCGCCTGCAAGCGGATAAGCAGCCTGATGCTCGACCGCCTCCTCGATTTGCGTCAGCACCTCATCGACGTGACAATCGATCACACCGACGATATCAATTCCTTTCGTATCGCCAGCCATCCCGAGAATCCGTTCCAACGTCAAAGAGGGAGCAGCTGAAATTTTCACTGCTTCCCCCTTTCTCGTTCTTCCGATATGAATATGTAGATCAGCAATGTAATCATGCAGCATTTACGTTCGCCCTACTTCCTTAAGCTTCATATATTGCACAGCGAAGGCCGTCTTCGCGTCATAAATCGTTTGATCGCGGATCATTTGCTCCGCTTCTTCTAATGTAACCTCAAGAACATCGAGAAATTCATCAGCATCCAATGCCCCTTGCCCTTTTTCAAGATCAGCGCATTCATACAGGTGGATCAGCTCATCGGCAAAACCCGGTGATGTATAGAAGGAAATAAGATAATGAAGCTTTTCCGAGCGGTAACCGGTCTCTTCCTCCAGCTCTCTCCGCGCCGCTGCATCCGGCTCTTCCCCCCGTTCAAGCTTGCCTGCCGGTATTTCGACAATCACTTTATCTAGCGCTTTCCGGTATTGGCGGACGAGCACAAGCTTTCCTTCCTTTGTAATCGGAAGAATCGCCACCGCGCCGGGATGCTTAACGATCTCACGTTTGCTTTTTTTGCCATTTGGCAGCGTGACGTCGTCGACTTGTAAATCGATCACTTTTCCTTGATAGATCGGGGTTGTTTTTATCGTCTTTTCAAAAAGATGATCCACATTCTTTCCTCCTGTTCTTTTTCAGCGTCCTCTCTCATAGAAGTGTATCATACTTCTAAACAGAGAGGACGGACAGCCATGAACATTTATCTCCATCAGCGAGGTGTTGTGTTAACAGGAAAAGCGTGGGAAATCAAAGCAAAGCTCAAGGAGCTCCGCCACTCCTATTCAACAGTCGAAAGCTGGCTTCAATCGGTTGAAGGGACAAGCTCAAGACCGAAACGCACCGCTTCGGCGACGGCCAGAAAAAACGCCGGATCATCGGCAAAGCTGCGGCCCATCGTTTGAAGAGGGAGCTTCGCCGCTTTCAGCGCACGCAAAAAGGCAGACTGAGCCTGATTGCGTTCAGCGAAATGAATCTGATGGCTGCATTGAAAGCTGACTTCCTTCAGCTGCCTCTTAATCACTTGCCGATACTTGTCGTCAAGATAAGGAAAAGGCAGCACCACCTCTTTTAACGTAAACCGGCTTAGAGGAGTGAGCGTGTGGTGACTGAGGCCATAGTGACGCTCCCGCTTATCGGCAAAGGAGAGGCGCGGGACCCAGATCGGCATGCCACCGAGGGCGCTGACCGTGTTGGACCAATTCGCCTGAGCCATCCCGCTGAAGCCGTAGACAGTTCCTGTGCCGACGACACCGGGGCCGACCGAAATGACGATCATCTTGGCCTGCAGCACCATCTTGGCAAATTGCAAAGCGGAGGCGAGCGTAACAGCTTCATATTGCCCGCCGAACGCCTGACCGACCGTGATCGAGGAAAAAAACTCCTCACGGTGCAGTTCACGCAGCTGATCGCTGAGGGCAAGCGGCAGAGCCGCCTGATCATCAAAAATCACGCAGCAGCTGATTCCTTCTTGCAGTTCTTGGGCCATGTAGTACATTAACGGCACCATGCTGTGAAGCTCGGCCAGCCAGACGTGGGTGCCAGCTAACGAAAACGGCTCACAAAAGATATCATGGAAGTCACTTTGCTGCTCTTCAACGGTGAGCACACTATGCTGGACAGGGGTATAGCGCGCTTTCATAATATGACCTGCTTCCCCGCTTCCAGCTATCATCCCGTCATGATTCCCTGCCAGGCTGCGAACAATATCCCAGCCGCCCGTCCCAAGCTTGAGCGTTGTCGCCGTCGTATTGACCCATACTTGCTCTCCGGCCTTTACAGGTGGCGTAAAACGCTTAAATAAGATCGCGCGCCCCACTTCACTGTCTGTCGTCAACTTCTGAACCTCTTCATCCTCATACCATACAGCCAACACCGTTGCTTTCGTTTCTGTATACATATCTTCACGCCCAACTTCGTCACATTTTCTATTAGTGTACCCCGTTGAGGCAGAAATCATGACGGCGCTGCTCGCCACTATTGATCAAGCAAAGGCAAAATCAGCTCCTCCAGCCCTTCATATGTTACTTCGCCTGCAATTCGCTCTTCAATGACCCCGTCCCTGTTAATAATGTACGTTACCGGCAGTCCCGGAAGCTGATACTGATCATAAACGAATCCATCCTCATCGAAAAAGACCGGTAACGTAATGTTCATTTCTTCAATAAATTCAGCAGCATCCTGCAAAGTACGTTCTGTTTTTTGCATATTCACCGTTAGCACCGATAACCCTTGAGCGTGGTAATCATCCTGAAGCTGCATAAGGGCAGGCATTTCCTCCCGGCAAGGCTCGCACCACGAGGCCCATGTATTTAAGACGATCACATTTCCGAAATAATCATGAAGCTCCCCCACAGGCTGCTCATACATCGGCAATTGAAAATTTTCCGCCACCATTCCCGGACTGTTTCCGACTTCCTGTCTATCTCGAGACATGAAAAGATTGGCTATCAACAAGACTGCCACTACTACGACGACACCAGTTAGCTTTCGTTTCATTCTGGTCCTCCTACTCTGTTCTTTCCTCATTATAGAAAGAACCGTTTCTAGGGCGCAAGCATCAAAGATGAGGATACTTCTTTTCCATTAGGGAAAAGTTTGCTAGAATGAAACAGTTAAGGCGGATCAATAAATAACAGTTCAGCCGCTAAAGCCTGTTTCTCTGCGGCTTCGCTGTCTTTATTTATCCGTCCGATTTATGCTTTTGTTTTTCTACATGGTAGGAATGACTATTTTGTGAAAAAAGGACGGAGACACACATGTCAATCTTAGAAGCGTTAATCTTTGGCATTGTCCAAGGAATTACAGAATTTTTGCCCATTTCCAGTACAGCTCACATTGTTATCACCCAGATTCTGCTCGGTTACTCATTTCCCGGACTCGGGTTCGAAATTTTTCTTCATTTAGCATCGATTTTAGCCGTTGTCATTTACTTTAGAGCCGATCTGCTGACGATTATAAAAGGGTTCTTCGGATACATAACGAGCCGTTCCGCCGAATACCGGACTTCTTTTTATTTCGCTCTTTATATTATCGTTGCCACCTTTATTACAGGGGTGCTCGGCCTCGTGCTTGAAAATGCGATCAGAGATGTCTTTAAAACGCCGCCGTTTATTGCTGCCGCGCTGGCCGTCACAGGACTTTTCCTGATCATCATTGAACGGTTCGCACGGCTTGGAAACCGGACGGAAAAAGAAATGACCTTTGTCGATGCTGTGATTGTCGGTCTCGGTCAGACAATCTCCGTCATGCCGGGAGTCTCCCGCTCTGGCGCAACCTTGATTACGGCTTTGTTCATCGGCTTAAACAAGGACACCGCCGTTCGTTATTCATTCCTTTTGTCGATCCCGGTCATCCTTGGCTCCACCGTGCTGGCGATCGGTGATTTTATGGAAGGCTCTATCATCGCCGAGGTCGGGGTCGGTCCTTTAGTGATTGCTTTCCTCGCTACGTTTGTTTTTTCCTGGCTCGGCATCGTCTGGTTAATTGATTTCTTGAAAAAGAGCAAGCTGATCTACTTTGCGCTTTACTGCTTCGCCGCTGCGATTTTTGTCTATTTTTATCTCGACAACAGCTTCATCATTGATTTATAGGAGAGACTAGGTTATAAATCTCGAACAAACCATAGCGAATGAAATAGACTCCGCTTCCCGCAGAAAGCGGAGTCTATTTCAGGAACAGTGGATATACACCCACTTTCATTTGTTCTGTTCAGTCATGTAGTTGACCTACTTTCTCTTCTCATTTACTTCTTAATATCAAGCCAAAAACAACGTAAGATTTTCTCACATCGTTAAAAACGTAAATGAGATGTATGTTACACTGATAGAAAAGGTTTTAAGGGTGATCAATGAATGGGGAAGTGGGTATCCGTAGCAGAAAAGCGTCAATTTCTTAAATGGTTCCTCGCACAGCAGCAATTAAAACGAAAAGAGGCGGGGCGGGTACTGGAACACCTCTTGCAGCATTATCATTTGCTTGAGCAAGTCATCTTTACTGAAGAAATCCGCAGCCGTGAACGGACCATTGTCGTTTCGTCCATCCAGTCCGAGGAGACGGGGTTTGCTTTTTACTTATATCGTAAAAAAATCGATGATCCGGCCCGCGCCATCGGAGAGCTCCAGGCGAATCCGGCCGATCCAGTCTACGTCATCCTCCACTTTCATGGCAAAGCGCAAAATCAGCAATATTTACAAATGCTGGACTCCGAGTCAAGAGAATACATTAAACATTATAAGCAATTCCGAGCATATAAAAAGGAAGCCGGCTCATTGATTGAGGCCGTACTGATCGAAACAGAAAAAAACACCCTGTTAAAGCAAATCGATGAAGCGCTCGATCATAAGGATGAGCAGCGCTTCAAACTGCTGGTCAAGCAGCTGCAGGAGTTGGACGCCCAAACTTCCTGACTTAGCAGATCGTAAATTCCGGCTCAAACAACCCTCAAGAAAGTGCGCGAAGCCTGTCTGGCTCGCGCACTCCCTGCCAAGAGTTCGCATCACATCTCCGAGACGAGCAAGAAGCTTGAGGAAAAGCCTCAAGCTCAAAGCCACTGCACTATTTTCGTTCCACTCTATGTTAGTTCAGCGCATCAAGCGCCTCAACAATCGGCGTGTCTCCATTTAGAATTTCAAATGTTTTGTGAATCGTCTGCTCGCGCTCGACCACATTGGCGAGAACAATCGCGACATCCTCTCTCGTGATCGTATTATCCCGAACTTTAATTTCCGGTTCCAGTTTGATTTTTCCCTGAGCGGGATCATTTGTTAAACTGCCCGGCCGCACGATCGTATAATCAAGCCCGGAACGTTTCAAATGGTCGTCAGCCAGCTTTTTCGCCACTAAATAGTGGCGAATCCGGTCGCTTTTATCAGGATCAACGGTCCCCATCGAACTTAGCATAACAAAGCGCTTGATCCCGTGCTTTTCCGCCTCGTCAATTGTTTTGATCGCTCCCCAGAGATCGATCAAAATCGTTTTGTCCGCACCGGTATGACCGCCCGAACCGGCTGCAAAAATAACGGCATCAACGCCGGCAAACGCCGCGCTGATATCCCCTTCCAAATCGGCGACGACCGTTCTTGCTGCGCCGAGCTTCAACAGCTCCTCGGCCTGCTCTTCCTTTCTGATCATTGCTACGGGCGAATGACCAAGCTCCTTAAGCTTTGACAGCAAATGCCGGGCCACCTGTCCATTTGCTCCAACGACTAAAATGTCCATACTGTGATCCTCTCCTTTCGCTCATTAGATTTCCCTTCTCCCCTATACGGTAAACAACTTCAGTCCGCATGGTCAATCAAAAAGCTCGCAAATAAAAATGGAGCTGAGACAAAAGGTTGTTGTTTTCTACCTTTTGCCCAGCTCCTTTCCTAACAACGCTAGGATACTTTCGCTTTGCTGCGCATGAACTTCTCTTTTCTTTTTTTCATTGCTTTTGTAATATAACCGCCTTTGAAGTTGCGCGGTTCGTACGAGACGATGAAGGCACTCGGTTCATACTTGCTGACAATTTCAATAAATTCCTTCTCACGATCCCGCCTTGCCGTACAATCCAAACGGTAGCGTCTCGCTTCATTCATTCCTTCCACTTCTGCGGTTGAAACGCTAAAGCCTACCTCACGCAACCGGTTTGTCAGGTCTTCGTTTTTTTGCATAATATTTACTTCTATCGTTACATAGCCGATTGCCAGCTTCTGTTCAATAATTTGTCCAATATATACACCAATCCCAAAACCTAATGCATAGGAGATCATATTCATATAATTCGATAAATCACTAAAGACAATGCCAAGCGCGACAACGTAAATAATCCCTTCAAGCATGCCCATCGCCGCCGCTTTTTCCTTCATTCCCTTTACCATCATAATCGTACGCAAAGTCAACACCGGGACAAAAAGCAACTGGGCAACAAAAATAATCAACGCCTGCAACATATTTGATCACCTACTTTCAAAACTTAACAACTACCGTAGTGTAACAGGAAATATTGCGATAAGCCAGCCTCTTTTTTTTACTTTTTCTGGATTGCTACATTTCTGTTACAATCAGCCACTCGACCTGCAAATCTATCCATTTATGGTAAAATAGCAGAGAAGCAAATCATGCGAACGAACTGCAAGGAGTATCGCCACTATGCATAGTGTAAAAGAACGGTTTCTTTCATTTGCAAAAGACTTTCTCGGTTTTCTCTTACTTATCCTCTTCCTCATTTTATTTTTCACGATTGAATCCTTCAAAAACGAACAAGCCGGCTTTACAGTCCCGGATACATGGTTGCAAGTCAATACGATCTTCCTCAGTATTGTTCTTGAGGCGATTCCTTTTATTTTACTTGGTGTTTTCGTTTCTGCCCTGATTCAAATTTATGTCAAAGAAAGCTGGATGCAGCGGTTTTTGCCGCAAAATGCGTATGCTGCCCTTTTACCTGCTGCTATTTTAGGAACGATCTTTCCGATTTGTGAATGTGCAATCGTCCCGATTGTCCGCCGGCTGATCAAAAAAGGCATGCCTCTCCATGTCGGCGTCGTCTTCCTTGTCGCTGCGCCGATCCTTAACCCGGTTGTCGCTGCTTCAACTTTCTTTGCCTTTCGGACCGACCTTACCGTGTTATATGCGCGGATGGGACTGGCTTTCATCCTTTCTATCATAATTGGGGCGATCCTGTACATAGTCTTTAAGAACAAACATCATTTAAAGAGAACAAAGCATGACCTTACTCACGAGCATGTCGAAGTGATAGGGAATTCGCACGGCTCTGTAACACGCTGGAAGCAAACGTTCTATCATGCCGCCGATGAATTTTTCTTAATGGGGAAATATTTAATTCTCGGCGCTTTCGTCGCGGCTCTCTTTCAAACATTTCTGGATCGCAGCTTCCTCCAGACAATTGGCGGAAATGAGTGGTCCTCCACAGCGGTGATGATGGCATTCGCTTATTTGCTTTCCCTTTGTTCGGAGGCCGATGCGTTTGTCGCCTCGTCCTTTTCCAACATGTTTACGACAGGCTCAATCGTTGCATTTCTCGTCTACGGTCCGATGATTGATTTAAAAAATACGATCATGCTGTTCGCTTTCTTCTCGGCTCGTTTTGTGATCGGCTTCATCCTGACTGTTACGGTAACCGTCTTTCTCGCTGTGATGGCACTTCAGCTTGGCGGGATTATTTAGATAAGGGGGATCATGGAAATGAACAAGCATACCGACCTCGGTTTTCATGCCTATATACGCGGGATTATTTTAATTGGCTTTGCGCTGTTGATGCTCGCTTTTATCATCACCGGCAACATCCGTTATTATATTGCTCCGACGATGATGCCTTTTACATACTTTGCCACCGTTGTCTTTCTGTTGCTCGGTGTCGTCCAAATTATTCGAAGCACCGCGAAAAATCAAGAGGAGGAGCATGATTGCGAGTGCGGCGCCGACCACAGCATGCCGGGATCACCAGCCGGAAAGCTGCTCGTATATTCGATTTTTATCGTTCCCATTATTCTCGGATTTGTGCTGCCAGACAAAGTATTGGACAGCTCGGTTGCAGCTAATCGCGGAATTCAGTATGGCTCCGGAATCCTTACGGAACAGTCCTCTGCTCCTTCACCGGCTCAGCCGGCCGCCACAAATACCGCCAGGGCGGAAGCATTTTTAGCGGATCCTGACGGCTACTATGAGCAGCTCGAAGCGGGCAGCACAGAAGCTGACGAGTTCGATGCCCGCGATTATTATGTGGAGGAAGGCTTCAAGCAATATTATGAGGATTTGGCCGAAGAGTTTCATCAAGCAGAAACGGTCATTGTCACAGAGGAAAACTATCTCGATGTGATGACGATCCTCGATCTTCAGCTTCAGCGCTTTGTCGGTCATACGATCGAGATCACAGGTTTTGTCTATCGCGAGCCTGATTTTGCTGATCATCAGTTTGTCGTCGCCCGCTTCGGCATGACATGCTGTGTCGCCGACGCCGCTGTTTACGGCACAATGGTTCACACGGACGATGCAAGCCAGTTTGCAAATGATACATGGGTCACACTGCGCGGCGTCCTCAATCAAACCGAATATAACGGCTACCCGATGCCGCTCGTTCAGTTAAAGGAGATTGAAGTGATCGAAGAGCCGGAAAACCCCTATGTCTTTCCACGCTTCAGCTTCTAAAAGACGGTGACGCCACCACCAGGAAAAGAGCTGTAAGGCAAAAAACACTTTTTTGTCGCAGCTCCACTACAGGAAAAAGAGGATGTCCAAAACCACGGCTGGTTGGACATCCTCTTTTCGTTATTCGATAATCGTGACCGTAACAGTTCTGCGGCCGAACGAAAGGGCTTCTTCCTTTGTCGGCACATGGAGATCGATTTTATTTCCTTTAATCGCCCCGCCTGTATCACCGGCGATTGCTTCTCCGTAGCCTTCAACGTAAACGCGGGTTCCGAGTGGAATAACGTCCGGATCAACAGCAATCACTTTTTGCTGCCGATTTTCATGCAAATTAATTCCCGTAGCGGTCATCCCTGAACAGCCTTGACAATCGGCTGTGTAAGCAGTCGCTTCCATTTCGAAAACCGTCGCGCCTTCGTCAGTTGCCGCCGGCTCGGTCGCGGCTGCCTGAACGAGTGGTTCAATCTCCGCTTCCTGCGCTGCCTGTTCTACCTTTGCCAGTTTGGCATAGGTTTGCGGGCCGGCGATCCCATCCTTGGCAATTTGCTGTGAAGCTTGGAAGGCTTCCACTGCCTGCTTCGTCAACGGGCCAAAAATTCCGTCAGCTTCTATTTGATCATAGCCCCATTCTTGAAGCAGCTTTTGCAATTCTTCAACAAGAGCGCCTTGATCCCCTTTGCTTAACATGAGCAATGCGCCTAATGTGTGTGGACCGGCAATGCCGTCTGCCGGTAAATCGGCTTGTTCCTGGAAGCGTTTGACGGCTTCTTCTGTATCAGCATCATATTTATCCGTGATTGCCAGTGATTCGATTCCGGCTTGTACAGCAAGTAATTGTTGCAAAATCCCAACTTCGTGATGCTCGATTCCCCGTTCAAATTCGGTAGTCGTCAGCTGAACTGCTTCCTCGGCTTCTGACAGAGCCGGTTGTGTGAAAAAGAGGACTCCTGCGGCTGCAATTGGTAATCCGATGCGACGTATAAATCGTGATGGTCGATCCGGTTTCAAATAAAAAACCTCCTTATGTAAATGTCTCACCGAATGCAACGATATCAGCCAAGCCTCGGGGAAGCAATGCTTTCCGACCTGTTTTAACGAAAACGAAATCGCTTTGTAAACCACATAACCAAATGTAAACCGCCTGTTACGAAATTGAAATGATGAAGGGAGACAATGAGTGGAGTTGCCACGATTTGGTAAAGCTGTTGTGAGCAGATTTCTCATAAGGCTTATGGCGAGTGACGCCTGCGCGCGTACCAGATTACAAGCCGCCTCTTTTCCGCCACCAAAAAAAACGAGGCTGAGAGAAAAGGGTGTGTTTTCACCTTTATCTCAAGCCTCTAAGCAATGAGCAAGCCGTCACGAGCTTTCTGTATTGTGACGGATGGAGCCTCTGCGCCCCTGTCATTTTTTCTCGTAAGTCCGCTTTTATCTTATCACTGCATCCGCTTACATTTTGATCGTAGAATCTGCTTCTTCTTCAAAGATCGAACGCCATCCTTCAAGCGCCAGGAAGATACAGAGAACAAATAAGACGAAGGCTGAACCGAACAGCAGCCAGTTGCTTGCTACAAAATTGTTGTACATCAATACACCGAGGGCGGCAACCGTCACTAAAAACATAAATACCATCGGGATGACGACATAGAAATTACGGGCGCCTGTCTTCTTAAGCCAAACAGCGACAGCCAGCAAGGCAAGGGCACCGAGCATCTGATTGGCCGATCCGAATAATGGCCAAACCTGCTCCCATGTGCCAGTTAAAGCAAGAGCAGCAGCACCGATCAATCCTGTCACTGTTGCAACATGACTGTTTTGAAAAGCTTGCGGCGCCCGGTTTTCAGTAATTTCCTGAACCGCGTAGCGCATTAAACGCGTCGCAGAGTCAAGCGTCGTTAGCAGAAAAGCCGAAGCCGTTAATGCTGTAAATGTGACCGCAACGGATTCTGAGATTCCCCAGAACGACATAAAATAACCGATGCCTGCCGCGAATGTTCCAATCGGCCCGCCTAAAGCTTCTAAGCGTGCGGCAAAATCAGCCTGGGTTAAATACGCGACAGAGCCGATCGCGATGATGGCAAGAAATGCTTCAAGCAGCATCCCGCCATAGGCAATAAATTTCCCATTCCGCTCATTATCAAGCTGCTTCGCTGTCGTCCCTGATGAAACAAGCGAATGGAAGCCCGAGATCGCCCCGCAGGCAATCGTGATAAAAAGAATCGGAAACAGGAAGCCCATCGTTTCATGATTAAAGCCAGTATAAGCCGGCATCTGAATTGTCGGGGCTGCAATTAATATTCCGACAGTCGCACCGATGATCATTCCATATAACAAGAAAGCGTTTAAATAATCACGCGGCTGAAGCAGCAGCCAGACTGGCATGACGGAAGCCACGTACGCATAGCCGAGCAAGATCAGCGACCATGTCGTCGCGCTTAAATGCAACGGAAATGAAATGCCGACCCAAATCGCAATCAGCATCGCCACGACACCTAAAACGCTGCTGACGACAAAATTCATCCGCAATTGGTTAACTAAAAATCCGAAAATAATAGCAATTCCGATGAATAACATCGATGCTGTCGCCGCTTCCGGTACGGACACAAATGTATTCGCCACCAAAATCATGAAAACACCGACGATCAGGATCAGGGTCGCAATCGAAAAGGTGAGAAACAGCACTTGCCCTCTGCCACCCATATATTCCTTAATAATGGTACCAATCGACTGTGCTTTATGACGAATGGAAGCCTGAAGCGAGGTATAATCGTGGACACCGCCAATGAATATACTTCCGACAATAATCCAGATAACAGCGGGTAACCAGCCAAAGACAACGGCCGCAATCGGACCGGTTATCGGCCCTCCTCCGGCAATGGTTGCGAAATGGTGACCTAAAAGCACCGGTTTTTTCGCCGGTACGTATTCCACGCCATCATTGACGGTCATCGCTGGTGTCTCGCGCCCCGGATCGACTTTCAGCTCGCGCTCAAGAAATCTTCCATAAATTCGATAAGCGAATAGAAGAATAACGCCGGAAATCAATAATAAAACTAAAAAGTTCATGACTTCGCTTCCTCCTTTGTTAAGGCATTTTCAAACCCTTTAACAAACTCTCTCCCTTTTTTGTGCACAAACACATTTTTCTCTTGTAAACTCACGACGGCCATATAGCGATCAGCCCAACCATGCCAGCCATATTTCAAAAATTTGATTTTACGCGCCCGCTGTATCTCCTTCTGTACCTTCTTGTCAACCGGACCATCTACGACAATGACCCCGAGGAAATAAGTCGACATATGCTCCTGTTTTTTCGGTACAAAAGAAGGAATATGTTTATCTATTTCAGCGGCAAATCGCCTGACTTCGGCCACGCTGAGAGCTTGCTCCGCCTTCCTGACGAACACATATTGTTGATTTTCCACGCTCCATACTTTGATCGATTTCGTCATCAAGTATTTTTCATCCCGCCGTTTAAATTCAGCATAAAAAGCGAGTGGAAGCTCTCCAATTTTTTCATCGCGGTAGACATTAAACTGCATTGTGTACTGGTTCGCCATCGTATTCAAATATTTGTCTACACCGGTTTGTGCCATCTTCTTACCACCTCAGCTACACTTTTGTTCTCATTCCCCCTCTCACAGCGCCGACTATCTCCCCCTTTAGAAGTTTATTCCTGCTACTGGATAATTAGTAGGAATATTCAATCAATTTAAAACTCTTCTAAATTATACATTATTTCAGAAAAAAATCTAATCAGTCTAAAGACCTATATAATTGAATCAATTTCATAAAGCCTAGTTCACGATTGTTAGACGACCCCCATTTCGCTTTTAGTGTTTTTAAAAAATTAATTACGCGGCTTGACTAGT
>NZ_JBEPKD010000039.1:0-20169 GCF_040544555.1 Halalkalibacter oceani
TTCGGGCTTTCTTTCACTCCTCACTATAACTTAAAAAAGAAATAGTGGGTACGATCACCCGTCGATGACCTTACCCACTAATCTTAGTATGTTTTTTATGAAGTCAAATGATTATGAATGTTACTTAACTATGTGTTAAACTGTTTATATGTCACATTTCAACAGAGGTTTATGAATGGAATATGTGGACCCGATCCGAAAGATCGAACAAATCAATCAAATTAAACAGCTATTAAAAGAGCGTTCTTCCCGTGATTATTTACTATTTGTCATCGGGATTAATACAGGACTTCGCATTAACCAGCTGCTTCATCTCACCAGAAAAGATGTGCTGGCCCAAGACAGGATACGTGATTTTCTTATTGTTCCTTCCATCGATGAAGCGATTTATCTGAATACCAATGTTAAGAGAGCAATCGAGTATCATCTCGCTGAAATGAAACGGACGGACGATTATTTATTTGCTTCTGTCAAAACAGGCAAGCCGATTTCAAGGCAGCAGGCGTACCGCATTATTTCTCAGGCGGCTCAGCAAGTAGGCATCCCGGGAAAAATCGGTACCCATACATTGCGGAAAACCTTCGGCTATCATGCTTACCGCCGCGGTATCGCAATCTCCTTTTTACAAAAACGCTTTAAACATAAAACCCGTACAACGACCTTGGACTACATTGGCGTAACATCTGAAGATAACCGACCCCCAGAAATAGACGTCGATTTATAATTCCTCTTTTACACGCAGATAGAGACAGAACAAATAAAGGAGTGGAGACCACTATCATGATGAATCAAGCCTTTTCTATTGATTACTTTATTTTACTGGCCGGACTGTTGCTCGTGGCAGGCGTAATTACTGCCAAATTCTCAACGCGATTAGGAGTTCCCGCGCTCGTTCTTTTCTTGCTCGTCGGTATGCTTGCCGGCAGTGACGGCCTCGGATTTATTTATTTTGATAACCCGACGTACGCCCAGCTGATCGGTATACTCGCCTTAGTCATTATTCTATTTGAAGGGGGCTTGCAGACGAAGTGGTCAACGATAAAACGCGTTGCCGCCCCTTCCTTATCTCTCGCAACAATCGGCGTTATTTTAACTTCTTCCGGCGTAGCCGTTGCCGCTAAATTCATTTTGGATGTATCGTGGCTGGAGGCCTTTCTTTTTGGCGCGATTGTTGGTTCCACCGATGCGGCGGCGGTTTTTGCCGTGCTGAAAGGAAAGAATATTCGCAAACGTCTTGGCTCAACGTTGGAAGCTGAATCAGGAACGAACGATCCAATGGCTGTCTTCCTCACCATTTCCTTTATTGAATTGTTGGTTTCCGATCAGCCGAATTACCTCTTTATGCTCGGTTCCTTCTTTTGGCAAATGGGCTTGGGAATCGTGTTTGGCTTTGCACTTGGAAAAATCGCTTCACTTGCGATCAATCGAATCAACCTCGACTCGAGTGGATTGTATCCGGTGTTTGCTTTAGCTTTTGCTCTTTTAACATACAGTGTTACGGCTCTTATCGGGGCAAGCGGTTTACTTGCGGTTTATATTGCCGCCCTTGTTATCGGAAATTCAGATTTGACTTATCGTCATTCGATTTTCCGCTTTAATGAAGGATTTGCCTGGATGATGCAAATTTTAATGTTTGTCATCCTCGGTCTCCTTGTTTTTCCAACGCAGCTGTTCGATTGGGATATTATTATTCGCGGAGTTGTTTTATCTTTGCTGTTAATGCTTGTCGCCCGGCCAATTGCCGTTTTTCTTTCGACGATTGGAATGGGCTTCTCAGTCAAAGAACGCACCTTCCTTGCCTGGGCCGGTTTACGGGGAGCGGTGCCAATCGTCCTGGCGACGTTTCCGATGATTGCCGGACTTGAGAACAGTCAGCTGTTTTTTAACGTCATCTTTTTCGTCGTCTTAACTTCCGCGCTTATTCAAGGGTCGACGATTTCCTATTTTGCAGAAAAGCTGCATTTGACCGGCACACAGAAGCAAACGCCTTTGCATTCGCTTGAGCTAGTCTCGATCGGCAAAGCCAATGCGGAAATCATCGAAATTGAAATCAGCGAGAATAATATAGTCGCGAATCAGTCACTGGCCGAGATTGCCTTTCCAAAGGATGTGCTCGTCAACGCTATTATCCGGCAGGGAGATTTAATTACTCCGGCGGGCGATACTCGTTTGCAGGCAGGCGATATTCTCTACGTGCTTGTCGCCAAGCAGAGCAAGCAGGCAGTAAAAACATTGTTCGCGGACAAAGAGCCGATGCTGGATTAAAAAAGAGGATGTGCCAAAAGGTTGGTTTTACCTTTTGTCACATCCTAGTTTTGGCTCAAGCTCTTTTTAGCATTAAGCTTAAGAAAATGCTTTAATGCCGACGACAAAGTGAATAAAAGCAAACACGACAATCATCATCACGATCCCAAAGGCTAAGCCGATAAGAGATTCCTTGATATGAAAGTTGTTATTGTTATTCATGACATGTTTCCCCCTTCATTTCGTTTCTATCGCAGAAACAAGGAGGAAATAAACGTACTTTGAAATTTAACCGTCAGCAGCAACGCTTTTGTTTTTATCAGTTGAATCGCGGAGCTGAACCAATCGCCATCCGGCAATACCTGTTGTTCTCCGCTTTGCAACGTTGATTCTTCAAGCTTTTTCTTTTTTAGCGGCGGAGACGGGGAGCTCAGATCACAGGAAGGATCAATATCTGCCGTCAAATACAGGAAGGGCAGGTCCTGCTTGTCCGTCACATCTTGAATGGAGGCGGGCAAAGGCGCAAAAAGAGCAGACAGAAGCAGACTAATTACGAGCAATCCTTTTCCGAACATCTTACCTCTTCCCCCTCCCGCAGTTTTTCTTTCATTATAAACAACTTCCCCGAAGCAATCTACCACATTTTCGTGGCAGCTTTTGGTTGGATAAACTCTTCCTCTTCGACACATCCTAAAAACAAAGGAGGGATGACGATGAAAAGAACAGTGACAGAGCAATATGGGAACTCCGCTGACGCTAAAGAGCAGGTGACGATCCAAACCGACGATTCTCTTCCGAACAGAAAAAACATCCCCGGCGATTCCGTCGACGCACATAAAGAACTGGAAAAAGCGAATGCCGCCATCACCGGAGAAGAAATTAAACAGCAGAACGAAAATTTGTAAATTACCCACCTCAAGCCGCCGCTGAAGCTATTTAGTTTGTGAAAGGAGAAATATCGTTTATACGAGACTAGTAAAAAATGGCTAGTCGAAAGGATGTTTCTCATGTTAAATATTGGTTAAAAAGCTCCAGATTTCAAAGTGGATACGGTCTCCACTTTATCAAGCCTGCCGATCCCTGCCACGCTGGAAGGCTATCGCGGAAAATGGCTGATTTTGTTTTTTTATCCGCATGATTTTTCTATCGTTTGTCCGACGGAAATTAAAGTAATGAACAGCTATTTACCTGAATTCGAAAAACTTAACACCGAAGTGCTGGCGATTAGCACCCTTTTTTATTGAAGAGAAATGAGATAACGCTTGAAAATGCAGCTTTTTTGTCCGCCGCTGCTGCCATTTCGGCTTCAACCGCGTTTTCCTCTTTGGCCATCGTCCGATTTTTAATAAAGAAAAGGACAAACAGACAAGCAAGCAAGAGTCGATATTTCCTACTTCTTGCGAAAACCCGTATTTTGATGAATAGACAATCCCCCCTCCTTTAATCCTTAATTTCAATAATTCCAAAAATAAAAGAAGGTGGGATGCTGGAATACCGTGATCATGCCAAAGGTAAGAGGTCTTAAGAATGTGTCTGTTTGCATCCTGTTTTCAAGCTGGATTGAGCACGGTCCATCAAAACAACGACGATTCCATATTGAAGAGAAATCTCGTATGCCAAACAGGCTTTCTTATCGTATAATAATCCTAAGGGCAGATTTGTGCCGAAACTAGTTTAACCTCGGAAGGTGCTTCTTTTTTCATGTGTGTATCGTCTGCTTATTTTTTCTGTGTCTGTCTCATATAAATTGAAACAGAAAACAGGCTCAGGCAAGGAACCTGAGAGCCCTACAAGGAAACCGCAATCGTCGTCATTGTATGTGACGCTATTAAATAAATACCTTTCAAAAAAATAAACTGGGATTTTCGTACGAAAAATGATGCATACTTTTAAAAAAAGCGGGTATCAATCCATATACCCTTATCTAAATACCTATTATTAATGATTCAGTCCTTTGAAGCAGGAAGAAAGGAGACAGTATGATCTCTAACGAGGAAATGATTATTTTTATTAAAGAATTTTATTTATTGTTAAATGAATATCAAAAGTGCGAGGACGAAGCTCTCAAGAAGCAAATTCATAACGACATCTTATTTTTAAGCGAAATTATCGAGCATTAAACAACTTTGAAAAAAGAAAGAGGCTCTTATTTCTTTTTTTATTTGGCAAGTAGTGAAATAATCTGATTTGAAGAAAATAAAGCCCTTTCATAAAAATAGGAACAGATATTTGATTACCCTTTTTCTATCTTACTTTTGGAGGATTCCTAAATATTCTTCCCAAGGACCTACATCCTCCTTGTAGCGTTTCGCCATGACACGGGTCATTTGCGAAATATGGGTTAAGTCATGAACAACCCATGTCGCCAGCAGCTCCCTTAGCTTAACAACTCCAAAAGCCGGATGTCCTCCTTTTTTTTCAAGGGGCAGCCCCGCCTCTACAAGTGCTTTAAGCTTTGCTACATTTTCTCTTCGGCATCTTTTAAATTCAGCTAACTCTTCTTTTATCGACTTTTTTTCTACGTGCAAATGTGAGTAGCGGTCAAATTCCGGAAAGGGCTTATTCTCTCCTTCTGCCAGAATAAACATCAAACGGGGCATCCAATTATTCTTCTCAGCTTCAGTGAGGTGGCGAACCACTTCCGTCACATTCCAGGTTCCTTCCCCCTCATTGCATTGCAGCCAGCCATCTGACAATCCATCTAAAAAACACTCTAACGTTCGCGGCGTACGCTCAAGCACTTCCATTGCCTCTTCCAGTGTAAAATTCATCAATCTGCTCCCTTCATGTAAATGTACCCTAACTAAAAGAGATATTGTCCTTGCTGCTTAAAGGGCGAACAACCTCTGTTCCTTGCTATTCATTTTAGCACAACGCAGTCAGACCACACAGTTCTTTCCGTACCTGGCCGTCCAGCTTACGTCAGCCGGTAAAAACATTTCAAGCCCGAGACAGAGGTTGTTTTACCCATTGTCCCAGGCTTGAAGCTGTGAACGAAAGTGTGGCGCCGGAATAAAGAGGTCGTGAATTAATATCCCCGAACCAGCGAAGGGAGGCTTCATCATTGTTTGAAAAGTGAGCAGAGACTTGATTTCTTTCCTCCGCTCACTTTATGAGCAACGGCGCAGCTGTCTTGTTTCATATTTAAACTTTGCTTTTATCCTCGTCCTTTTTATTTTAGATTCACGGCGACTCTCTTCTTTCCTAGCCGAATCGAATCGCGTTAATATCACAGTTAACCGCCGTAGCGGATGTAACGTTATCAGCCGTCGTGAAAATCACCCGTACATCATACACAATCGAACCCGTTTCTGTTACTGGATCTACAAACGTTACAGCTACCGGAAAACTTTGTGTGCCTGCGGCCGTTAAACTTCGTTGTACCACCCGAGTCTGAACGAGAACATCATTCCGATAGCACCGCACTTCAAACTCCAGGACTGCATCAGCTGTCGTAATCGCCTCAATCGAAAGAGCTGAATCTACTTTGACTGGTTGACCTGCGGTGACATCCATTGCCGGTTGCGTAAGAACTGTCACCTCCGTATCAAGCGGTGGATATACAGCGACAGGACCATCTTCTTCAGCATAGAACAAAGCTGGTTGAATGCCTGTTGGGCCCGGTGGTCCGGTTGGGCCGGTGGCTCCGGTCGAGCCAGTGGCTCCTGTCACTCCGGTTGGGCCGGTGATTCCTGTTGCTCCCGTCACTCCGGTTGCTCCGGTTACTCCAGTGATCCCTGTTGGGCCGGTTGCTCCTGTAACACCAGTGGCGCCAGTTGCCCTCGGTGACGCCGGTAGGTCCAGTAGCTCCTGTTGGGCCCGTGGCTCCAGTAGCTCCTGTTACCCCGGTTGGACCTGTCGGACCTGTAGTTCCTGTAGCACCTGTCGGACCTGTAGTTCCTGTAGCACCTGTTGGCCCAGTGGCTCCTGTACTTCCGGTTTCCCCCGTCACTCCGATCGCCCCGGTTGAACCCGTGGCACCTGTCGACCCCATTGGTCCAGTAACGCCGGTGATCCCTGTAGGTCCAGTCACTCCGGGAGCTCCTGTAATACCCGTAGGGCCTGTGGCTCCAGTGATTCCGGTAGCCCCGGTTGAGCCTGTTGCTCCAGTTGGGCCCGTTGCTCCTGTAACACCAGTGGCACCAGTTGACCCCGTGACTCCAGTAGCTCCGGCAGGACCTGTTGCTCCCGTCACTCCGGTTGGACCAGTGACTCCCGTGAGGCCGGGGGCCCCGGTTGGACCGGTCGACCCCGTTGCTCCGGTGACTCCTGTTGGGCCCATGATTCCTGTCGGGCCAGGGGCCCCTGTTGCTCCTGTTGCCCCGGTCGGGCCCGTTACTCCTGTTGGGCCAGGTGCCCCTGTTGCTCCTGTTACCCCTGTGGCTCCTGTTGGGCCAGTGACTCCTGTGAGGCCAGTTGGACCTGTTGGACCTGTTGGACCAGTGACGCCGGTGATCCCTGTAGGTCCAGTCGCTCCGGGGGCTCCTGTAATACCCGTGAGGCCAGTTGAACCGGTTGGACCCGTGGCTCCCGTTGGACCGGTTACTCCGCTGATCCCTGTTGGGCCGGTGGCTCCTGTAATACCCGTAGGACCGGTTGCTCCCGTTGGGCCTGTGATTCCTGTTGCTCCTGTCACTCCGGTTGGACCGGTAGCACCTGTTGGCCCAGTGGCTCCTGTCGCGCCCGTAATTCCGGTAGCCCCCGTCACTCCAGTAGCACCTGCTGGGCCCGTGGCTCCCGTTGGGCCGGTGATTCCTGTTGCTCCTGTCACTCCTGTTGGACCCGTAACACCGGTTGCTCCAGTCGAGCCAGTGGCTCCCGTTGGACCGGGGGCTCCAGTAACGCCCGTAGACCCGGTTGGGCCAGTCGGGCCAGTACTTCCTGTTACTCCAGCAGGACCTGTTGCTCCGGTTGGACCTGTTACTCCTGTAGACCCTGTTGCCCCGGTCGGGCCGGTCGAGCCGGTAGTTCCTGTTACTCCAGCAGGACCTGTTGCTCCGGTCGGGCCTGTAGATCCCGTGGCTCCCGTGATGCCTGTGACTCCCGTTGCTCCTGTCGGGCCTGTTACTCCAGTAATGCCAGTAGCTCCGGTTGGACCGGTTGGGCCGGTAGCGCCAGTTGATCCGGTGGCTCCTGTAATTCCTATTGGACCCGTAATACCGGTTGCTCCGGTCGGGCCAGTGACTCCAGTAGATCCCGTAGGGCCGGTTGCTCCGGCAGGACCGGTTGCTCCAGTGACCCCTGTTGCTCCTGTCACTCCGGTTGCACCGGTCGACCCCGTTGCTCCGGTGACTCCTGTTGGGCCCGTGATTCCTGTCGATCCAGTGACTCCAGTAGCCCCGGTTGGGCCAGTAGCACCTGTTGGGCCTGTTGCTCCTGTAATACCAGTAGGGCCTGTTACTCCGGCAGGACCGGTTGCTCCGGTGATTCCGATTGGACCCGTTGCCCCGGTAGCGCCCGTCACTCCTGTTGGACCGGCCGGGCCAGTTGGACCTTGGGTTCCGGAAACAGGTACGCTTATGAGAGAAATATCATCTATAACGATCGGCGCTGTGTTTGTTCCGGATATTTTATTGATAAGAACTAAGGCATAAGCTGTGTCTAAAGGCGCGGACGAACTCGTTGCATAAGCCTGAAACCAATTATTTGTTTCAAGCTCCGGGATGTTGTTGAGAGGTACTGTTGTAACCAAACCATAGTCTAAAAATTGGAAGGATGAATCATAAAAATTGATTGTGACCGTTAAGCCTGGGCCTGGCATCCTGCCTATTTTGCTCACCGAACAAGCAAACTTATAGGTCTGCCCCGGCTCAACTGAAACAAATTGATATAAGAAGGCATTCGCAATCCCTCCTCTTAAAAAAGCGGCAAACCTGCCCGTATGCCTGTATTGAGAAGTGATTATCGTATTTAATGCCTGCCATGGATTCAAAGTCCCTGTCTCAAAACCTCCATTTATAATTTCATTGGTAATCATTTCGTCCCCCACTTAGAATGAGATGCCATATTTTATGTAGAGAACCATGGTTACGCTACTGCATGTACCTACTCTTAAGTGAAAAAATTTTTTCTCCCTTTCCCCTCTTGCACTGCCGATCTCAATTCTGCAAATTGAATTTTCTGATAGTTGCGATTATGATGAAGGAGAGAATGATTACTTAAAAACAGGAGTCCTGACCTTGAAGCTGATTATTCATGATATTGAAACGTTTCTATTAAATGTTTTTATTATTTTTGTCTTTTATTTTGTTTATTTGCGGATCGTTGAAGCTGCACGAAAACAATGGCGCTACTTTACTCATGAGCTTTTAATGACCCTTCTATCGGGGCTGGCGATCATTCTTTGCATGACCTTCCCGATTAAGCTGAATCCAGATCATTTTTTTGATTTGCGTCAAGTGCCATTTATACTTGGAGCTTTATACGGCGGGCGCAGAGTAGCCATTTTTTTATTCCTTATTCTCATTACCTTCCGTTTTACGATGGACGGGGTTGGCGCGTATGGAGCCTTCCTTGTAAACAGCGTATTGCTGCTATGCTTACTGCTGATTATTCCAAAGTTTAAAAATCTGATCAGCGTAAAAAAACGGGTTTACCTTGCTTTATTCACTTCCTGTCTCGGCGTCTGTATTTTAGCGCTAGTCGTGCTGGGGCTTTTTCCCGAGCTGACCGGCTCACGGTATTACAGCTTTCTCATTGCCTTATTTGTTGTGCATATTGTGACAACGACTCTCTTTGTTGTGTTCATTGAAAAAGCACGGCTGGCGATCGCGTTTACTAAAGAGATGCGTAAGCTTGAAAAGCTGAAAACAGTGAGTGAAATCGCCGCAAGTATTTCTCACGAGGTCCGAAATCCGCTGACTGTTACAAAAGGTTTTATTCAATTGTTGCGGGATCCTGACTTAACCGCAGAGAAGAAAGAGCAGTATATCAAGCTTTCATTAGATGAATTGGAAAGAGCTGAACAAACAATCACTGATTATCTCACCTTTGCCAAACCATCCCTTGATAATCTGCAAATTTTAGATGTCAACAAAGAGCTGGCCTATATTCTGCAAGTCGTTACCCCTTATGCCATGATGAACAATGTTCAGATTGAAGTTATTAAAGAAAACGATATTTACATTACCGGAGAAAGCGAAAAGCTCCACCAATGTTTAATCAATATTATTAAAAACGGAATTGAGTCGATTGAAGACAACGGACATATTATCATTACGCTTGAAAAAAGAAGCAACAAGGCCGTCATCAGCATTAAGGATTCAGGTATCGGAATGGACGAGCAACAGCTTAAGCGACTTGGAACACCTTTTTATTCAACAAAAGAGAAAGGAACCGGTCTTGGTACAATGGTCGTCTACAGCATTGTGAAGGCCATGCGCGGAGAAATTCATGTCGAAAGCCAACCCGATGAAGGCACATGTTTCACCATATCCCTGCCCATCCATCAATAAAATAGCTCCCCCTGCCCCGTTGATAGGCATATTACAAATTTTTCACATAAACACCGCAAAAGCAGCAGGAAGCGCCGGCACTTCCTGCTGCCTTCCCACCCTTCTTTATCCCCTTCATAAAGAAAATTGCTCGCTCCCAGCGATTTCTTCACTCCTTCAATTTACGTTACATATTTTTCAGGAATTAACCAATCCTAAGAATAAAGAAACTTTACTAGGAGGGTGCATGTGATGGCGAGTTTTTTCAGAATCTTTAACGCAATTGTGCTATGGGCTATTGTCATACGTTTTCTCCCGAAGCATTCCTTCAAACGATATTTGCCAGTAACGTTATTTTGTTCAAGTTTGCTGTTAATTCAGGCACTTTTAAACCTGATTTTCAAATGGTGGACTGTAAAAGGCGGCGTGAAATACATGGTATTTGATGCCCTCGCCTTTATATTCGGACCGTTTTTTACGATCAATATGTGGGTGTTTCATTTTACATACGGGAAATTCTCACTATATGCCGTCTGTAATTTAATCATGGATCTTATTTTTGCCTTTCCTTTAAATGCTCTATTTCAAAAAATAGAACATTATAAGTTTAAAAAATTTAACTCTACCATCATTTTCCTTATATTTTATACATTGGCTCTCCTGAATTACGGATTTCAGACCCTCTTTGAACAACCAAATACATCGAAAGGAAGCGATCTTAAATCCAGTGAGTAAGCCTGGATTTTTTTATTTGAGGGCTTTCCGAACGCTTCCATTCCCCTCTTGCATATTCTTGTCGAACGATCAGTTCTTTTGTCAAAATAGTTTAATCGTACTAGGAAATTATATATAATGTAGAAGCTTTTCAACTTTCTTGAGAGGGGATTAAGGATGAAAAAGACGATTTTAGCAGTTCTCAGCTTGTTCTTAGTATTATTGATGATGGCGCCTTCACTGGCCGGCGCCCATCCGGGACGGACAGATGCCAATGGCGGTCATACGTGCCGGACAAACTGTGCAAAGTGGGGCTTGAAAACAGGAGAATATCATTATCATAATGGAGGCGGCAGCAGCAGTAAATCACCGTCATCACCTACATCATCTTCACTTCCGCCAGCCAAGAAGCCTGCACCAGCTCCAAAAAAGCCGGAATATGTAAAGACGGACGTCTATATTAACGGGACAAAACAAAACTTCCAGCAAAGTGCTTATATTAAAGACGGAACTACTCTCGTACCAATGAGACCGATTTTTGAAGCATTAGGCGCAAGTGTCCAGTGGGATAACCGCGCGAAAAAAGTAACGGGAACTAAAGATAAACGAAAAATCACCTTAAGTGTAGGAAACAAAAAAGGGTACATAACAGAAAACGGCGTCACCGGCTCCGTCGATCTGACTCATCCGGCCGAGATCACAAATGGCGCGACAATGGTTCCATTACGTTTTATTAGCGAATCACTTGGCGCCAATGTCAAGTGGGACAGCGCTTCAAAATCCGTCAAGATTACTAAGTAAACTATTCAGGCAGATTGTCTAAAAAGGGCCTGTTTCCCTTTTTAGACAGCCTTCTTTGCCACAGATGAGCCTACAAGCTATTACCTGCTCCATCGTCTTTTTATTTCCTCTTCGATCGCATCCCTTTCAGAATCGTGATAGTAGATGAACCATCGAGAAATTCCTCATATGCTTCGCTCCCTATTTCATATAAAGCGATTTTCCCTTCGTCATCGTAATGAATCCCCCATCCATACTGCTTCACCAATGGAGAAGCTCTGAAACAAGCTTTAGGCTTCTCAAAAAACTGTTCCCTCACTTGCTGCAAATCCCGCTCTCCGATTTGGTTTTTGAGCAAATACGTTTTAAACTGCACATCCGCTTCTGTATATTCGTAAGGATGTTGGCTGATTAACTCATATTCAATTGAGGCAATCGTAGGCTTGTTATTCCGTGGAAGAGGAACAATAGCCGAAGTAACCGTGGCGTCTTCGGAAACGGTAATAAACGTATTGATGTAGCTCATGCATTCCCTCCTGTCTCATAGGTTAAGCCGCTTTCTTCCTTGCACTACTCTAATCCATTAAAATTCCGCCATTGACCTCAATGGTTTCCCCGGTAATATAATCCGCTGAATTTGAGCATAAAAACAAAACAGCTCCCGCACACTCCTCAGGCGCACCCTCCCGCCCTAACGGAATGCCGGCATTAAGCTGCGCCCGCAGCTTCTCTGGGGTAGACAGTTCATGTAGAGGAGTCGTAATGATCCCCGGGGCAATCGCATTGACCAAAATTCGATCCGCGGCGAGCTCCTTTGCCAGACCTTTTGTAAAAGTCGCGATCGCGCCCTTCGTTGAGGCATACCCAACTGAACCTCCCCCGCCCCCGGTTTTTGCCGCTAATGAGGAGACGTTGATGATCTTCCCCTTTCCCCTCTGCTTTAAAAGTGGAATCGCTTTTTTCGAACAGAGAAAAACAGACTTTATATTGACGCTATATAAGAGGTCCCACAGTTCCTCAGGCATCTCCTCGATCGGCGTACGCTGCATCAGAGCCCCGGCATTATTAACGAGGATATCCAATCCTCCATACGCGTCGATTGTTTTTTGAAAAAGCTGATCGACTTCCTCGGCCTTCGATACATCAGCCTTTACGGAAATCGCCTCTCCTCCCGCCTTATGAATGCTCGCTACAACGTCTTCCGCTTCTTTAGCACTTTTCCGATAATTAACCACTACCTTTCCTCCCGCTTCCCCAAAGCCTCTGGCAATAGCGGCTCCAATGCCCGTACTTGCCCCCGTCACTACAATCACCTTTTGATCAAACCGAACGTCCATCATTTATTCCTCCTCTTCATAAAGAAAGCGCATTCATTCCTATTGCTACTATAGCATTACTAGAAAAACAGAATCAATGGCACAGCCGGCTCGGAAGGCACAGCAAAGTTGATATTCGCTCAATCTGCTTCATAAGTTCTCCTTTTGACTTATCATTTGTCTCAATTTTTCAATTTCATATTCCAATTCCTTGATTTTCAATTCATTTTCTACCTTAAAATGTTTCATCGCCCGGTCAATCAAACTCTGAACGATGAGCATGATAATCACGAACAAAACAAGCAATACAAACAGAAACTCCAGCACAAAGATCACCCTTTTCTTTATTCCTCTTACCCCCACTTTACCATATTTATGAAACAAATGAAGCTACGTAAGTAACCTTTAGTGCTAATTGAACTGCCTCTTAAAAGTTGATATACTTTTACTGTGTAAGAAAGGTATATTTTTGAATAACTTAAAAAAGACCGCTGGTGCGCCAACGGTCATCCAATAGAGTCTCCCTTAAGGGACTGGCCCGTGAGTTACTGATAGACCTCCCTTGAGGGGCTTATTCTATTGCTCTTTCATTATACCATAAAAACCAGTTGTTTCCTTTTTCGGAATTTTATATTTCTTGCTATAACAGCCGGCGGGCAGAAAGAAGGAATTCTTTCTGCCCGCCGGCTCGTTTTATTCTTTAATCTTAATGTTGTATTCTTTCAGCCAGTAGTCCATCTGAATAAAGTGGGCCAGCAGCTGCGGGCCGGCCATGAGTTGGCCGAAATACGGCTTGCCGGTTGGAAAGCCTCCGGTGTCGGCCATTTCCTGGAGGGCTGCTTTGTTGATAAATTCGAATAGCGGCGCGTCCTTTTGGGCGAGGATTGCTTTCATCTCCTGCTGGACGGCGGCTGTGTATTGGGGGTGATGGGTTTTCGGATATGGACTTTTTTTGCGGTATAGCACATCGTGCGGTAACAATCCTTCCAATGCTTTGCGGAGGATGCCTTTTTCGCGTCCATCGAGCCGCTTCATTTCCCACGGAATATTCCAAACATATTCAACGAGCCGGTGATCGGAAAAAGGTACGCGTACTTCCAGACTGGCCCCCATACTCATTCTGTCTTTACGATCTAATAGATTTGTCATAAACCAAATAATATTTAAGTATGAGATCTCCCGGCGGCGCGCCTCTTCAGCAGTATCTTCCTCAAATCTCGGTGTTTCCTGGATCGTTTCCTTATAGCGGTCATATACATATTGCTTGACGGCAAGCTTCTTCTTCCATTTCTCATTTAATAGATTTTCCCGATCTTCAATTGAACGCATCCACGGGAAGCCGTCAATGTTCATCACTTCCGGCTTATGGAACCATGGGTAACCGCCAAAGATTTCGTCGGCGCATTCCCCGGAGAGGCCGACTGTGACGTCTTTTTTAATTTCATGACAAAACCAAAGCAAGGAGGAATCAATGTCGGCCATTCCCGGTAAGTCACGAACTAACACAGCCTCCTTCAAGCGATTGGTCAGTTCTTCGATCGAAATCACTTTGTTGACATGGTTCGTGCCAATCGCGTCTGAGACGACTTGCACCCACTGCGCGTCGGAGTTTGGCTGAAAGGCTGAAGCCTTAAAGTATTTGTCATTTTCATCGTAATCAATCGAATAGCTTCGAATCGGTTCCTTTCCTTGCTTCGCATAAACATTGGCGGCTAACGCGGTCAAGGCGCTTGAATCGACTCCGCCTGATAAAAACATGCCGACAGGAACATCAGCAAACAGCTGGCGTTCGACAATATCCTCCAATAATTCGCGAATGTAGACAGCTGTTTCCTCGACATCATGTTCATGCTTTTTGCTTTTCAGCTTCCAGTAACGGCTGATCGTGGCGCCGTTCCGGTCATAAATCAAAGCATGAGCCGGTCTCAGCTCATGAATGTCATCAAAAATGCCGTGGCCCGGGGTTCGCGACGGGGCTAAGCCAATGATATCCGCCAGCCCTTCCGTTTTCACAACTGGATCAATATTCCGATGCGCGAGAAGAGCTTTCAGTTCTGAGGCAAACAGCAGGCATCCGTGGCGGACGGTGTAAAACAACGGTTTCACGCCTAAACGGTCTCTTGCCAAAAATAATGACTGGTCCTCCTCATTCCAAATCGCAAAAGCAAAAATTCCGTTCAGCTTTTCTAAAGACTGGTAGCCCCATTCCATAAATGATGTAAGTAAAACTTCCGTATCAGAGTGCCCGTTGAACGTATGCCCGTGTGCCAGCAGCTCTTTGCGGAGATCCTCTGTATTGTAGAGCTCACCATTGTAGACAATTGTATATGTTTTATTGCGATACGTCCGGGTCATCGGCTGAACGCCGCCCTCCGGATCAACAACAATCAGTCGAGCATGGCCGAAAGCAGCGTGCGGGGAGGTCCATATATTTTGGTCATCCGGCCCCCGTCGCCCTAATGTTTTCGCCATTTTCGTTATTTCCTTTTCCTCCTTTCGCAAATCATGTCGCCAATCAATCCACCCTGTTATTCCACACATGTATTATCAGCCCCTTTTGGGAAGTTTCTCATTCTGTCTCCACTACTTTATTCACCCCTGCTAGGCTCAATACCCATAAGCTATCCTATTCAGCAGCTTGAATGGATGTGAAATGTCCGCAGTTTCTTCTTTTGCTTGATTGAGCAGCTTTGATCGATTTATGATGGAGAAAGAAAAAGAGGCGAAAGGAAAGGGATTGACGCCAGATGAAGCCGGATAGCGCATTTTTTAAAAAGCAAATACAGGCTGTCGCCAGAACGTATACAAATAGTGAAATGGATTTGCCGTTGACGGAAGAGGAAGAGGCACAGCTCCTGCACGGGATGCAACAAAAGCTTGAAGCAGAGCCGGAAATGGAGCTGCACGAGGTGGTGCATGATGTCGTCTATCGTTTTTTTGCTGATCAGGAGGAGTAAATCCCTTCTTTTTTCATTAATCGTTTGACCTTTGCCGTCGGCTCCCAGCATGTAAACGTGTAGGACGGTTTTGTCTCATAGCCGAGCCGGACACAGCGGTACGCCATGCCGCCTTTCTCCTTTTTTTCGGCGGCAAAATGAATACAGGTTGCACAACAATGAAAGCGGTTCTTCATCCACGGGCCTCCTTTATTTTTGCCTGAATTGCTTGCCGGCGATCTTCTCGATAAAACCAGGCATCAGCTGGTAGGCGACCGCTCCCCAATTCATCCAGCCCGGCAAATTGCGCTCGCGCTTTGGTTTATCAAGGAGCTGAAGCGTCGCTTTCGCTACTTCCTCCGGCTTCAGAATCCATTTGTCTATTTTGGCGAGATAGCTGCCATGCTCATCAGCCCGGGTAAAAAAAGGCGTCTTGATCGGTCCCGGATTGACCGCGCTAACCTTAATATTCGTCTCGCTCAGCTCTAGACGCATCGCATTCGTAAAGCCGAGAACGGCATGTTTGGTGGCTGCGTAGACGCTCGCTTTCGCTGTCGCCAGCTTGCCGGCCTGCGAGGCGATATTGATAATATGACCGCGGTTCGCTTCCAGCATAAAAGGAAGCACTGCCTTCGTGAACGTAATTAATCCGGTCACATTGACGGCAAACATTTCCTCGATCGTTTCAACCGGGGTATCGGTTAATTCAGCAAACTTTCCGAAGCCGGCATTGTTAATCAGGACATCAATTCCGCCGACCTCTTTCATTATATGCGGAATTCGCGTCTCTGTTGTTGACAGGTCACTTACATCAAGAGGGAAAGCATCCGCGCTTCCGCCGAGGGCTTCAACCTCTGCTTTCACTTCATTCAGCCGTTTTTCATTTCTTGCCAGCAGGACAACATGCGCCCCGCGTCTCGCTGCCGCAAGGGCCAGCTCCCGTCCAAGTCCACTTGACGCCCCTGTAATCCAAATCGTTTCTCTCTTCGTCTTCATTGTCGCCTCCTGTTACTTCGTTTAAGTTCATCTTACTGGAAATTGAGTTAGACTGCTATTCAGATCCTTATTTAATGATGAAAGGAATAGATTGTAGTTGACTGACAGCTCGTCTTGCTTTTATAATAAATGATAATATCATGTGGCGTTGAAAGAGATTAGTAAATATTGCTCATGTGAACAGAGAGTGACCTCATCGGCTGCAAAGGTCATCACCGCTGACGATATTGAACCTGCTCCAGAGCCTGTCAGCCCGGCTGTCCAAGTCGGAAAACGCTGGCCGTTCCCCACGATACGGGTGTAAAGTGGACATGAATAATGTCAACAAAGGTGGTACCGCGGATGAAGCTCTTCCGTCCTTTTTCAGGACGAAGGAGCTTTTTTATTTTTCATTTGTTCAAGAATTGAGCTAGAAACGAGGTGAGCAAGATGAGCAGGCAACGTGTCGTCGTGAAGATTGGCAGCAGTTCATTAACGACAAAGGCAGGAGCTCTCAGCCTGAAAAAGGTTTCGATGTTTGTCGAGGCCGTCGCCAAACTGAAGCAGGCCGGCCATGAAGTGGTCGTCATTTCCTCCGGTGCAGTGGCAGCCGGCTTCTCAGCCATCGGCTACCCGACCCGTCCGGTGACAATTGCCGGCAAGCAGGCGGCGGCGGCCGTCGGTCAGGCGCTGTTGATGCAGGCGTATATCGAGCAATTTTCCAAGTATGAGCTTATTCCCGCCCAGCTATTATTAACGCGCGAGGATTTCGCCGATCAGTCCCGTTACAGCAACGCCTATTCCACATTAAATGAATTGCTGAAGCGCGGCGCCATTCCGATCATCAATGAAAATGATTCAATTTCAATTGCCGAACTGACCTTCGGGGATAACGACATGCTGTCGGCCCTCGTCAGCGGCATGATCCACGCCAACACGCTTTCTATGCTGACGGATGTCAATGGCTTGTATGATGCCAATCCGAAGCTGGATCCGAACGCTAAGAAAATTCATTATTTGCCGGCATTGACTGATGAGCTGATTGCTCTTGCCGGGGAATCAACCTCCAAGGTCGGGACCGGTGGAATGAAATCAAAGGTCAGTGCGGCGCAAACCGCCCTGTCGCTCGGCGTCAATGTTTTTATCGGCAAAGCGGATTCGAGTGACACCTTTCTCGACATTCTTGCCGGTAAAGGAGACGGCACCTATATCGGAACCTTCCTGCACGAGCCGGTCATGCCGACGACTAAACAGTGGATTGCCCTCCATTCACGCTCGATCGCCAAGATTACCGTCGATCAAGGCGCCGAAGCCGCCCTGTTAACGCGCGGCAAGAGCCTTTTGCCCGTAGGCATTACGAACGTAGAAGGGAGCTTTTCCGTCGGCGATGTGATTGAAGTGTACGGGGAAGATGACAAGCTGCTCGGCAAGGGAAAAGCGAGCATGACGGTTCATGAGCTGGAAAAGTTCCGGGCGGAGTGTCAAAAGGATAAAGAAAGTCGATACAAGCATCCAGTCGTCATTCACCGTGATGAGTGGGTACCGTTAAAAAAGGAGATGATGAAGCGATGAGTGAACTTCTTACAAAAGCAAAAGCAGCAAAAGAATGCGCGCGTACATTAAGTCAAAACACAACCGAACAAAAAAATCAGGCATTGCTCGTAATGGCTGAACAGCTGCTTGCCGAAAAGGATTATTTACTGGCGGAAAATGCCAAGGATCTTGAAACAGCACGAGCTAACGGAACGAGTGCGAGCTTACTGGATCGCCTTACCTTGACAGCGCAGCGTCTCGATGAGATGGCGACTGGGCTGAAACAGGTCGTGGAGCTTCCTGATCCAATTGGCGAAAGCCTGAGCACCCACACGCGGCCGAACGGCTTGCACATTGAAAAAGTCCGGGTGCCACTCGGTGTCATCGGCATGATTTACGAGGCACGTCCAAATGTGACAGTTGATGCGTCAAGCCTTTGCTTAAAAACCGGCAACGCCGTCCTCCTGCGGGGAAGCTCTTCGGCGATTCACTCCAATATCGCGCTCGTTGCCGTGCTGCAGCGCGCTTTAGAAAAAGCCGGTCTTCCAATTGAGGCGATCCAGCTTCTTGAAGATACGAGCCGTGAAACAGCGTCAGAGATGTTTACTTTAAATGAGTATTTGGATGTGCTTATCCCGCGTGGAGGGGCGTCATTAATCCAGTCTGTTATTAAAAACGCCTCTGTCCCTGTGCTGGAAACAGGAACCGGCAATTGCCATCTGTTTATCGACCGCAGCGCCCGGCCGGAAATGGCGATTTCCGTTGCCGTCAATGCGAAAACGCAAAGACCGTCCGTTTGTAATGCGATTGAGACCATTTTAGTTGAAAAGCAGTGGGCAGCTGAGCATGGAAAAGAGCTGCTCGAAGCACTCTTTGAGAAAAACGTCACGATTGCCGGCGACAAACAGGCTCAGGCCTTTGACAGCCGGATCACCCCTGCCAGTGAAGAGGATTGGGAAACCGAATTTAACGATTTGAATGTCGCCTTGAAGATTGTCAACAGCTGCGAGGAAGCGATTGCCCATATTTATCAGTATGGGACGAAGCACTCCGAAGCGATCATTAGTGAGGATGCTACCAACGTTGCCCTCTTCCTTAATGAAGTCGACGCGGCCGCCGTTTACCATAACGCCTCCACCCGCTTTACCGATGGTTTCGAGTTCGGTTTCGGAGCCGAAATCGGGATCAGCACCCAGAAATTACATGCCCGCGGTCCAATGGGACTTGAAGCGCTGACGTCAACGAAGTATCTTGTTCGCGGGAATGGTCAGGTGAAAGGCTAGGTGACAGACATGCTCGAACAAAAAACGATCACATTTCTTGGCGCCGGTTCGATGGCGGAGGCGATTCTTGGCGGCCTGATCAGCAAACAAATCGTCAAGCCTGAGCAAATTATTGTCACAAACTTTCAGGATCAGCAAAAGCTTACCCGGCTCGCCGGCACTTACGACGTAAACACAACATCCAACCGAATGGAAGCCGTCAGACGCGCCGACATTATTATTTTGGCGATGAAGCCGAAGCATGTGAAAGAAGCGCTTGAAGAGGTTCAAACGGTGACTCGCCCGGATCAACTGTTCGTCTCCGTACTCGCCGGGATTCCGACAGACTATATGGAAAGCCTGCTGAAAGGAAAAGCCAGTGTGATCCGCACAATGCCAAATACGTCGGCGAAGGTCGGCGCATCGGCTACCGCGATTAGCAAAGGCGCCTACGCGAATGACGAGCAGCTTCAAGTGGTCGAGGCTTTATTTGCGGCGATTGGCACGGTCACCGTCGTCGAGGAGGAGAAGCTCGATGCTGTAACCGGTCTTGCCGGAAGTGGCCCTGCCTACTTCTATTATCTGATTGAAGCAATGGAAAAAGCGGCGGTCGACAACGGACTAACAAAGGAAGAAGCGTCCGCGTTGATTACCCAGACCGTTATCGGAGTCGGCCAACGTCTGCAAAAAACGGAAAAATCCGCCAAGGAACTTTATGAAGAAGTGATGAGCCCGAATGGGACGACAGAAGCCGGAATCGGAGTTTTGCGTGAATATCATATGCAGGACGTGATGGAAAAAGCAATTGCCCAAGCGATTGCCCGTTCCAAGGAATTAGGCGTCGTCTTTCATAATTAAAGAGGCGTGGGACAAAAGGTGTTTTTTGAACTGCCCCCTGTCAAGTAGACAGTGGAAATAAGAAAAAGACGTTAGGCGGCTTGAGTCCGGAATTCAATTGGACTTAAGCCGTTTAATC
>NZ_JBEPKD010000040.1:0-19635 GCF_040544555.1 Halalkalibacter oceani
ACCCTTCGTCAGACTTAACTGAAACCGCCGTATACGGATCCGTACGTACGGTGGTGTGAGAGGTCGGGGGTTAGTCGCCCCCTCCTACTCGATTAAGCAAAGCCGGTGGCTGCTTTGAAAAAGCGTTGCAATTCTCGGTAAGTGGATAGCGGCAAAGCTGCTGGATGACCGCGCAAATGGATGGGGGAAATGATCTGGTATTGGATGGTTATTTTCGCTCAATCACTTATTATAATAGTGGTTAAGTCGGGATTAGTGAGGAGTGAGTCAGGTATGGCAACCAGTGAAGGCGATAACGTATCGAAGATCGAGATCATTAAACGACAAAGCCGTCATCTACGTGGAACAATAAAGGAAGCATTGCAGGACGGAGAAGCGAAGTTTTCCGAAGATAATATTCAGGTGCTGAAATTTCATGGCGTTTACCAGCAGGATGACCGCGATTTACGGACGCAGCTCAAGAAGGAGGGGAAGGAGCGGCAGTACCGAATGATGATCCGCGCCCGCATTCCAGGCGGCGTTCTTTCCCCGGAGCAATATCTCGTCTTTGACCGGCTGGCCGACGAGTATACCGATTACAAGTCGTTGCGCGTAACAACCCGCCAAACATTGCAGCTTCACGGCATTCTTAAAGGGGATCTGAAGACGACGATCAGGACGCTTAACGAGGCGTTGGTCACGACGCTCGGCGCGTGCGGTGATTCGGGCCGCAATACGATCTGTTGCGCGGAGCCAGGAGACGAGCCGTTTCGCGAGGAGATGCGTCATGACGTGCTGGCACTGGCCGACCGCCTGAGCGCGAAAACAAAGGCGTATCACGAAATCTGGGTGGATGGTGAACCGATCCAGCTGGAGGAAGGTGAGGCGGAGGAGCCGCTTTACGGCGAGGTCTACTTGCCGCGCAAGTTTAAAGTGGCGATGGTACCGGAAGGCGATAACTGTCTTGATGTCTATGACAATGATATTGGCCTCGTTGCTCATCTCCGTGACGGGCATATTGAGGGCTACACTGTACTCGTTGGCGGGGGCATGGGAAGGATGGCAGTCGATCAGGATACTTATCCGCGGCTGGGCAGTCCGCTCTGCTATGTCCCGAGAGACGAGGCAGTCGGAACGATTCTCAATGTGTGCGAGGTGATCGTCACCATTGAACGAGACTTCGGCGACCGTCTGAACCGCCGCTTCGCCCGAATGAAGTACTTGATCGATAAGCGGGGACTGGACTGGTTCCGCGCTGAGGTCGAAGCGAGACTCGGGCGCCAGCTGGAGCCGCCAAGAGAGCTGACATGGAGAAGCGGCGCCGATCACCTCGGCTGGCATCAGGAGCGTGCCGGCGTGAGCTACCTGGGACTGTTCATCCCGTATGGCCGGATCAAGGATACCGAGACGGTGCGGCTGAAGTCGGCGCTCCGGGAGATAATGGTCAGCTTTCAGCCAGTTGTGCGCTTCACCTCGCAGCAAAACCTTATTCTCAGCGGTCTGCCTGACGAGAAGCGGAAGGCGGTTGAAGACGTGCTGCGGGCAGCCGGCGTGCCGCTCCCGGAAGAACTGTCAAACGTTCAGCAAAATATGATGGCGTGCGTCTCGTTGCCTACCTGCGGTTTGGCGCTGGCCGAATCGGAAAGAGCCTTGCCCGGCCTTGTTCCGCAATTTGAACAGTTGTTCGAGGAACTGGGGCTGACAGAAGAGGACATTACGATTCGGATGACGGGATGCTCGAATGGCTGTGCCAGGCCTTATAATGCCAATATTGCTTTTGTCGGGCGGGCGCGCGGGAAATATGACATTTTCCTCGGAGGCAGTGCGTTAGGTACGAACTTGAATGAACGCTTTCTGCAAGCGGTCCCGTTCGACGAGCTGGTGTCCACCATTCGCCCGGTGTTGGCGGCTTTTGTCCAGCAGAGGCGTGCCGGCGAGGATTTCGGTTCCTATTGGCGGCGGGCCGGAGCTGGTATCCATCTCGGTTAACAGGTAGAGAGAAATCGCGGTCGCCGGATGGAGTTACGACGGCTGGTTGCGCATTCGTGGAGAGAAAGCAGTTTCAGTGGCAGGAGAAGAAGTGGGGAGAACGTTTAGAGAGGGATGGTAAAATGAAAAAACGTCAAGTTCACGTTGCTGTAGTCCAGGCGGCGCCTACCTTATTTGATAAGCAGGTCGCCTTGGAGCTAATCGGAAAAAGAACGAGAGAGGCGGCCGGCCAGGGGGCGGAGCTAATTGTCTTTCCCGAAGTTTTCCTCCCGGGTTATCCGCGCGGCCTTAGCTTCGGCGCGCGGGTCGGCAGCCGGACTGCCGGGGGACGCAAGGACTGGCAGCGTTATTGGGACAGCGCGATTCAGGTTCCAGGACCGGAAACGGAGGTACTGGCTGAGCTGGCAAAGGAGCTGGAAGTTTATGTAGTGATTGGCGTAGTCGAGCAGGATCAGGAGTTCAGCACGGGGACATTGTATAACTCCATCATCTATTTCGGGCCTGAAGGGACGTTGCTGGGCAAGCATCGCAAGCTCGTTCCGACCGGCTCGGAGCGCTTGCTGTGGGGACAGGGGGACGGCAGCACATTGACCGTTATTGATACCCCGTTTGGCAGAATAGGAGGGTTGATCTGCTGGGAAAACTATATGCCGCTTGCCAGAACAGCGATGTACGCACAGGGGATTGATATTTATATTACGCCGACGGCCGATGCCCGCGACTCGTGGCAGTCGACGATTCGTCATATTGCCTGCGAAGGGCGCTGCTACGTGCTTTCCAGCAATCAATTTGCGACGAAGTCGACGTACCCTGCCGACCTGGCGTACTACGACGACATTCATGAAGACGATGATGTACTCAGCCGGGGTGGCAGCGCCATTGTCGATCCGCTTGGTGAGTACGTCGTCGAACCGCTCTATCATGAAGAAGGGATATTGTTTGCGACGCTTGAGCTGGATAAAGTGACGCAAAGCCGGTTTGATTTTGATGTGGTCGGTCATTACAGCCGTCCGGATGTTTTCCAGCTTATCGTCAATGATCAAAAGCAGGCGATTGTCAGGAAGAAACATTCCGATTGAAGGATGCCCCATGTGCAAACAGGGAAAATCCGCCTCGCTTTCGCCCTGGCTGCAAACGGAAAAATCAACCGAAAAAAGCTGTCCCGGAAAGGTCATCTTTCAACCTTTCTGAGACAGCTTTCTTTTGAGAGGCAGGGAAAATCCGTCTGTGACGTTTTCCAATTGCTTGTCTTATTTCTGTTCGTTCCTGCTCACTTCACAGGCCGATTACGCTTCACTTGCTGCTTTGTCAGAAGCCGCAGTTTCGGCCTTGATCATTTTAGCGTCGAAAATAAACGGGCCAAACGGCACGACAGAGGCGACGACTGCGAGCAGTCCTTTCATGAACGACCAACGGAAGGCGATCATCAGATAGGCGACAGCAAGCAAGTAAATTACGAATAGAATACCATGCGCCATTCCTGTTACGGTGACAGCGAGCGGCATATCAAACCAATATTTTAACGGCATGGCAATTCCAAGCAACAGTAAGAAGGAGATGCCTTCCAAATAGCTGATGATTCTAAAACCTTTTAATGAGGCACTCACCAATAATCAACTCCTTTTATAATAAGAAAAAGTAGATGGTGGTTGTGTTGCATAGCATCCATACCAAGTATAACAGCTTTTTCTTAGTGGAGAGAGCCGTGAATGCGGCAATCCGGTGGATTTTTTGTGAAAACGTGACAGCAGCCAGCTGATCATGCTTTTAACTGACCGAGCAGCTGTTGGTAAGCGGCCGCCTCTTCATGTTTACCGAGCTTTTGATAGGTTTTCACAAGCCATTCAAGCGGAGCTGATTCGTCTGGGCGCAGCTCCATGTCCCAGCTGAAGCAGTCGATCGCCTTTTCATACTGTTCAAATTCGAAATAGAACCGCCCCAGTTCCAGCTGGTTGTCAGCTTCTTCTTCGAGCCTCAGCACTTGAGCGAGCCGTTGCTCCAACGGTTGCAATGTGGCGTGTTTGGCATTTTTGAGCCAGTCGTGCAGTTCTTTTAGTTGGTAGCGCTGCAGCAGGACCGGAAGCGAGAGCTGGATGATCCGCTCAAGCACAGCAGGATGGCCGCGAAGCAGCTTGAATAATCGCTTTGAGACCTTTTTGGACAGTAGATTGTCCGGAACTGCCGTAAGCTGGCGCCATATGTCAGGCAGCTGCATGAGCTCTTGCTTGGAAAGAAGGAAAGAATGTGTTAACAGTAGCTCGATCGCTTTGTCATATTCGTTTTGCTCGGTCAGGAAGTGGAAGACGTGAGCATGAAGCCCGCTTTCAGCAGGGACGCTTTCTGTCAAGGCGAGGAGGCAATGCAGGCAATCCTGCGCGTTAAAAGAAGATTGATAAGCGGTGATCAGGGTCGCAAGGGCTTCTTCGGACGGGTTTTGTTTGTAGCTGTCGGTTTGCAGGACAAGAAGGTTGAGCGTGTTTTTCTGTTTTTTATAGAGAGCAGTTAGCAGGTTGTCGTCCTGCTTTTTGATGTAACGGATGAAGGCTTTCTGTTCAACGTACAAAGGATCGGTGTCCAGCAGCGAGGTTAATGGCGCCTGATACAGTTCGGCTGCTTTTGTATAGTCCGGATGGATGATCGTCGCGTGCAGCCAATCCTGCTTATAGCCACGCAGCCGCAGAAGGGTGGCAAGGCGAAAGGCGTTGTTCAGCTGACCGTTGCGTCGGTAAGAAAAAAAGAGATCCTTCAATGAGTTTTCGAGTTCCTTCGGGGTCAAAGCGTGATCGAAATAGGAGAAAATAAGCGCAGTTTCCTCAGGTGGCAAGGACCGTTTCAAACGAGGCAAAAGCTGTGGCAGGCCATCGGCGTGCAGCGTTTCAGACGGGTCAGCGAGTAAGGAAAAAAACGGTGCTGCCTGTTCAACGTGCAGGCCTCGTCTTTCGGCCAAATCTAAAAAGGTTCCCGGCTCCGCCGTCGGCTGTGGAAGAGCGGTAAGGAATTGATTATGATAAAAATAGAGGAGATAGCGTTCGGCGCTTGTCTTTTCGACGCACTCCACTAATGTACATTGCTGAAAAACCGTTATTTTATCAGGCTCAATCTTTTTACTCTGCTTATTGATGATCAGGGTCCAAACATATGAAGTATTCACCCAATCCCTCCTTTTTTTTAAGTGTACCATACTCTAGGGCTGATTTTCTGAGTGACTTTTTGACCTGCTTAGGGAAAGGAAGCTGTTTATGGTAAGATGAGAACAGAAAACAGCTAATGAAGAGTAAGGTTGGATCGTAATGACAAAAGAACAAACAGCAGTGATCAAACAGCGTTACGCGGCGAAATTGAAAAATGGCTATCCGCTCATTGAGAAATCAGCGTTCGACCAGCCGTTTATCGATTCGCTTCAAGAAGGAACGCTGCTGCGGCTGCTTGATGAAAAGGGTGCTTTTCTCGGCAAAGGGTATTTTGGCCGGCAAAATAAAGGAGTAGGCTGGGTGCTGACAAGAAAGCAGGGCGAGGAGATTGATCGTCCCTTCTTTCAATCCCGCCTCAAGGCGGCCTTTGACAAGCGGGCCGCGCTGCAGGCTGATGATCAGACGACGGTTTTTCGCCTATTTAACGGCGAGGGTGACGGAATCGGCGGATTGACGATCGATTACTATGATCGGTTTTATTTGTGCACCTGGTACAGCGAGGGGATCTATTCGTTTCGCAAAGAAGTTTACGAGGCGCTGCAATCAATCGTGACGTGCAAAGGGATTTATGAGAAAAAACGTTTCTCGGCGAAAGGGCAGTACGTGGAAGACGATGATTTCGTCAGCGGCGAGCGAGGCGAATTTCCATTGTTGGTCAAGGAGAATGGCATGACGTTCGCTGTGTATTTGAATGATGGGCCGATGACCGGGATTTTTCTTGACCAGCGTGATGTTCGCAAACGAATTCGCGATCACTATGCCGACGGCAAGGATGTGTTGAATACATTTTCCTATACGGGAGCGTTTTCGGTTGCGGCCGCTTTAGGAGGAGCGCGAAAAACGACAAGCGTCGATCTCGCCAAACGAAGTTTACCAAAAACAATTGAACAGTTCAGTGTCAATCAAATTGATTATGAAGCACAGGATATTATCGTGATCGATGTGTTTCAGTATTTCTCCTACGCCCGCAAAAAAGGAAAGACGTTTGATTTGGTTATTCTTGACCCGCCAAGCTTTGCCCGCTCGAAAAAAAGAACGTTCAGCGCGCAGAAGGATTATACCGGTTTGCTGCAGGAAGCGATTGCCTTAACGAGGAAAAATGGTGTGATTGTCGCCTCGACCAATTGCAGCCTTTTTTCGATGAAAAAGTTTCACTCCTTTATTCGCGAAGCTTTTTCACGTGAAGGAGTCAGCTATGAGCTGATGGAGCAATACAGTCTGCCTGACGATTTCCGCACGACGAAGGCCTTCCCTGAGGGGGATTATTTAAAGGTTGTCTTTCTGAAAAGGCTCAGCTGACGGAGGCCGCTGAAAAGCGTCCTTTTTCGTAACTCGCAGCTGCTGAAAAAGTGAAAATCGTATTATTTCAGCAACTTCAGCTGACGAGCCGCTTCGGGAGAGGTTGACTTGATCGGAGGCTTTGTTCATAATAAGGGCAATATGATAAAAGGTTTTCTAGGGTTCCGCGTCAACCGGCGGTCTGGACCGAGAGAAAACGCACAGGCTCGGCAGTCTGTGACACGGAGGGATAAAAGCCCGGGAGAATTCTGTTAAGACAGAAGGCTCCCGGGCTTTTTCTGTGAGGAGAAGTAGGAGGGGAGAATGATGATGAAAGGATCTTTGGAATGGCTGATGGTCGTGGTGGCGTCCGTTTTTGAGGTTGGCTGGGTCATCGGCCTAAAATATGCCGCTACGACGGGAGAGTGGGCGCTGACCGCAGTAGCGATCATCGTCAGCTTCGGTCTGCTCATCCGGGCAGGCCAGCGTTTGCCTGTTGGCACGGTATATGCGGTTTTCGTCGGCCTCGGCACGGCGGGAACGGTGACGATGGATATTCTGATATTCGGTGAACCGTTACGCTTATCCGTGCTGTTGTTTCTGGCGCTTTTGCTTGCTGGCATTTTCGGGTTAAAAGCGGCAACAAGCACGGAAGAAGTCGAGAAGGAGGGTAACTAAGATGGCGTGGTTGTATGTGATCCTTGCCGGCATCTTTGAGATGCTCGGGGTGACGATGATGAACCAGTTTCATAAGAGCAAATCTGCCGCCAGCCTGCTTGCGTTATTCGCCGCATTTGCGATCAGTTTCTTTTTGTTGTCGCTGGGGCTGAAAACGTTGCCGATGGGGACGGCCTACGCGATCTGGACCGGAATTGGGGCGGCTGGCGGAGCGCTTATCGGAATGCTTTTTTACGGCGAGGCGAGAAGCATCACCCGGATGGTCTGTTTAAGTCTGATCATCATCGCTGTAATCGGCTTGAAGCTCGTCACGGCATAAGTGATTAGCTGGGGAAAGACAGATCATGTATACTGAAAAGAAGTGATCTGTTGAGAAAGGATGTTTTTATGAAAAAAGCGGTTGTATTAGCAGAAAAGCCGTCCGTCGCCCGGGACATTGCCAGAGTGCTGCGCTGTGAGCGGAAAGGAAATGGCTTTCTGGAAGGAGATCAATATATTGTCACGTGGGCGTTGGGCCATCTCGTTACGCTCGCTGAGCCTGAAGCCTATGGGGAAACGTATCAAACGTGGAAGCTGGAGGATTTGCCGATGCTGCCGAAGCGCCTGCAGCTCGTGGTCATTAAGCAGACGAGCAAGCAGTTCCACGCGGTAAAGGCGCAGCTGCAACGAAAGGATGTCGATCGTGTCATCATCGCGACCGACGCCGGACGTGAAGGAGAATTGGTCGCAAGATGGATACTTGAAAAAGCGCATGTTACCAAGCCATTGAAACGGCTCTGGATATCCTCCGTCACCGACCAGGCGATTAAGCAGGGCTTTGCCAAGCTCGCAGACGCGAAAAAATATGAAGGCCTTTATCACTCGGCCGTTGCCCGCTCAGAAGCGGACTGGTATGTCGGCATTAATGGAACGCGGGCGCTGACGACTAAATTTCAGGCGCAGCTATCGTGCGGACGCGTGCAGACGCCGACATTGGCGATGATTGCGAAAAGGGAAGCTGATATTCGTTCGTTCAAGCCAGTCCCCTATGACCAGCTGATGTTGACGACCACACAGGGGCTGACGCTGCAATGGCACGATCAAAAGACGAAGGAGCAGCGTATTTTTGACCGAGCCAAAGCCGAGAAGCTGGAACAAAAGCTGAAGAACGCGAACGGCGTCATTACTGCAGTGGACACGGTGAAAAAGAAAACCCCGCCTCCGCAGCTGTACGATTTAACAGAATTACAGCGGGAAGCGAACAGCCGTTACGGGTTTTCGGCGAAGGAGACGCTGTCGATCCTGCAGCGCTTATATGAGCAGCATAAGGCGGTGACCTACCCGCGGACCGATTCGCGCTATCTTTCCTCCGATCTTGTCGGGACGTTGCCGGAGCGGATTAAGGCGTGTGACGTGCAGCCATTTCGGAAAGTCGTTGTTTCGTTGAAAGGACGCTCGTTTGATCAGCGGCTTGCCTGCATCAATGATAAGCAGGTGTCCGATCACCATGCGATTATTCCGACCGAGCAGGCGCCGGCCCCTGCTGCGCTGAGCGAAAAAGAGACAAAGCTTTATCGCCTTGTCGTCCGCCGGTTTCTCGCCGCTCTTTTTCCAGCGATGGAATATGAGCAGACGACGGTTAGTGCAGAGATAGCTGGGGAACAGCTCATCGCCAAAGGAAAACGCACGCTCTCGCCCGGCTGGAAGGAAGTGTATGCCGAAGATGGTTCCCGGACAGAGGAGGATGTTGACCTTCCACGCCTGCAAAAAGGGGAACAGCTTCGTTTGGCCAAGGTCGAGTTAAAGCATGGGGAAACGAAGCCTCCGGCAAGGCTGACTGAAGCGACGCTGCTTACCGCAATGGAAAAGCCGATGGCTTTTTTAAGCAAGGAGGAGAAGGAGCTCGCCGATACGCTCGGCAAAACGGGCGGGATCGGAACGGTGGCAACGCGGGCCGACATCATTGAGAAGCTGCTGCAGACACAGCTGATGGAAAAGAGGGGGAAAGAGCTGTTTCTGACGGGAAAAGGAAAACAGCTGCTTGACCTCGTCCCTGAAGATCTTCAATCCCCTGCTTTAACAGCCGAATGGGAGCTGAAGCTGGAGAAAATCGCCAAGGGCGAACTGAGCAAGTCACAGTTTGTCGAGGAAATGAAACAGTACGCCGGCAGCATCGTCAAATCAATCAAGCAAAGCGACAAAACGTTCAAGCACGACAATATTACAGGAACACCGTGCCCGCAATGTGGAAAGCTGCTAATTGAACTGAACACAAAGCATGGCAAAAAGCGGGTCTGTCAGGATCGACAGTGCGGCTATAAGAAAAATATTGCAAAAGTGACCAACGCCCGTTGCCCGAAATGCAAAAAGAAGCTGGAGCTCTGGGGTGAAGGGGAAGGACAGACCTTCGTTTGCAGCTGTGGTCATCGCGAGAAGCTGTCGGCTTTCCAGGAACGGCGCAAAGAGAATCAGCATAAGAAAGTGTCAAAAAAAGAAGTCGCCAACTATATGAAAAAGCAAAACAAGCAAGACGAATTTGCCAACAATGCGTTGGCTGAAGCGTTGGCTAAGCTGAAGTTGGATAAGTAGAGGAAAGCCTGGAACAAAGGATGGGATGGACCTTTTTCCAGGCTTGGTTTTTTCATAGACAGGGCTCTGCGATGTAAGGACAGGTTTTCTATTAATATATGGACGATTCAGCTAATAGACTAATACAGAAACGTGAAGGTCGTTACAGCCGCCATCCAGCTTATCGGTTCGTAAGTGTTTCAGCTTGACAATAAAATTTTTAATATGTAATATATTACATATATCTATTCCTTTTTTTATTTTTGTAAGCGCTTTATAATAGATGGGAAGCGAGGGCCGTTTAGATGGGGAAATTCAAAGTAGTCGTCACGGATTATGAATACAGCTCTCTTGATATTGAACGGAAAGTCCTCTCGGGCATTGGGGCGGAACTCATTCCGATGCAATGCCGGACAGAGGACGAGGTGATCGAAGCGGCCAAAGGGGCAGATGCGATTTTCAATCAATATGCGCCTCTGTCCCAAAGGGTCATCAACACGCTCGACAACTGCAAAGTTATTGCGAAGTACGGGATCGGGGTCAACACGGTTGATGTTCAGGCAGCAACGGAGTCAGGCATTTTAGTTTGCAATGTATCGGACTACTGTCTGGATGAAGTTTCCGACCATGCTTTTGCCCTGCTGATCGCCTGCGCCCGGAAAGTCGTCAAGCTGAACGCCGCAATTAAGGAAGACCGCTTATGGGATTTTAAGCAGGGGGTGCCGGTTTATCGGCTGAAAAACCGGATACTCGGACTCGTCGGACTTGGAAGCATTCCGCGTGCTCTCGTTCCGAAAGCGCAGGCCTTTGGTTTAAAAGTAATGGCGTTTGATCCGTTTGTTTCAGTGGAAATTGCCGCCGACTTGAACGTGGAGCTTGTTTCGCTGGAGGAGCTGTGCCAAAATGCCGACTATCTTTCGATTCATGCGCCACTGACGGAGCGGACGCGCGGCATGATCAGAGCGGAGCACTTTAAACTGATGAAGAACGAGGCTTTTCTGATTAATACGGCGAGAGGTCCGGTCGTTGATGAAGAGGCACTCATCTTTGCCTTGCAAAATGGAGAGATTGCCGGGGCTGGACTCGATGTCGTCGAAGTGGAGCCACTATCGGGCGATCATCCTTTTTTACAGATGGAGCACGTCATCCTCAATCCACACGTCGCCTGGTACTCTGTAGAATCGGAGCAGGAGCTGAAAAGAAAATGTGCCGAGAACGTGGCGGCCGTGCTTACCGGTCATTATCCGCCATATTTGGTGAATAAGGAGGTGAAGCCGAAAATTGCGCTGAAGGCTAATCAGAATCTCGTAGTCTAGTGAGTGAACCGGCTTTTTAACAGATAAGAACGTATAAGATTTTCGGGTTGATTTGAGGAAGGACGGCGGCTTCACACGCCGCTTCTAAGATAAGCCGCTACGCGGTTTTCTGAAACAGCAGTTTACAGGAGGTGGCTTGGGTGAATGCAGGAAAGGTGGCGATCGTCACAGGAGGAGTAACAGGCCTCGGACGCGCGGTCGTGGAACGATTAAGCAACAGAGGGGTTCGCATCGCGATCGTCGGCATTACAGAAGAGCTTGGGCGGGAGACGGAGCGCTCGCTGCAGGAGCAGGGAAGAAGCGTTGTCTATTATGACGGAGATGTCTCTGACGAAGAGGCGGTATCCCGGGTAGTTTCCGAGATTTACCGTGACTTTGGCAGAATGGACTATTTGGTCAATGCGGCCGGGATTATTACGCGCGCGCCGGCGAAAAGCGTTCAAAAGGAGGATTATCAACAGGTTTTGTCGATTAATTTAGTCGGCGGTTTATTGATGTGCCAGGCCGTTTATCCTTATATGGCAAAGGATGGCGGCGGCAGCATTGTTAATTTCGGCTCGATGCTCGCTCATTATGGCAGTAAAAACTTAATCAGCTACGCTTCGTCTAAAGGGGCCGTCATTCAAATGACAAAGTGTCTGGCCGTGGACTGGGCGGAGGATAATATTCGCGTCAATGCCGTCAGTCCGGGCTATATTGAAACACAACTATCTGCCGGCGCAACAAAGGACCCGGTGTTCAAGGAACGGATTCTTTCCCGCACTCCGCAACGAAGGTTCGGCAGACCGGAGGAGGTAGCAGCGGTAATTGATTTTCTGCTGTCGGACGATGCTAGCTTTGTCACGGGTGTTGATATTCCGATAGATGGTGGTTTGTTGGCTGGGGATCCGGTGCTTTATCCGCCGGCCGCTCAATCATAAAACAAGGAGAAAAAGGAGGAGCAGAAAATGAGTATTGATTTAAACACGTTCACAGAACAGATGGGTTTGCCTGATCAAGCGATTGATTTGAATGAAATTCCATGGGTGCCCCAGGGAGATCGTGTCTGGTTTAAACCGGTGCGTTTTAATTTGGCAACAGGAGCCTGGATTAATCTGTTAAAGGTCAAGCCGGGTGGTGTGGTCAACCGACATCGCCATACAGGCGGTCAAGTGCTCGCCTACACAATTCAAGGGGAATGGCGCTATTTAGAACGGGAGTGGTCGGCCAAGCCGGGGACGTTCGTCTTTGAGCCGCCGGGCGACATTCATACGCTTACAGTCGACGGGGAAGAGGATATGATCACAATCTTTATGCTCGAAGGCACAATCCAGTACCTCGATGACCATGACCAGGTGATCGTCCAGGACGACGTCTTCAGCAAAATGAAACGCTACTACGACTACTGTGACCAGCACAACATCGAAAAGAAAAACCTCGTTTACTGAAGTCAAGACCTCTCAGGAAGGTTTTCCTGAGAGGTCTTGACGAAACGGTGTGCGGAGTCTGCGCCTGGTTTTGAAATCCGATACCGAAACGGGTTTTTTCGGTATCGGATGAGCGCAGAACGGAGCCACTAGCGCCGGCCCCAGGCAATGAGCGCAACCGCCACGAACTATTAAAGCCTGTTGTGAGTGGGTTTCTCACAACAGGCATGTGGCGAGTGAAGCCATTGCTGCTAGATGCTTTTGTCTCATCCTCTCCTGCGAGTAGCGAACGGAGCCACTAGTCGGTTTTAATGGATTTGAGCGGCTGTTTGGCCGGCCCTTCCACGACTTCGCCTTTGTATGAAAAGCGTGAGCCGTGGCAAGGGCAATCCCATGTATGGTCACCGTGATTCCAATGAACCTCACAGCCCATATGGGTGCAGGTTGTATCGACGACGTGCAGGGTGCCGTCCTGTTCGCGGTAGGCGCCGGCGCGTTTGCCATTCACATTGACGATTGTGCCTTCCCCTTTTTTAACCTCTTCCGGCTTGCGCTCTGTCTGATCAAACTTTCCCTGAAAAAGCTGCTTGGCGACATCGGTGTTTTGCGAAATGAAATTCCTGATGCTTGGATCGGCGACAAAACGGCTTGGACTGAACAATTCCTCGTATCGATTGGGGCGCTGTAAAATAAGATCGCTAATCAGTAGCGCAGCGACGGTACTGTTCGTCATTCCCCATTTCCGGTAGCCTGTCGCGACAAAAATCGAAGGGTGGAGCTTGGAGTGCCGGCCGATATAAGGAATTTTGTCCAGTGTTGTTAAATCCTGCGCCGACCAGCGGAAGCGAATGTCGAGCGTCTGGAAGATTTCCTGCCCATACTGCTCAAGCGCCTCGTAATGATTCATTGTGTCGATGCCGTGTCCCGTTTTATGATTTTGTCCGCCGATTAAGACAAGCTTCTCCCCATCCATCATCGTATAGCGCAGGGAGCGGGACGGAGAGTCAATGCTTAAATACATCCCTTCTGGAAAGTCGTTGTCCACTTTTGCGGCGACGACATAGGAACGGGACGGGTACATTTTCGAGAAATATAATCCGCTGCCATCGAAGAATGGAAAATGAGAGGCGATCACAATATGATCAGCCTGAACCTTTGCGCCGCTCTTTGTCAAAATAACCGGACGATTCTTTTCTTCCATATCGAGCGCCACGGTCTGTTCGTAAATAGAACCGCCATTATCGACAATGCCTTTTACGAGGTGAGCGACATACATTAACGGATGGAATTGGGCTTGCTCGTTCATGACGAGGGCTGCTTTCACCGGAATGTTTTTCACCGGAATGCTAGTTAGTAACTCTCCTGGAATACCGAGCTCCTGGTAAGCGTTGTACTCATCCTCTAGCTTTTTTACACCTTGGTTCGTCGTTGTATATAAATAGGCGTCCTGCTCAGAAAAGTCGCACTCCATTTTTTCTTCTTTGACAAGACTGCGTATGAAGCGCAAAGCATCCATGCTCGCTTCGTAGTAAAGCTTCGCCTGCTCCTTGCCAATGTGGGAAATGAGCTCAGCGTAAATGATGTCATGCTGGGCGGTTATTTTCGCTGTCGTATGACCGGTTGTACCATTGGCCAGCACATCCGCCTCAAGCAGAGTTACTCTTTTTCCAGCCTTTGCAAGCAGGTAGGCTGTCGTCAAACCGGAGATGCCTCCACCGACAATCGCCACATCGGTTTCAATGTCTTGAGTGAGAGCGGGGAAGGAAGCCAACTGGGTGGAAACACGCCAAAATGGCTCCGGCCGTTCCGGTAAGGATGAATTCCGGTCGTTGTGATCTGTCATAGCTATCTTCCTCCAATTCATGGAATACTTTCTTAAAAGAAAAGTAAGTATAAAAAAGTGAATGCTTACTTAGCTGTTTTTTTGAAAAGCTCTTCCTGATGCAGCGCACAATGAACATGCAGTTGTTTTTTAACATACCCACTTCCGGCCGATTCAATGTAATCATTATCGAGTATGAAAGAGAGAAAGAGGAACGGGGTATACTAAGAGGAGGCAAGGAATGGAAAGATGCTGGTGGAAGGAAGCCGTTGCTTACCAAATTTATCCGCGTAGCTTTAAAGATTCAAATGGCGATGGGAACGGTGATCTGCGGGGAATCATCGAAAAGCTGGACTACTTGAAGGAGCTGGGAATTGATTTGATCTGGCTCTGTCCTATATACGCTTCACCAAATGATGACAACGGCTATGATATTAGCGATTACGAAGCGATTCTGCCGATGTACGGGACGATGGCCGATTTTGATTGTCTGTTGGCCGAAATTCACAAGCGGAATATGAAGCTGATTCTTGATTTGGTCATTAACCACACGTCCGATGAGCATCCATGGTTTATTGAGTCGCGCTCCTCGAGAAACTCTGCGAAGCGGGACTGGTATATATGGAAAGAACCAAAGCAGGACGGAAGTGAGCCGAACAATTGGGAATCGATCTTTCACGGGTCGGCCTGGGAATATGATCAGCTTACTGGGGACTATTACCTGCATCTTTTTTCAAAGAAGCAGCCCGACTTAAATTGGGAGAACAAAGAGGTCCGCCACGCACTTTATCAGATGATAAACGGCTGGCTCGCTAAAGGGATTGACGGCTTTCGGGTCGATGCGATTTCCCATATTAAGAAAGCGGAAGGTCTTCCTGATCTGCCCAACCCGAAAGGCCTGCGCTACGTTCCTTCCTTTGAAGGCCATCTGAATCAAAAAGGGATCGATCTGTTTTTGCAGGAGTTGAAGCAGCGTACCTTTGCCAATCATGACATCGTTACAGTCGGGGAAGCGAATGGGGTGACCGCTGAAGAAGCCGGCTTATGGGTCGGAGAAGCCGGCGGGATTTTTAACATGATCTTTCAATTTGAGCATCTTGGCTTGTGGGGGAAAGACGGGGAGCAATTCGATCTTAAAAAGGTGAAACAAGTGCTTTCTAAATGGCAGAAAGAGCTGGACGGTGTAGGCTGGAATGCTTTATTTTTGGAAAATCATGATCAACCAAGAAGCGTTTCCTCTTGGGGCAACGATGAAAAGTATTGGCGTGAGAGCGCGACCGCTCTCGCCACATTATTCTTTTTTATGCAGGGGACGCCGTTTATTTATCAAGGGCAGGAAATCGGCATGACAAATGTCAGGTTTTCTTCAATTGATGAGTATCGTGATGTAAGCGCGAAAAATGAGTATCGGCTTAAACGGGAGGCAGGCCTGTCCGGCAATGAAGCGATCGCTTCGATTTGGAAGGACGGAAGAGACAATGCCCGGACACCGATGCAATGGGATGATTCAGCACAAGCCGGCTTTTCAACGTCCGACAAAACATGGATCGGGGTTAATCCGAATTACCGCTCGATCAATGTCGCCGCCCAGGAACGGGATGCTGACTCCGTCCTCTCGTATTACAAAGCGATGATCAGCCTGCGAAAAGATTCCCTGCCGTTGCTCTATGGACGCTATGTGCTGGAGGCAAAGGATGACCCGGCGATTTATGCCTATCGTCGCGTGTGGCAGGAAGAGTCGTATTTGATCGTCGTCAATATGGCAGCGGCTGAGTCGAAGCTCGAGGCCGAGCTGACTGCACAATTGTCGAGAATGGAGCTGATACTATCAAATCTGCAGCCCTGTTCAAATGCCTGGTTTCGTCCTTACGAAGCGAGGGTATATAAAGAGCGGGAAAACGGTGTTGGAGATTTAAATTCTTAACAATTATATTGCATTGACTTTTTGGACATGGTATCATTAAAAGATGTTTTTTTATTTAAGTACGGTGGATAACACTGATAAAGGAGATTATATATTTGGCAACTTTTTATGAATTTGGCTTGGACCATCAAGTGGTGAGAGCCGTAACAGAAATGGGCTTTTCAGAAGCCACACCTATTCAAACAGCGACGATACCAACTGCCTTAGAGGGTAAGGATATCATTGGTCAGGCGCAAACAGGAACAGGAAAAACGGGCGCATTTGGCGTGCCGCTAATTAATCGGATAAAGACGGAAGAGGACCATGTGCAGGCGTTAATTCTTGCGCCGACAAGAGAGCTGGCCAATCAGGTTTCGGAATCGCTGATTGCCTTTGGGAAATATAAGGGCGTGCGCACGGTCGTCGTTTACGGTGGACAGGATATGCGCAAGCAAATTCGCGATTTAAAGCGGAAACCTCATGTGATCGTCGCCACACCTGGACGTTTGATGGACCATATGCGCCGTAAGACGATCCGTCTTCAGGAAGTGGAAACAGTCGTTCTGGATGAAGCGGATGAAATGTTAAATATGGGATTCATTGAGGATATTGAGACCATTTTGAAAGAGGTTCCGACGGAGCGTCAAACATTATTGTTCTCTGCTACAATGCCGAAGCGAATTGAAAAGCTGGCGCAAACCTTTATGAAGGAACCCGAGCTTATTGCAGTCAAAGCAAAAGAAGTAACAATGGAAAACATTGAACAGCAATATATTGAGCTTGCCGAACGTGATAAGTTCGATGCCTTATGCCGGTTAATTGATATTCATACGCCGGAGCTGGCGATCGTATTTGGCCGGACGAAGCGTCGGGTTGATGAGCTGGCAGAGGCACTCGCAAAACGCGGCTATCGCGCAGAAGGAATTCACGGTGATCTGAACCAGGCGAAGCGTGACAGTGTCCTGCGCAAATTTAAGAACGGTTTGATTGACGTGCTTGTTGCGACCGATGTGGCAGCACGTGGTCTTGATATTAGTGGAGTGACGCATGTTTATAACTTCGATTTGCCGCAGGATCCGGAAAGCTACGTCCACCGGATTGGACGTACAGGGCGTGCTGGGAAATCGGGTGTGGCGGTTACCTTTGCGACGCCGCGTGAAAAGGATCATGTTAAAGCGATTGAGCGTTTATCGAAGAAAAAGATGACGAAGCGTGAAATGCCGTCTTTTGAAGAGGCGATTGAAGGCCAGCAGCAGCTTGCTCTCAAGCAGCTTCGTTCACTGATTGCAGACGGAGGAGCTGACGCTTACCGTCAAGCGGCCAAGGAGCTTCTGCAGGAGTCAGACGCGACAACAGCACTTGCCGCGGCGCTGAAGCTTCTGACAAAAGAGCCGGATATGACACCGGTCCGCCTTACAGCGGAAGCACCGCTACGCGCGAAAAAACGCCGCGAGGGCGGAGGCTCTGGCGCAGGGAAACCATATCGTCAGCGTCGGGGAGATGATCGCCGTCGTCCGCAATACCGCGGGAAGGACAGCGGTCGCCGCCAGTCGTCGCAAGGCCGTGGCGGGCAACAGCGTAAAGCGAAGCATCACGCATAAAAGAAAAGCCGCTTGATAAGGAATGATTCGGGGCGGGGCATCGGCTTCACGCATTACGCGGAGAGCTGAGTGGCCCCGCTTTTAGTTAGGACGGTACGCGTTTTTCTTAAGTGATTGTAAATTATGTTAGCATTTTTTTAAGTTTAAGCGGAAAGGGTTGTCTCTTGTGTGTTGGGTTGGTATCTTGAAGGAGACCCACACAAGTAAGACTCTTCATCGTATTACCCCTTGATTGAATCGGCTGCAGCTTGCAGCCGACTTTTTTTTATGTAATCAACTGCTAATTATAGTAAGGAAATGGATAGAAAAGGTTTTATGTCAGATTATCTGACATTGTTATTGCGGAAATCTTCAATCAGCTTTAAAGTAAAACATAACAAATTGATGTCACATAAGATTACATGAAAAGGAAGTGTTTGGGGATGACGGTATCTGCACCAACAAGAGAGAGCTTAATAGAAACGATCAAGGAAACTATTAAAGCGAAGAATGTCGAATTACTTCATATGCAGTTTGTTGACATTGAAGGGACATTAAAGCATGTTACAGTCACAGCTGAGCAAATTGATCAGGTTGTTGACGGGAAGGTGATGTTTGACGGTTCTTCCATTACAGGCTACACGCCGATTAACCGTTCTGACTTGTATTTAGCGCCTGATTTAACAACGTTCGCTGTATTGCCTTGGACAGTCGAAGACGGATATTCAGAAGCACGCTTTCTATGCAGTGTAACAAATCCTGACGGTTCAGACTTCGAGGGTGATCCTCGTAACGTGCTAAAAAAAACGGTAGAACGAGCGAAAGAGAAGGGCTATTCGATTAACGTAGGACCTGAACTTGAATTCTTCTTATTTGAAACGGATGAATATGGACAGCCAACACTAAGAACACAGGATGTCGGGGGCTATTTTGAACCATCGCCAAAAGACTTAGGGGAACGCGTTCGTTTGGAAATTTATAGAGCATTGAAAATGATGAACTTCACGATCGAAGCTTCTCACCATGAGGTAGCGATCGGGCAGCATGAAATTAACTTTAAATATGCCGATGCGTTAGGTTCGGCTGATGCAGCGACAACGTATAAGTGGGTCGTCAAGACGGTAGCTCAGCAATTTGGTCTGCATGCGACCTTTATGCCAAAGCCGTTAGCAGGGGCAAACGGAAGTGGAATGCATACGAATATCTCGCTTTTTGATGTTGAGAAGCAGGAAAATGCGTTTTATGATGAGTCAGATGAGCTTGGACTATCAGAGACAGCCTATCAGTTCATCGCTGGTTTAATGGAGAATGTAAAGGATTTTGTCGCGGTAACAAATCCGCTTGTTAACTCTTACAAGCGTCTTGTACCGGGCTACGAAGCGCCTTGTTATATTGCCTGGTCGGCTTCGAACCGTTCGGCGTTAATCCGAATTCCTGCCACTCGCGGAGCGGGAACGCGTGTCGAAATCCGTTGTCCGGATCCATCAGCAAACCCGTATTTTGCCTTTGCGATCATCGCGACTGCCGGTCTTGACGGGGTAGAGCGTCAATTATCAGCTGTTCCGGCTGTTGATGCCGATATCTTTGCGATGGATGCTGCGGAGATTGAAAAGCGCGGGATCGAAAACTTACCGACTAACCTCGAAGCGGCGATTGATCGTTTTGAAGCTGGCGAAATCGGTCGCCGGGCATTGGGCGAGCACTCTTTCGGTGAATATGTTGCATTAAAGCGTGCAGAATACGATGAATTCCGCACAACAGTTCATGGTTGGGAAGTTTCTGCCTACCAAGCGAAATTCTAAAAATTAAAAAGCTGGTCAAAAGGTTGTTTCCCTTTTGACCAGCTTTTTCTTGGTGTGCCCGGCATGTGCATGGGCTATAGGGTTCAAGTCCCGAGCAGTGAAGGTCACTGTAACTGTTAGCCAACGACAAGGGTGTCTAGGGTG
>NZ_JBEPKD010000041.1:0-18271 GCF_040544555.1 Halalkalibacter oceani
TGGACACCCTTGCTCTTGGCTAATGGTTGGCAACTGCCAGCCCCCATAGCGGACTTTCACCGCCTAGCTACGCGCCATGCGTGGCGCACTAAAAAGGATAACCTAAAAAGGTTTATTTTAACCTTCAGGTTATCCTTTTACATCCATTTTGTCAGGAGGATGAAGAATGTTTACAATACAAGAATATGCAACCGATACGCTCTTTGTGTATATGATGCTGATCGGTTCCATTGTTGCCGCCGTCTATTTTTTTATGAGGAAGAGGCGCGCAAAATAGCTTTATTGGCAATATCTGAACGGTAAAACAAACCGGCTGTGTCCAGCTGTTTTACTTGTTCATATATACGCTGCTGGGCATCAGCCAAAGATGGCTGCCTTGCAGCGAGCAATAGAACCCGTCCGCCGTTTGTTTTCCATGTTCCGTCTTCCTTCTTCGTCCCGGCATGAAATACGAGAACATCCTTCTCGATTTGATTGAGGCCGTGAATCGGCGTTCCTTTTTTGTATGCGCGCGGGTACCCTTCACTAGCCAGCACGATGCCAACGACCGCATCGTCCGACCAGGCCAATTCCGGCGTTTCTCCTGTAAGCAGCGCATCTAAAACAGCAAGAAGATCGGAGTCGAGGCGCGGCAGAACAACCTGCGTTTCCGGGTCGCCGAAGCGGACATTAAATTCAATTACTTTCGGTCCGTCCGCCGTCATCATCAATCCGGCATACAAAATGCCTGTAAACGGGGTCCCTTCTTTGATGAGTGCATCAGCTGTCGGCTGCAAAATGTGCTGAACAGCTTTTTCCACCTCATCGCTCGTAAATTGTGGAACCGGAGAGTACGCCCCCATGCCACCGGTGTTTGGTCCCTGATCTCCGTCAAAGGCCCGCTTATGATCCTGCGCTCCGACCATCGGCACAACCGTTCCCTGATGAACGAAAGCCATTAACGAAAGCTCTTCGCCGTCCAAATATTCCTCAATGACGACTTGATGACTCGCTTCGCCAAAAGCATGCTCCTTCAGCATGGAAGCCAGGGCGTCTGTCGCTTCCTGCTCCGTCATCGCCACGACAACGCCTTTACCTGCTGCCAGGCCGTCAGCTTTAATGACGATTGGTGCCCCCTTTTCCTTCACATAGGAAACAGCCTTGTCATAGTCAGTAAATGTTTCATAGCTGCCTGTCGGGATGTTGTATTTTTTCATAATATGCTTGGCAAACGACTTGCTTCCTTCAAGCAAAGCTGCTTCTTTTGTCGGGCCGAAAATTCGCAGCCCTTCTTCTTGAAAACGATTGACGATCCCGTCAAGCAACGGGGCTTCAGGGCCGACAAACGTAAGATGAATCTCTTTTTCCTTCGCAAACGCCACAAGCTGATCATGCTCTTTTTCCGCGATTGGGACAAGCGTCGCGACGTCCGCCATGCCATCATTGCCCGGCGCGACAAACACTTCTGTCACCTGAGGACTGTCGGCCATTTTCCAGGCTAACGCATGCTCGCGCCCGCCGCCTCCAATAATCAGTACGTTCATATCTTCCCCTCCTTTATGAATTGACTTTTAAAACCTTTGCGTCGACTCCGCGCTTTTTCAAAGCTATCTCATCAAATTGCAACGGCTCCGTTCGGCGCGCAGTCAGAAGGAAAGAAAACCCGCTTTCCTTCTGACTTTTGAAACCCTTGCGCCGACTCCTCTCGCTGCTTCGATTAACACCAAAAAGGGATAAACCGCCCTTTTTGGTGTTAATCTCTAGTGTTTAAAGTGGCGGATGCCGGTCATGACCATGGCGATGTTGTATTTGTTGGCCATTTCGATTGATTCTTCGTCGCGGATCGAGCCGCCTGGTTGGATGATCGCGGTGATGCCGGCTTTTCCGGCTAATTCAACTGTGTCTCCCATCGGGAAGAAGGCATCAGAGCCCAAGACGGCTCCTTCGATTCGTTCGCCGGCCTGCTTGATCGCGATATCGGCAGAACCGACGCGATTCATTTGTCCTGCTCCGACGCCCACTGTCATTAAGCCGTTCGTGACGACAATCGCATTTGATTTCACATGCTTGACGACTTTCCAGGCAAGCTTTAATGCTTCCCATTCTTCTTCCGTCGGTTCACGTTTTGTCGGAATTGAAAGCTCAGCATCCTCCAGCCCGAGCAAATCCTCATCCTGCAATAAAAGACCGCCGTGAACGGAAGTGAGCATCGCTTCCGGCTCGATTTGCTTTTGAACAGGGACAGTTAATAAGCGCAAGTTCTTCTTCGCTGTTAAAATTTCCACAGCCTTCTCCGAGAACGATGGTGCGATGATAATTTCAAGGAAAATCTCCTTCATTTTCAAAGCAGTTGCTTCATCAATTTCACGGTTTGCGGCAATGATTCCGCCAAATATCGAAACAGAATCGGCTTCATAGGCACGATTGTAGGCTTCCTCGATCGTTGCTCCCGTTCCGACGCCGCATGGATTCATATGTTTGACAGCGACGACGGCCGGCTCTGTAAATTCCTTCACAATCGCTAAAGCGGCATCGGCGTCATGAATATTGTTATAAGAAAGCTCCTTGCCGTGAAGCTGCTTTGCTTCGGCAATCGAGCTTGAATCAGCAAGCGGCTTTTGGTAGAACGTCGCCCGCTGATGCGGGTTTTCGCCGTAGCGCAAGCCCTGCTTCCGCTCGAACGTCACAGTGAGGCTTTCCGGCTCTTCTTCCCCGACTGCCTTCGTTAAATATTCGGCAATTAGCGCATCATAGGAAGCCGTATGGCGGAATACTTTCGCTGCTAAGCGACGCTTCGTTTCTACGGAGACCGCCTGCTCCTGCTTCAGCTCGTCAAGCACGACCGCATAGTCAGCCGGATCGACGACGACGGCTACATGCTGGTGGTTTTTCGCAGCTGCCCGCAACATGCTCGGACCACCAATATCAATGTTTTCAATCGCATCGGCAAACGTACAGTCCGGCTTGGCAATCGTCTCTTTGAACGGATACAGATTGACGACGACTACGTCAATCGGCGTAATTTGATGCTCCGCAAGCTGCTGCTGATGCTCCTCACGCTCGCGCATCGCTAGCAAACCGCTATGTATATTGGGGTGCAGCGTCTTGACACGCCCATCTAAAATTTCCGGAAAACCCGTCACTTCAGAAATTCCAATGACAGGAACACTGGCTGCTTCAAGAGCTTTCTTTGTTCCCCCTGTTGAAACAACTTCAAATCCGAGCTCAACTAGAGCCTGGACAAATTCAACGATCCCTTCCTTATTTGAGACACTGACTAACGCTCGCTTCTTACTCATTCTGCTCCAATCCCTTCCTTTGTTCTCCAATCAAAATGTTGCCTGCAACACCCGTTTATCTAAGTTCTTCCACGATACGCTGTAACGTTCGCGGATATAAAGAGTGCTCGACTTTCTGCACCTTTTGCCGCAATGTCTCGATCGTATCGTCCTCTTCAATCGTCACCGCTTCCTGAGCAATAATCGGGCCCGTATCCATTCCCGCATCGACATAATGAATCGTTACCCCGGTAACCTTGACCTTCGCTGCAAAAGCCTGACCAATCGCGTCAAGTCCCGGAAAGGATGGCAAGAGGGACGGATGAATATTGACAATCCGTCCTTCATAAGCCTTGAGCAACGTTGTCCCGATTAACCGCATATAGCCGGCCAGCACGATAAATTCGATCCGCTGCTTTGTAAGCTCATCAACGATTTCCCGTTCAAAAGCCGCTTTGTTTGGATAAGCTTTCGGATCAAAGTCCATAACTGCGATACCGTGATTTTTCGCCCGTTCAATCACTTTTGCCTGCGGATTATCGCTGACAACAAGCACGACCTCCACGTCAACGCGCCCCTCTTTTGTTGCGGCAATAATCGCCTCGGCGTTCGTTCCACTTCCTGAGGCAAAAACAGCGATCCTCATTCGTCAATGCCTCCGATCACAACACCCGCGCCAGTATCCACGCGGCCGATGACAAAAGCTGACTCGCCTTGTGCTTCAAGCTCCGCAAGGACGGCATCCTGCTCCTCTTTTGGAACGACCATTACCATGCCGATTCCCATATTAAAGGTGGAGAACAGCTCTTTTTCACTTAGCTTGCCATATTTCTGCAGCAAAGGGAAAACAGGCGGGATCGGCCATGATCCGTGCTCGATCGCGACAGCTGTTCCTTCCGGAAGCATGCGCGGAATATTTTCATAGAAGCCGCCGCCGGTAATATGCGCCAGTCCGTGCACCGAATATTTGCTGAGGCAGGCTAAAAGCGGCTTGACGTAAATCTTCGTCGGTGTTAACAGCTCATCTCCAAGCGTCTTTCCTAATTCCTCGATCTGATCCGTTAATGAAAAACCATGGTCGTTGAGAAAAATTTTCCGGACGAGCGAAAAGCCGTTGCTGTGAAGACCGCTCGACGCTAAGCCAATCACGACATCCCCCGGCTGAATCGCTTCCCCTGTGATCAGCTGCTTCTTCTCGACCGCGCCGACCGCAAAGCCGGCAAGATCATATTCATCCTCGGCATACATTCCTGGCATCTCAGCCGTTTCTCCGCCGACAAGGGCGCAGCCGGCTTGCTCACAGCCGTCAGCGACCCCTTTCACAATCGCTTCCAGCCGTTCTGGTACCGCTTTTCCACACGCGATATAATCAAGGAAATAGAGAGGCTCCGCTCCCTGGACGACAATATCATTGACGCACATCGCCACTGCGTCGACGCCAATCGTGTCATGGCGGTCAAGCATAAAGGCAAGCATCAGCTTCGTACCAACGCCGTCTGTTCCGGAGACAAGCACAGGCTCCTTCAGGCCGAGCGTCGAAAGGTCGAACATGCCGCCGAATCCTCCAAGTCCGCCCATCACGCCGGCGCGCTTTGTCCGATTGACGTGCTGCTTCATCCGTTCCACTGCCTCATACCCTGCTTCAAGACTTACCCCTGCTTGTTTATATGCTTCTGACATTGTTCCTGCTCCCTTCTCCTTTATACCTTCGCATAAGGATGTAACGTATCCGGATAAATTTCAGTTGGGTACTTCCCTGTAAAGCACGCCAGACATTGTCCGCAATTCGGATCAGCGTCAGAGCGGCCAATCCCTTTCATCAGCCCGTCCGTACTAAGAAACGCCAGCGTGTCCGCTCCCATCATTTCACGCATTTCTTCGATGGAATGATTAGAAGCAATCAGCTCTCCCGTTGTCGACGTGTCAATTCCGTAAAAGCATGGGTGCGTGATCGGTGGTGAACTGATCCGCACATGGACTTCCACGGCTCCCGCCTCACGAAGCATTTTGACGATCCGGCGGCTTGTCGTTCCGCGGACGATCGAATCATCGATCATGACAACGCGCTTCCCTTCGACGACTCCGCGCACGGCGGAAAGCTTCATTTTCACCCCTTGCTCACGAAGCTCCTGAGACGGCTGGATAAATGTCCGGCCGACATAGCGGTTTTTGATCATTCCGAGTTCATAAGGAATTCCGGTTTGTTCGGCATAGCCGATCGCCGCAGAGATGCTTGAATCCGGTACTCCTGTGACAACATCAGCTTCAACCGGCGATTCAAGCGCCAGCTGCTTGCCTAAATTTTTGCGGGCGGTATGGACATTCAGCTCATCGACATTGCTGTCAGGACGGGCAAAATAAATGTATTCCATACTGCAAATCGCCCGTGAGGATGGCCCGGTAAACCGTTGCGAACGGAGGCCATGTTCATCAATCGTAATCAGTTCGCCTGGCTGTACTTCCCGCTCATAAGTAGCACCAATTAAATCAAACGCACATGTTTCCGAAGCGACGACATAGGCGTCGCCAAGACGACCAATCGAAAGCGGGCGCAATCCATTAGGATCAAGCGCGACAAAAAGCTGCTTTTCGTTCATGACCGCGAAGGCATAGGCTCCCTTCAGCATCGTCAAAGCGGAGTACAATTGCTGTTCAAGCGTGTGGTAGCCGCTTCGTTTAATCAGATGGGCAAGCACCTCCGTATCAGAGGTTGATTGAAAAATGCTGCCCTGACTCTCAAGCTGATGCTTCATATTATTCGCATTGACGAGGTTGCCGTTGTGGGCGATCGCCAAGCTTCCAAGCTGTGAACGGAACAAGAGCGGCTGCACATTCGCCAGCCCGCCGCCTCCTGCTGTCGCATAACGGACATGGCCGATCGCCGCATGACCGTTTAAATCTTTAAAATCATCTTCACTGAACACATCATTCACAAGCCCTAAGCCTTTATGAATCTTTAACCGTTCTCCGTCCGTTGCCACAATCCCGGCTCCCTCTTGCCCGCGATGCTGAAGACTGTGCAGGCCGTAATACGTTAAGTGAGCGGCGTCCTTATGACCCCAGATGGCGAATACACCACATTCTTCATTTAAGCCTTTGATTTCAGCAAACATGGAATGGCTCCTTTCCAAGCCTTGACAATTTCATTCTGTGTTGTCGTCAGGATCGTTTCATTGGCCTCATTTTTCACCGTCAGGACACGACCTGCACTTACTTCACCGATTTTTTGCGCGTCGACAAGCTGTTCAAACTGAGCGGCATTCTCCTTAGCGACGGTGACGATAAAGCGTGATTGCGATTCAGCAAACAGCGCCGCCGTTGCTTCGCCGGCAAGCGTAACGCTCGCGCCGACCTCACCGTCTGTCATACACTCCGCCAGCGCGACAGCAACCCCGCCTTCAGCGACATCATGGGCAGAAGCAACAAGCCCTTGCTTAATCGCTGCCAACAGCTGCTCCTGACGCTTCTTCTCGACCGTTAAGTCAATCGCCGGCGCCTTTCCGGAAATCGTGCCGTCTGTCAGCTTTTGCAGTTCACTTCCACCGAACTCCGGCTTTGTTTCGCCGAGCAAGTAAATAGAGTCCCCTGCCTGCTTGAACGACTGTGTCGTAATATGATCGATATCTTCAATTAACCCGACCATGCCAATGACAGGAGTCGGATAGACTGCTACGCCATTCGTTTCATTGTAAAGCGAGACATTCCCCCCGATAACCGGTGTTTCGAGAATGCGGCACGCTTCACTCATGCCATCCGTTGATTTTTCCAGCTGCCAGAAAATTTCCGGCTTATCAGGACTTCCATAGTTAAGCCCATCTGTTAAGCCGAGCGGTGCGCCACCCGAGCAGACGATATTGCGTGCTGCTTCCGCAACCGCGATCTGACCGCCGACCTCAGGATCGAGGTAAAGATAGCGCGAGTTGCAGTCAGTCGTCATCGCCAATGCTTTCCGTGTTCCGCGAATGCGGACAACGGCTGCATCAGAGCCTGGTTCCACAACCGTATTTGTTTGCACCATATAATCGTATTGATCGTAGACCCATTCCTTGCTGGCAATCGTCGGTTGCGCCAATAGCTGCAAGAGCGTCTCTTTATAATCGCTCACAACCGGAACTTTTTCTTCCTGCTGCTGGAAGGCTTCATAATAAGCCGGAACACGTGATGGCTTATGGTAAACAGGCGCTTCCTCAGCGAGCGCATCAACCGGAAGATCAGCGACAACCTCGCCTTTGTGCAAAAGGCGCAGACGCTTATCATCTGTCACATGACCGACTTCCGCCGAAAGCAGTCCCCACCGGTCGAAAATGTCTTTAATTTCCTGCTCGCGTCCTTTTTTGACGACAATCAGCATCCGCTCCTGGGATTCCGAAAGCATCATTTCATATGGCGTCATTCCTTTTTCACGCTGCGGCACGAGATCCAAATTCATTTCAATGCCTGAACCGGCCTTGCTCGCCATCTCCGCTGAAGAAGACGTTAAGCCGGCCGCCCCCATATCCTGAATGCCGACGAGGGCGTCACTTTGAATCAGTTCAAGACAGGCTTCAAGCAGCAGCTTCTCCATAAACGGATCGCCGACCTGAACAGCCGGACGCTTCTCGTCGGAATCCTCGCCAAGCTCTTCAGAGGCAAAGGTCGCTCCGTGAATTCCGTCGCGTCCCGTGCTTGCGCCGACATACATTACGGTATTGCCGACACCTTTTGCCTGACCTTTTTGAATATCCTTATGATCAATCAATCCGACGCACATCGCATTGACGAGCGGGTTTCCTTCGTAGCACGGATCGAACTGAACCTCCCCGCCAACGGTCGGAACCCCGATGCAGTTGCCGTAGCCGGCAATTCCGGCAACGACTTCTTCAAATAAATAACGAACGCGTGGAGATGTTAACTCTCCAAAGCGCAATGAATTCAGTAACGAAATTGGACGAGCCCCCATGGAGAAGACATCACGTAAAATACCGCCGACTCCAGTAGCTGCACCTTGATATGGCTCAATCGCCGATGGGTGATTATGGCTTTCGACCTTGAACACGACCGCCTGCTCATCCCCGATGTCAATAATACCCGCACCTTCCCCGGGTCCTTGCAGGACGCGCTCTCCTTCGGTCGGGAATTTCTTAAGAAGCACCTTTGAGTTCTTGTAGCTGCAGTGCTCCGACCACATCACCGAGAACAGCCCGGTTTCTGTATAGTTTGGCGTCCGCCCGAGAATTTCTTCAATCATGGCGAATTCATCATCCGTTAACCCCATCTCGCGGTAAAGCTTCTCTTCCTTTACACGCTCAGCTGTTGGTTCAAGAAGTAGTGACATGAGATTCCCTCCAATTTCGTACAATCGATTGAAATAGCTTTAACCCATCTTTGCTGCCGAGCAGTTCTTCCACTGCCCGCTCCGGATGCGGCATCATCCCAAGAACATTTCCGGCTTCATTTTTGATCCCGGCGATATTCGCCTTTGACCCGTTAATGCTTTCTTTGTAAGTAAAGACGATTTGCTTGTTCGCCTTCAGCTCAGCCAGCGTTTTGTCGTCGCATTCATAGTTTCCTTCTCCGTGGGCAACTGGAATCGTAATTTGTTCACCGGCTTCATAGCCTGAAGTAAAGATCGTTTCATTATTCTCAACGATCAATTCCGTCGGCCGGCAGATGAATTTCAATCCTTCATTTCGCTTCATCGCGCCAGGAAGCAGACCAAGCTCCAGCAGCATCTGGAATCCGTTGCAAACACCGAGAACCGGCTTGCCTTCTGCCGCCGCTTGTCTGACTGCCGTCATAATCGGAGCAAAACCAGCGATCGCGCCGGAACGTAAGTAATCGCCATAAGAAAAGCCACCAGGCAAAAGCACGCCATCAAAGCCGTCGAGCGATGTCTCGTCGTAACGAACATATTCTACTTCTTCCTTCAGCGCATCCCGAATTGCAAAAAACATATCCGCATCGCAGTTTGAACCAGGAAAGACGATTACCGCAAACTTCATGACGGGACAACCTCCTCAATTTCATAACGGTAATCTTCAATCACCGTGTTGGCTAACAGCTTGGCGCACATTTCATCAACGCGCTGGTCAATATTGGCCGTCTCCTTCACAATCAGTTCCATGTACTTTCCAATCCGGACATCCTCCACCTCGGCGTAATCCATCGTATGAAGGGCACGCTTTACCGCTCCTCCCTGTGGATCAAGAACACTTTCTCTTAACGTGACATACACCTTTACTTTGTACATGATGCTCCTCCTAATCGTGTTAATATTTCCTGATAGCCTTCCTGCAAGCTGCCTAAATTTCGTCTGAATAAATCCTTGTCAAAGCGCTGATTGGTATCCTTGTCCCACAGCCGGCATGTATCCGGGGAAATTTCATCAGCCAGCAAAATCTCACCGTCGTCCGTGCGGCCAAATTCCAGCTTGAAATCGACGAGTCTGATATTCAGTTCATCAAAAAGCGTCACCAGCTGTTCATTGACGGCGATCGCCTTTTTTCTCAGTACCGCCAGATCCTCGCTTGAAGCCGCCTCTAAAATCGCAATATGATCTTCGGTTACAAGCGGATCACCTAAGTCATCGTCCTTGTAGTAAAACTCGACAATCGGGGTCTTTAATGGGGTGCCTTCTTCCATTCCGAGACGCTTTGATAAGCTGCCGGCAACGATATTTCGCGTCACAACCTCTAACGGAATAATTTCGACCTTTTTCACAAGCTGCTCCGTTTCGGAAAGCTTCTTGATAAAATGGCTTTCGATTCCGCTTTTTTGCAAATGAGCAAACAGAAGCGAGGAAATTTCATTATTAAGCCGTGCTTTGCCGGCAAGGGTTTCTTTTTTCTCTCCATTAAAAGCGGTCGCGTCATCCTTGTAGCTCACCCACAGCTGATTCTCTTCACTAGTTTGATAGATTTTCTTAGCCTTTCCTTCATAAAGCAGGACACCTTTTTCCATCGTGGACCCTCCATGTACAAAATATTGTTTCTGATAGTTGGAGCATCGTGCAGCGCTATAACCGCTGCACGATCTCCTCTTTAGTTCGACAGGCCGAGACGCTCGAAAATCGTATCGACATGCTTGAGATGATGCTCATAGTTGAAGCACTCGTCAATCTCTTCAGGTGAAAGCATGCTCGTGATCCGCTCTTCGGCCTCGACCAGCTCGCGGAATTGCACGCCTTTTTCCCACGCCTCCATCGCTTTCGGCTGGACGAGGTCATACGCTTCCTCACGCACCATTCCTTTGTTAATGAGGGAAAGCAGGACACGCTGAGAGTAAATCAGGCCATATGTCCGGGTCATGTTGCGCTTCATATTTTCCGGGAAGACGGTTAAGTTCTTAATGATGTTGCCGAAGCGGTTCAGCATATAGTTCAACGCAATTGTCGCGTCCGGCAGGATGATCCGTTCCGCGGAAGAGTGCGAAATATCGCGTTCGTGCCAGAGCGGTACATTTTCATAAGCGGTCATCATATAGCCGCGAATGACACGGGCAAGACCAGTCATATTTTCCGAGCCGACCGGGTTACGCTTATGCGGCATCGCCGAGGAACCTTTTTGACCTTTTGCAAAAAACTCCTCAACCTCGCGTGTTTCACTCTTTTGCAGCCCGCGCACTTCCACGGCGAACTTCTCAATTGAAGTCGCAATTAAAGCGAGAGCCGCCATATAATCGGCATGACGATCACGCTGCAGCGTTTGCGTCGAAATCGGCGCCGCCTTCAGGCCAAGCTTCTCACAAACGAGCTGCTCCACCGCCGGATCAATGTTCGCATAAGTTCCGACAGCGCCGGACAGCTTGCCGTAGCGGATACCTTCTGCCGCCTGCTTGAAGCGCTCAAGGTTACGCTTCATCTCTTCATACCATAGAGCGAGCTTCAAGCCGAACGTTGTCGGCTCAGCATGCACACCGTGGGTCCGTCCCATCATCACCGTACGCTTATGTTCAATCGCTTTATTTTTTAAAATTTCGATAAAGCGTTCTATATCAGCGAGAAGAATCTCATTCGCCTGCTTTAACAAATAGGATAACGCTGTATCTACGACATCCGTGGACGTCAGTCCGTAATGAACCCATTTTCGTTCTTCGCCAAGCGTTTCGGACACAGCGCGGGTAAACGCGACGACATCATGCCGTGTTTCTGCTTCGATCTCGTGAATGCGCGCGACATCAAAGCCGGCGTTCTCGCGGATTTTCGCCACATCCTCCTTCGGGATTTCTCCAAGCTCTGCCCAGGCTTCACAGGCGACGATCTCGACTTCAAGCCATGCTTTAAATCTGTTTTCCTCTGTCCAAATAGCTCCCATTTCCGGGCGCGTATAACGTTCAATCATGCTACCAGCCTCCGCTTATATTCAATTTCATCTCTATTCTAGCACATTCGCCTTATGAAGCCGCTCCAGCTTTTGACAAGCATCCTCGACCGTCGCGGCCGTCGCGGTCACATGCCCCATCTTCCGCTTCACTTTCGCTTCTTTCTTTCCATATAAATGCAGCTTTACTTCAGCCAGCTGATCCACCGCAGCTAAAACCCGTTCCACATCCTCACCGAGGATATTCTCCATCACCACCGGCGAACGCAGTGTTGTCGGACCGAGGGGAAGACCGCAAATAGCGCGGATGTGCTGCTCGAATTGCGAGGTTTCACAGGCCTCGATCGTATAATGGCCGGAATTATGCGGACGCGGCGCCAGCTCATTGACATATAATCTGCCATCCTTAAGCATAAAGAGCTCAACCGCCAGCGTCCCGACTACTCCGAGCTCGTTGGCGAGTGTGAAGGCCATCTGCTCCGCCTGCTCACATACGTTCTTGCCCACCCCTGCGGGCACGTGAGAGCGGTGCAAAATGTTTTCCCGATGCTCATTACGGGCGACCGGAAAGACCGTCACGTCGCCATGCCGTGAGCGGGTGACGATTACCGATAATTCCAGTTCAAATGGAATCCATGCTTCCAGCACGCATTCGCCATGCGCGAGCAGCTCCTTCGCCGCCTGCTCAAGCTCGGCCTGACTTTTGACGACCCGCTGCCCTTTTCCGTCATACCCGCCGCGGCACGTTTTTAAGACCGCCGGAAAGCCAATTTCCGCTTCCGCTCCGCTGACATCTCCAAGCTGCAGAATCGCTTTAAATGGAGCAACCGGCAGACCGACCTGTTGAATCGCTTCCTTCTCGCGCAGACGATGCTGCGTCAAGGCAAGCACCTTTGCCCCTTGTGGAAAATCCGCCTGCTCCGTCAGCCAATTGGCCGTTTCTCCGTCAATATTTTCAAATTCATACGTAATCACATCAGACACATCGGCAAGGCGCTTCGCCCCATCGCGGTCATCATAAGCCGCTTCAATGACAATATCAGCTACCTGGGCACACGGGGAATCAGCCGTCGGCTCCAAAACAGCGACGCGGTAGCCCATTTGCTTCGCGGCAATCGCCATCATCCGGCCGAGCTGGCCGCCGCCGATCATTCCAATTGTTGATCCTGGTTTGACTGTTCTGCTCATAGTTCTTCACTGCTTTCTAATACAGCTTGTTTCGTTTTTTCACGGCGTTCCTCTAACCGAAGACGAACGTTCTCCTGGTGTGTGCCAAGAATTTGCGCCGCCAGCAGACCGGCATTTGTCGCACCAGCCTTGCCGATCGCCACCGTGGCGACCGGTACACCGCCTGGCATTTGCACGATGGAGAGGAGTGAATCAAGCCCGTTTAACGCTTTTGACTGAACAGGGACGCCGATCACCGGAACAGTCGTTTTAGCCGCCACCATTCCAGGTAAATGAGCCGCCCCTCCAGCTCCGGCAATAATGACTTTTATTCCTCTAGTTTGAGCTTGTTCCGCATATTCAAACATTAAATCGGGAGTCCGATGAGCAGAGACGACTTTTTTTTCATAAGGAACATCAAGCTCCTCCAAAATGTCACAGGCTGCTTTCATCGTCTCCCAATCTGACGTACTTCCCATAATTACTCCAACTTCAGGTTGCATTGTTGAACTCCTCTCCTCCTGTAAAACTCCTGAATTTTATAAAATTTTATCTGTTGAAAAAAGCGCAAGAGTCGGCTTCTAATCTGCTCAGATTGAGAGAAAGGAAGCCACTCTTGCGCTTTCATACGGCTACAGGGCACCATAAGAAGACATGTGCCTCTGTCACTTTCCCTCATAGTCCGATTTTTTACGGCAATCGGGTAGAAACTTCTGGACCATATTTCCAAGATTATATGAGGTTCTTATTCGCTTTTGATCATTCGATATAGCTTTATCTTACAAGGATCAAGCTAGGGTGTCAACAAATAGTCGAACGATAAAAAATGTCAGACTATTAACGTTCGTTTTCTAGCAGTATCCCTTCGAAGATGATTTGCTGGCGGACAGGAACGTACTCTTTCTGCTGTTTTGAGCCTTTTTCCTCAAAGATAGGCTTCTCAAGACGGCGAACCGGCTGATAGCCCTCCTTTTTCATCCGCTCGAGACAGTCAGCTATCGTTTCCGTTTCCTGCACTTCAAATCGCTGTTTTCGCTTTTTTGTCACACTTTGCACCTCACTTGGACATTATTGATTTCATTACTGTATCACGATTTCATGTCGGAGAAAACCTTTGACGTGCCGTCAGGACAAAGGCAACTAAAAAAGAGTGTGTCAAAGGATGGTGTTCCTTTGCGCACACTCCTGTAAACGTTGAGTGATTCATCTCATTTTTTCTTTACTGTTTATAAGTAGAATCCGCCCATTTGGCATCCTCTGCTAATTCGCTTTGTTCCCGGTGTGTTTGCGGAAAGCCATTCGCGACCCAGTCATTTCGATGGGCTGAATCAAGCTGAGTGAGTCCTTTTTCTTCGGGCACTTTATCAGCATCGACGCTTTCTCGCTTGTCGCCTTCCCACACATCAATGTCTTCACGCACTTTCACGTTTTCCCGCTGCATCTGCTGACAGGCACTTTTCATCAAACAGGCGCCTCCAGCCAAAAGAGCCGACCCCAAAATGAAATTAACTGTTGATGTTTTCATTTTCATCCCTCCATCTCATAAATTCACTTCTACCTATCCATACCCGCTTTTCCACATAAGAAAAACGCGTAGAGCGTCCTTTTTTAGAAGCGGCTTGCGGAGCCGTCCGCGTAACGCGCGAAGCCGACGCGCTTCCTCGAATCAGTCCGAAAGTTTTTATACTTTCTTATACCGCTCCTGACAGTTTGAAGCTTACTTATGATCAATTCAAGGATTTAGCCATGTTCAATCTTCATAGGTTGGAATGAAACGTCTCCGTTTTTGAAATACATCATTGTAATTAGTCGCTTGCTTTAACGCCGCCTCTTCCTTTTTAATCCGAACAGACAATACAGCCGCATTCAAAACAGTGAACAGGATCGCAGTCCAATAAGCCTGAAAAATTAACGGAAGAACGGCAATCTCAAGAACGACAATCACATAATTCGGGTGACGGACATATTTGTAGGGACCTCTTGCCACTACATTGGCCCCCGGTATGATCATGATCCGGGTATTCCAATAGCGTCCCAGTGAAGACAGCGCCCACACTCTTCCAAGCTGAGCCAGTAAAAAAAGAGCCAAAGGAAGAGCTGACGCCCCCGTCCAGCTTTGCTTCGTTACCGTCACTTCGATCAGCAGCGAGATAAAAAAGAAACCGTGGACGGCGATGATCCACTTGTAGTGCTCACCTGCGACTTCATAGCCGCCCTGCTTTTTGATCCACTTTGCATTTCGGTTCGCTATAGCCATTTCAACAAACCGTTGAACGATAACGATAAAAATAAACAAATAGACCAGAATCATCGGTTGACCTCCTCCCACTGAAGCAATAAAAGCTCTGAGCTAAAGCCGGGACCGAGAGCAGCCATTAATCCGTACTCTCTGGCCTTTTTCGGACTAGCCAGCACCTTCTCCAGTACATACAGAACGGTAGGAGACGACATATTTCCATGATGCTTCAGCACTTGTGTTGAAGCTTCGAGCAGTTCAGGCGCGAGACCCAGAGCTTCGCTGTAGGCTTCCAGCACCTTTCGACCGCCTGGATGGGCAATAAAAGCGGATAATTGCTGGACTGTCACGCCCTCCTTTTGCAGGAACCCTTCAACGACCGGGCGCAGCCATTTGGTGACGATCGAAGGAATGCTCCTCGAAAAGACAACATGCAGACCGCTATCCTTGACGTCCCACCCCATGACATCCTCAGAGTCCGGCATTAAGGTGGACTCAGTCGCGATAATGTTCGGAACCGAGTCCTGTCTGATCTGCGGCCGAAGGGCAGAGTCGTCCCCAATGACTAACGCGCAGGCCGTACCATCAGCAAATAAGGATGTCCCGACTAAATTGCTTTTCGTCCGGTCATTTCGTTGAAAGGTTAGGCTGCATAGCTCGACGCAGACAACAAGGACATTTGCCTCGGGATAAGCGCGACAAAACTCAAACGCCCGGCTCATCCCCATCGCGCCCCCCGCACAGCCGAGGCCCCATAACGGAATGCGCTTCGTATGCTCAGAAAAGGGCAGTTTATTCATAATCCGGGCATCAAGGCTTGGAGTCGCCATCCCAGAGCTTGATACAAGCACAATCGCGTCAATCTCACTAACGGCAATCTCTGACTGCAAAAAGCGAGACTGTGCGAGGCAGGCTTTTATCGCTTCCACGCTATATTCGGTTGCCAATTGAATATAAAGATCATTGCGCTCCTGCAAAGAATGATCCTTACGAAACCAGTCTATCGGAACGGCAAACTGACGCTTTTCAATCTGTCCATTGGAGAACACCGCCAACAACCGTTCGATGTCCTGATAGCTTTCAGCGAATAGCTCCCGGGCAAACTCTGTCGTCGTCTCCTGGTCAAGCTGATAAGAAGGAGTATATGAGCTTACAGATGCTATAGCTGGCATGCTCTCACCTACCTAACGTTCATAATACCGTTAGGATTTCCAGACGCTGGATATTCATGCATTCATTTAACGGCTATTCGGTTTTCTTGCGTAAAAAAAAATAGAAGAAACAGCCGTTTACGAGCGTCAACCCGATTAATCCAATAAATACATTGCTGTAAATAATCGCCGGGCCTTGCGCCTGCGATAAAGGATTAAGCAGAATTTCACTATCATAGTCCAGCATTTTACCAATAATAGCACCCCCGAACGCACCTGCCATAAAATTAAATAAATTGTAAATTCCCATCCCGACTCCAATTTCATTTTTCGGGAGCGAGGCGGAAATCAGACTCGCTGTCCCTGTCTGGAGAAACGGAAACGCGATATAACTCGTAAGGACGACTATCCCAATCACCCAGGCAGGACTTCCGCTAAAAGTTGATAGCAGCAAAAAGCCGCTGATCATCAACATGAAGGCAACATAGACGACCCGCTTTCCACCCCATCGATCAGATAAACTTCCTGCGACATTCCCGGCGAACGCAGCCGTCAAAGCAGCCGGAAAAATCGTTAAGCCTATGTATAGGGTATTTAACCCATTCACCTCACTGAGCATAAGCGGCAGCATAAACATCATGCCAAACATCGTCATAATCGCTAAAAACCCGGAAAAAATCGTCGTCCGGAAGGAACTGTTCCGAAACACGTCGGGACGGATAAACGGGTTGTCATGCGTCATGATCCTTCTCGTAAACAGCCCGAAGAAAAGGATGCTGCCGAGCAAGAACCACCAGTTAAATAACGTAATAAATAAAATAAGGGCCGCCACCGCCAGCGCGATAAACGCCGCACCGAGAATATCCACTTTTCCTTCGTTCTTTTGTTCGTCCGGCATCCATTTCCAGAAGAACGGAATCGTCAACAGCACAAACGCGGAAATCAAAAATAAGTATTGCCAGTTCAGTGCACCCGCCACAAATCCTCCGATCACCGGACCGACTCCTGACGCGAACGCCATCGTGCTTGAGACGATCCCCAACACTTTGCCCCGCTCCTCCGGGAAGTATCTGATCGGCACAATAAAGACTAACGCGACAATCGAGGACGCGCCGGCCGCCTGAATAATCCGTGCCAAAATTACCCCCTCAAAATTCGGCGCAAAAAACCCGAAAATCGAGCCAAACGCAAAAAAACTAAGTCCGACCGTCAACAGCCTTTTTAGCGGGTAAATGTCAGCCAGCTTGCCGTACATCAGCGCCCCGATCGCATAGATCACAATATATCCGGTTACAACCCAACTGACTTGTGAAGGACTCAGTGAAAAAGAAAGCGCGATATCAGGAATCGCAATCATGAACATCGTCCCATTCATCACCGAAAATAATAAAACGGAGCATATCAAAAAGATCAGCTTCTTTTTCTCAGCCTGATTTAAAGCCTTTTCCACCCTTACCTGTTCTGCCAGAACCGCCATTTATTTCGTCCCCCTACATTTTTTCAACTCTCTTCATTATACTTCTGTCTTAAAAGTTCTTCTACATTGAAGCTCAATTAGAAAGATGACGCGAATAAATTTTATAAAATCGCAATCAAATTTACAATCTATGCTTTATGAGGTATTTTTTAAGAAAGGAGGTTGAGCGAATTGACATTTAAAAAAGCGCTATTTTCATTTTTGATTATCGTAAGCGTAACCGGCTTATCCACTCTCGCCGCTTATGCCTCATCAACTATTACCGATGAGACCGAGGTTCCTTCTACCCACCAATTTAGTGAGGTGAAAGAGGTACCAGGCATTCCAGCTCACCCTCAAAGTGAACCCCCACAAATTGAGAAAGCACAAAACTCTAACATCACCGACGATATGGAAGTTGAATAAGAAGGGATAAAAGCACAGGCTTGAAGATCCTGTGCTTTTATCCTTTGTGCTTTATCGCCCGGTAGGTAATCAGAAGAAGACGCTGTTACCTTCACTGCTCACTCACGCAGTACCATCGGCTTTTCACGGCAGCTGCTCGTTCTAAACGAGTGCTCTTCAGGCCTTGAGCGTTATCCTTTGTGCAATAAAAAAAGCACAATCCGCTTGGATTGTACTTTATCGCCCGGCAACGTCCTGGCTCGCCATTTGTCTTCTACGGGGATGATGCTCTTGTCGCTTTC
>NZ_JBEPKD010000042.1:0-17707 GCF_040544555.1 Halalkalibacter oceani
GGAGTGTATGTATTTTTCAGGATGTTGGCAAGTGGCCTTTTTTATGTACATAAATTAGCTGCCGTTTCCTACATTTCTAGTGTGCCATAAACACTCGTAAACATAGACAGCGGTTCTTCACATAAAGCTGGCGTTGATCAAGTCGCTCAGGAGCTGATTCCGTTGTTTGAGCAGCTTGGCTTTCACGTTACGACGATTTCCCAGGAAACGGTGGGCGATCATTTACGGATCATCCACCCCACTCAGCGGCAGGCTTCGATTTTAATCGTCGCCCACATGGATACGGTATTTGAGCCGGGGACGGCAAACGAGAGGCCGTTTACAATCAAAGGAACGCGTGCTTACGGGCCGGGTGTCATTGATATGAAAGCAAGTCTCGTCTCCGTCATTTATGCGCTCCGTTATTTAAAAGAAAACGGCTCAGATGCCTATCAGCATGTTGAACTGGTGTTAAACAGTGACGAAGAAATCGGCTCATCGACTTCGCGTCAGCTGATAGAGGAAGCAGCGAAAGGAAAAGCCTACGCCCTCGTAATGGAGCCGGCGCGCCGGGACGGCTCTGTCGTGACGGAACGGCGCGGTAATGGCCGCTTCACGATTGAGGTACACGGCAAGGCAGCGCACTCGGGAATCGAGCCTGAAAAAGGGCGCAGCGCGATTGAGGAGCTCGCCCATAAAATTGTCAAGCTTCATGAGCTGAATGATCATGAGCACGGGATTTCCGTTAATGTCGGCATTATCGAGGGTGGCAATGCCGTCAATACCGTCTCCGCCACGGCGATTGGTCACATTGATGTCCGCGTCGCGACGGAGGAGCAGGCCGAAGAGATGGAGCATAAAATTGAAACGATGTGCGCTTCCTCCGATGTCAGCGGCACGGAAATTGAACTGACCGGAGACATCAGCAGACCGCCAATGGTCAAAAACGAAAAAATCGCCCGCCTCTTTCAAGTCGTGAAGAAGGTAGGGGCGGAGCTTGGCATCGAGCTGAAGGATACGAAAACCGGCGGCGGTTCAGATGCTTCCTTTACCGCAGCAATGGGCATTCCAACGATCGACGGTCTCGGCCCGGTCGGCGGCAACGCCCACAGCGAAAAGGAATATTTGGACATTCCGTCCTTGACCGAGCGCACGCTATTGCTCGCCAAAGTCATTGAAAAACTTGTGGAAGACCGCAAAACAAAAAGGAGCTGATCGATTAGCTCCTTTTTGTTTTGGAACGTCATGAAAGAACATCTGGAACTGTATGCGGAAGTGCGTTCCTATAGTCCTCTCAAACAGAGCAAAAATCGAAGAAGAGCGGAACCAAGTTCACCTTTTGCTTCAATTTGCGCTATCCTTTCCCCTGGCTCTGCTTGTAAAACTCATGAAACAGCTTCATCAGCGCCCGCTTTTCAATCCGCGATACATAGCTGCGCGAGATCCCCAATTCCTTAGCGATCTCGCGCTGGGTCCGTTCTTCCTCCAAGTCAAGGCCGAAGCGTCCGACAATCACTTCCTTTTCCCGCTCGTCGAGCACATGAATGTATTCATAAATCTGTTTCTTCTCCATCTTCGTCTGAATCACATCAACGATGTCCTCCCCTTCCTCCTGAAGAACGTCGATTAAGGTGATTTCATTTCCTTCCGCACCTTATCTGTGTTTAATGCATTGATGGCAATCTCGGAAACAACACCAGCTCAAAATCATCAAGCTTTTGATGCTTTTCTTTTTTGTACTCAGCTTTCTCGATTGCTGACTTTAAAAGCTCATTTTTCTTTGCTGGATCATCAAGCTTAGGGTAGAGGGATAACACGTGTTTAAGTTGCGGAATAATTTTTTCCTGTGCCTGCGCACGGGCTTTTTCTTCTTCCAATTCTAGCTCAGTTTCCTTAATGCGAGCGGTCACCTCATGAATGTTATTGGCTAGTAGTTGGGATCGTTCCAGGAACGTTTCTTCGTCATAAATGCCTCTTTCGAGAAAATCATGCAGTTTGCCTTTCTGCAGGGTGAAATCGTCTAATTGCTTCCTCAATTGCTGTAAGGCCTGCTTCTTTAGAGAGAGGGTGTCAATATTCTCCTCGGGTTCTTCGCTTTTATTTTCTTCCCACTTTGCTTCATAAGCATGTAGCCAGTCGCGTAGGGCGGCAAGTAGCTTTTCTTCGACAAGAGAGAGGCGTGTGCTTCTGCAATCACACTGACGGTTGGTGCAAATAAGATGCTCACTTTGCTTTGTGTACGGCCGGCGTGACATCCGTAACCCGCATTTTTTGCAGATAATCAATCCGGCCAGTGGGTTGACGGTACCACTCTCCAGCTGATAAGGCACATGATATTTTCCTTTCATGATGCTCTGGGCTTTGTCAAACAGCTCCTTTGAAACGAGTGGTTCGTGCTTCCCATCGACAATAATCCATTCAGATCGGGGTCGAGTTTTAGCATCTCTGGATTTACCAACAGTCGCTGATTTCTTGATTTGTTTCTTTTTCCATATCACTTTCCCGATATAAACTTGGTTTTTCAGGATATTAAGTACAGAGGAAGCAGCCCAATCACGCCCTGTATACGTTTTGTACCCCATTCGATTTAACTCAAGCGCTACTTTATTGCCACCCATTCCTTTTTCTACGTATAGCTGGTAAATCAGCCGGACAACGTCAGCCTGTTCCGGATGAGGTTCAAGGGTACGTCCATTTGGAAGTTCTTTAATCTGGTAACCAAAAGGGGGGAGGGTGGCGATATAATTACCTTCCTCTACAGAACGGAGGCGTCCGCCTTGCAAACGACGGGTGATAATTTTAAGCTCTTTGCGGGCCATGAACGCTTCAAATTCGCTGTATTCCTCATCCCATTCATCCGAAAGGTCATATGTCTTTCGCGGTGTAATAATTTTGGTCTTAGCTTGCTGAAAGGTTTCAAGAATCATGCCTTGCTCACGCATATTTCCCCGACCAAGTCGATCCATGTCCATAACAAGGACACCATCATATTTTCTTTCCTCGACTTCTTTAAGCAGTTCCAGCATTTCAGGCCGATGCATGAGGCTTTCCCCTGACACAATTTCTTGCCTGATTTTAATGATGTTGAGCTTTTGCTGCTGAGCTACTTTTAACAATGCTTTCTTATGTTTAGCAAGGGTTTCACCTTCACCGCGTGCTTCAGCTTCAAGATCAGCGCGTGATTTACGAAGATACATGACGACTCTTTCCATTAGCATCACCTAATTCAATTGTATTCGCAAAAAGCACGTCCTATCGATGGAACGGATAAAGTTATGATTGTTTCAATTTCTAATGAGCTGCATGAGCTTAACATGTCCATCTCTTTATTCTGTTGTTTTCGGCGAAACGTAGCAATGTCTCGGTTGTTTCTTTGGATACTCATCCTAAATAGAAACGGCGAACATTCATCTGCAGCAATTCTTCCAGGTCGTCGAATCGAACCAAGAAGTATTCAGCATTGTGAAGGGACTCCATGTTACCACCATTAGAAGCAAGATCTTCGACGACACGAGGAATATGTATAGAAAAATCCTTTTCATGAAATGGATCACGAACGAGTGCGGCTTGAGTAACAGTAATTACAGCCATTGAATCATGGAAGTCCTCTGGCCAAAAACGTTCAAAAGGAGCCACTACCGTGTAAGTCGCATATTCTTCACTTGTATTTGCCGGAAGCAGCAGCCATTGTGGATGTAATTCTCCATCTATTTCATCGTAATAAACGCGTAACGTCATAACTTAATCGTTCCTCTCCTACTTGTTGTTTCAATTGTTCTAAGACGGATAGGGTAGAGTCATAGACTTGACCGGGCTGAAGAGATTTCTTTCTTCTGGAGCGTTCTGACCGTTGTATTCTGTACTGAAAGTTCTGTAACGAACGCTCACGTTTTATCGAATTAAATCGTTCGATTATGTATTGTTTAGGAAGTTCAAAGAGCTCTTGTAGTTTCTCAACTGATTGATGCCTAATCGCCATTGGTTCAAAGATATGACGGGGCATGGAAGAGTAAAGAGCTATCCAGTGGGCTTGTTGTTCTTGTAAAGTAACCATTTCATTAGGTAGTTTCTTTTGGTCTCCAGAATGATAAAGGAAATGAGCAAATTCATGAAAGAATGTAAAGCGCTGCTCGTAATAGGATAGACGTTTATCAATGAAAATCAGCGCATAGTTTTCCTCATCTTCATGGATGCAAAAGCTTCGCCCACGATGATAAGTAACATCAATTTTGAACACTTCACAGATAATGTCCAGGTGTAAGTCTTGGACAGTTAGAATGCCTTTGGATTTCAACAATTCCGTGACTTGTTTTTCTTTGAATGTTGCGTAGCGCACTTTCTTCACCACCGTAATTCATAAGACTTTGTGTCCATTATACGAATATTTGTTCGTGTTTACAAGATAAGAAAAAGCCCTGAGGCTTCTTCTCTACTTATTATCAATAAGTTTGTAATCATTATTATTATGTTTAAATAAAGAATTAGACTTAGCAAATGATTGCAGTTCACTTGAAGTAGAGTTGTGGAAAAATTTTTTTATAGTATATGTTATTTCGTCATGTGAATTGATATTCATTGTTGTCTCGTAACAAGCTAATAGTTCGTTTTTTTTATAATTAAATATGTAAATTTTTTTACTTATCTGATTTGATTTAAGTAATGAAAAAAGTCCAGTGAAGTTGTTTACCTTTTTATTTTTAGATTTAAGATCATAGATGAAAATTCTAGCACTGCCTGATTTATTATTGATTTTTAGGAAAATTATATTATTTTCGCTAACAAATTCAAATATGTAGTAAATATTTGAAACAATTACCCTTTGACTAAATTTGATACTAATCTTATTTTGAAAAAGTGTAAACGTTACAACAGGATTTACTAGATGCTCTAGAAGAATTGGTTTGGATAAGGTCTCGTTTTCAAAATATGAAAAAAATTCATCTATAGTTACCGTATTATTTTTAACCTTTAACGGTTGATTATTATTGAATGACTTCATAATAATAGGTAATAAAATAAAGGTAATCACAATCAGAAAAGTAGCACTATAGACAATAAAACTATCCGAATATGTCAATTTAACATTAGTGTGAGCATATCCTATCCCGGATATTAACCAAAGAATAGCTAAGCTAAATGAAACAGCCTGAAAAAGCATTTGTGTCCTTTTATATACCGTTTGATTTGATAGTGTTTCAACCATTTTGTTATACATTGGAGAGACTTCTTTGATCATTAAGGTATTAAAACTGTCTTCTTTTAAGTTTTTTGAGATGTCATTAGCTTTGTGCACTAATTTGTCATTATATTGGCTAAAAATTATAGTTGTTAATGCTAACAATGCTGCTATCACTGCGGTAGTCCAGCTTAAGAACTGAATTGACTCATAAGAAACACTGAGAATCAAATCCCAGATTGAATTTATTGCTATGATAATAAAGTTCAAAGCTGGAAGAAGAAAGTGACTATACATTTTTAAGAGCTCCATACTCAGAAAGGATTTTCAAGGAAATATCTAGAATTAAGTATATATCTTCCTTCTTATCTGTTAGGGAGTAGGTAACTACACCATTTGTATAAACCTTTAACAAAATTGATTTCCCGTTATGATGGACTACACCCACGAGCCCCATAATTACATCATTGTCAATAAGTTCAAATTTTTCTATATTCAATTTAATATTATTTGGAACTGGAAAAGGTAGTTTAATTATTGATATGGTTACACTTTTTCCATAAAACTTCGAAAGAATAATTTTTAAAAATGTATGGTGCTGAATTGATGAAGTAAACAAAAAGAAAAGGTTGGACTTTTTAATAAATCCGATAACATTCATTAGACCATGATCAAATGAGTTCGACCAATGTATCTCCCCCATATCATTATTGAAAAAATTTATTGAATAGAACTTCTTGTTTTTATCGTGATTGTTCTGTTCAAAAAAATGAAAATTTCTTAACTCTTTTTCTTTTAAAAGATTGTCATCAATTTTCGCTATAATAGTACTGCTCGATAAAAACATAACACTTCTTCTCCTTAATATTAGTACTGGCTTTACTGGTCAGCACTAAATGTGGTTGGATATTTCTCCAAGAAATATTTCTCAACTGTAATTAAATCCTCTTTCTTAGTCAATAGATCTAATACCTCATTCTTAATCTCTTTTATTATCTTATCAATAGATTTTGGTTTCGGTAATTTATTTTGAATAAGTTTTGATGCATCTTCAACTGTTTTATCATCATATATTAAGGCGAATATACTTTCATATAATGATACACAGATATCTAGCTTTTTGCCTTCATTTAGATTTTGATCTAAAAAAATAAAGGCAAGTTTTCCTCTAAAATCAATTGTGAATTGCGTTTGAAATAAAAATTCACGTCCCTGTTTTTTTTCAATCTTTTCAAGTGTTATTTTCATGGATTGAACTTTATCACCAAGGTGAATTCTTTGTACAACCTCTTCCGCAGACAGCAAGTCTGTTCCTTTCATTTTCATCCCTTGAACTTTTGTAGCATTTAAGTTTGTGAATAGAATCGACTCAAGAGTCACATTGTATCCCATAGACGGGATTGTCTCGTAAAGCAATTTAATAGCCAACAAAGTAATTGAAGAATAATCAGTAAAATTTCTATTTTTCATTGCTGACTCTCTCTTCAATACATAGAATTTTCTGAGAATAATCTTACCAGACGCTGTAATTAAATTATATAGGGAGTTATGAACTTTTTCGTAACTAGCATTGGAGCTAATAAACTTTTTTCGCATAAGATCGAAAGTAATATTTATTCTCCCCTTTTGCGCACTGTTAATCCGATTATTCGTTATTAAGTCAATATGAAATTCTTCAAAAGAAAGACGGCAGCTAATAGTCTGTTTTACATTATCGTAACTTATTTCACCGTCTAAAATAAAATCAAAAGGACCAAAATTATTAGTTTTTTTAAAGTTTCGTTTTAGATAATCTAAAATGTTCTCCTCTGTAAAGTCAGTCTCAAGTTCATAAATATAATTCGGGTCTAGATTTGAAAAGGTTTCCGTAAGTATATTGTAGAGTGACTCAAGTATCTCCTCGCCATTTTCTTCATCGGTTCTTATAGTTTCCACAATATATGATAAACATTTATCGCTATCCCCTTTAAAGTCTATATCATGACCTAATTCCTCTGAGAAATATTCTTCTATAGCATTAAGGCGTAATCCTTTTGATAAATTATTTTTCATTTTTAAATTGTATACTCTTACAAAGTTACCTAAATCCATTATAACTCCTCCTTAGACTAAACCATTCCGGTCAACAAAGGTTCCCTGTGCTTTTGAGGAACGTCAATTACTTACATTTTTTGTTATAAACATACGAGTATAAGTCTTTATTAACCTAATCTGAGCCCTTGCTATTTACCGATTCTGACTCAACATTTCGTATTCTAGTAATTAAATCTTAGGATTATTATCCTGTAATGTCTAGCGCTTCGACAAAGGTAGACAAAAATTGATGACAAAAAAAGACACGCTCTCTAATGAACGTGTCTAAGTTTATTTATCCTTCTTCATTCGCTCCTGCATCCGCTTCTTCATCTTCCTATATTGCTTCTGTTGTTCCAGTAAGTAAGCTTCTTCCTCTTCATCTTCAGCAACCAAACCACCACCGTCATAGGCAATGTTCAGGTGACCTTTTGGGTTATCTGTACGGCCGAGAAGATAATCGACGGAAACGTCGAAAAAGTCAGCGATTTTATTTAAAGTATCATAATCAGGTTGTCTTGAACCTTGCTCGTAATTGGCAAGTTTCCCTCTAGAAAAACCCAGTCTGTCTGCCAACTCATATTGACTAATACCCTTTTGTTTTCGAAGACTAGCAATTCTCTGACCTAACATTAAACTCACTCCTCATATGTCCATTATATTTCAGAAACTATGCGTTTCCAATTAAAGACACAAAAAGTTTCTTTTTAGTATTGACAGAAACGAAACGTTTCTGTATAGTTTAAATTAATAAGAAACGAATTGTTTCTAAGAGGGGAGGTTCTAATCATGGTTCGGAAATTGTTATTTGAACTTCGAGGTAAGAAATCGAGGGCAGAAGTTGCAGAAAAGCTTGATATTACACCTCAAATGCTTGGGGCAATTGAAAGGGGCGATAGAACTCCTTCACTGCCTTTAGCCAAGAGAATTGCTGACTATTATAACTTGTCAGTAGATGAAATTTTTTTTACACATTACAGAAACGAAACGTGTCCATTGGCGAGCGCATCTAATAAGACAAGCCAGCAACCATTGAAATTCGAGCAATCAAAACCGATGTCGATTCCTTCAGGAGGTGAATAACAATATGTTCCAAAGTGCTAGGGTAGTCCCACTGAAATTGCCGCATACACTGTCACGAGGTGATTCGATGACAGAGCAAAAGTACGATGCGACGTATCGACTTGGTAAAACGGTCGTCCATGTAGTGGGACCAGGCGAACTGAGCGATGAAGAGCTAGCCCGACGTCTTAAAGAGTATTACAGGGCTGGTTGGAAAGCTTGGGATTCGCTCACACCAGAGAAGCAAAAAGCTCTCAATGAAGAAGCGGCAGCAAGCGAGGGCTCTTCATGAGTCTTAGCCCATCGGACAACCTCATATCACATTAAGTTTACTTGAGATTTTGAAACAACTAAATAATTCCAGTGTCACGAAAGGAGTAGTCAAATGTCAATCGGTCAATTAGTCGCCGAATCGCGGCAACGCACCGGGCTGACACAGCAGGAGCTTGCAACAAGAACAGCCTATAGTCGCTCACGAATCGCCAATCACGAAACCGGAAAGCGAGGTGTGCGCAAGGAGGACTGGCCTGAATATTGCGAAGGATTAGACGATGCACAATTCACCCTTGAGCTACACCGTATGGCAACTGGCGGTGTCTACATACCGCATTTAGATGGTCCGCAGGTCGATCATCATCCGGCTGCCCTTACTTATCTGGCTCGCAAAGAGCTTAAAGAAGCGAAGGAGCACATCAACCAAATTGATTTTGCGAAGCCGGTATCAGTCATGGAAGATCACGAATTGCATCACATCGAGAAGACCGTTCACGAATTACTGGACGCTCAGGCAGCCGCGCAAACGCTGGTGATCAATCTATGTTCACACTTAGGACTCAGCTATAACGATCAGGTTAAACGCTGGATCGGGCGCCGGATGGCGACAGGACATATCGCGAGGAGGAATGGATGATGAAACCTGCAGTTAATGTAATGGTCACGGATGAGCTGATCGAAGAGTGGGCGGTTGAATTCCATAACCAAACAACGCCAGCAGGAACGCCATTTTACAACAAGATGACGTTCGCTGAATATGTCGAGATCAAGAAAAAGGCCATTTCCAAAATGGCGGCTTAAGGAGGTAAAAGATGAAAACACTCGGTTTATATGACATGAATAGAGCACAGTTGGCACTCATTGAGGACAGCTTACGCTTCGCAAAGATAGGACAGAAGCCTTTTGATCGCAAACTGATCGAAATGGTTGAGGCGAAGGTGAAAGAGGATGGACAAGCAGTCGAGCTTGACGGAATGGAGCTAAAGATCATCAGCAGGGGCTTAATGAATAAAGCGCAGGTGCTTACCGCAGCACACGGCATCAACGCGAAAAAACGGGAAAAGACGCTGCTGTATAACTTGGCTTACACGATCTCGTGTCGACTGCAAGAATTCCAAGACTGGCACAATCCGCTGAAAAATAAAGAAACGCAAACTGCGGCAACAGTTCACGTTTCCTAAAACAATAGATCAAGTTACTGACAGTTTATCAACATTTCGTTGATTCGGCAAGCCTGGCTTCGCCGATAGGACCATGACATTCTCTCGTCCATCCCCCGACCTTCTGTCGTCGTGGTCCTATCGGTGCAGCTGGCACCTGTTCTTTGACAATTCGATAAGGAGGGTTCTTTATGCCAGTATTATCAAAACTCAAGTATGGCACAGAACTTCGCATTAAAAAGAACTTCAAAGTCAGAATCCGTGAAGACGTCGTTCGTATCTGGGAAGAGACTTTTCCCGAAGGTACAAAAGTCATCTTTGGAAGCTATTCCCGGGCAAGAGAAAGGCCCCCGGATATGTGCCAGAAGGAAGAATTTTTTACTTGCGATGAAATGGAGTTGGGTAGGTTAGAGCCTGCGAAAGTGACTGTCTTCATCGCTGGTGAGCTTTATGAATTGCCAAAAGACACATTCTTAGAGTTTTTCGAAATTTTAGGTGAGGAGGAGGACGAAAGTGAAATACTACGCAGTTAACGGCGGTGAGCGGTGGATTGATAAAGAAAAGCAGTTTTATCTGTTTAACCACATCGCCATCCTCGGGCTTGATCGCGGCAGCCGTCAGGTAGCCCGGCGGTTAGAGATGCAGCAATACGAAGTATTAACGATCTTTTACCAATTGCATCGCAAAGCAAAAGCCCATCAGATGGCAGTCTGATGAGCTTAAGGATTCCGTATACACCAAGTGTTCAACACTTATAGTATACGGAATCCTCCTAAAAAAATCAAGGAGGTACACCGATGAGCGAAGAACAATCCAGCTCCATGCCAGCCGAACAAGGTTCTGGCAGCTTAGCCACAACTGGCGGCGGAGCATTATTACATTTCTCTCCTGAAAAAATTAAAGTCATCAAGAATACAGTCGCAAAGGGCGCTACAGATGATGAGCTAGAAATGTTCTTGCATCTGGCGGAACGATACCAATTGGATCCCTTTGCTAAAGAAATTTGGTTCGTCAAACGGCCGAAGAAAGAAAAAGATTCAAAAGGAAATTGGGATTACAAGCGTTTGCCGAATGGTGAAATTGACTACGAGGGTGTAGATCCGGTTATCATGACGAGCCGTGATGGCTATGTCAAAGTGGCGCAGTCTGACGCAGAATTTGAAGGCTTAAATAGCTTTGAAGTAAGAGCGAACGACACCTTCCACTTTAACCCCATGACTGGTGATATAAAGCACGAGATCGGAAGCAAGAGAGGTTCCATTACAGGGGCCTGGGCGATCTGTAAGAGGAAGGGCAGAGAGCCGGCAATTGCCGTAGTAGATTTTGATGAATACAAAAAGGCGGCAGGCAAAAATCCAGTTTGGGATTCCTACCCGAGCGCGATGATACGGAAGGTGGCTGAGGTGATTGTCCTCAAACGACAATTTAACATTAGCGGGTTGGTCACTCAGGAAGAAATGCCGGCACAGTACAACATGGAGTATGACGATCCAAATATCAAGCGTCTTTATCCAAAGCACACGCATAAGCAAACAGCCATTGATGTGGATGACGAGTGGAAGAGGCTGTCTGCGGAAGTGAAGGAGCTAAGGGATGAACTTGGATTGGAAAAAGAGCAAATGGAATCGATTGCCTTGTTTGAATTAGGAATAGATAGCGACCCAAAAAAATGGAGCTTGAGCGATATTCAAAAGATGGTGGATTACTTGAAAAATAAGGCAGCTCAGTATGAGTCTAAAAGCGTTGATATTGAAGAAGGGACAAGTCGCTCTTGATTTACCGAGTTAACATACCTAGCTGTTATGTCTGGATGACGCGAGACAGCGCCGACCGTGCCGCTCTTTTTCGGCGGTACGTAATCGGCTATCTGGCAGTTGCTCATCCGGATCTGCAACTGGTCAGAATAAGTGGCATGAAAGCCATTTGTGCAAGAAAGGAGATTCAATATGAAACAGGGGAAACGTCCTACAAGGAAGCTGCAGGAAGTATTTAATAGCGTAGGGTTAAATCCAGATAATTGGCTGGTGACGAATGCATTGAGTGATGAATTGCATCTTGTTCATCGGTTTACGTTTTCTATAAGAGTGGTGCCGCTATGAATTACATCAAACTATTAAATGATTTTCGAGATTGGTTAATGGTTCACGAACTACCTACAAGCAGCATTGCCCTTTGGCATACGCTTGTTTCGATTAATAACATGTCAGGATGGAAGGAGCAATTCAACGCCCCGAACCCAACACTCCAGCAATTGACAGGGTTATCAGCCGAAGGTGTCCGAAAGGCCAGAAAAAAATTAATAGAAGCAGGTCTAATCGAGTATTCAGACGGTCGAAGAGGAGTGGCAGGAACGTATAAAATCTTGCGGCTTTCCAACCAACAAACCAACGAATCAACCACCATACAACCCACCGAAGAATCCAACTCAGTTGGAAAGTCTGGTGGAATAGACGAAGTATCCAACTCAGTTGGTTTGTTCGTTGGCGAAAAGTTGCACATACCTAAACATAAAGAAGTAGTAGATGTAGTAGAAGAAGAAAAGGACAAGCCCAATGCCCTAACATTCTATGAAAATAACTTTGGGATGTTGACGCCTTATATCGCTGAGCAAGTGATTGCTTGGTGCGAAGATCTAAACGATGAAATTGTCATTGCCGCCATGCAAGTAACACTCAAGAACGGTTCGAACAATTTTAGGTATGCCGAAACCATTCTCCGGGAGTGGAGTTCTAAGAAACTCGTTTCTCTTGATCAAGTACGTGCATACGAATTGCAAAAAAGAGCTTCCAAAAAAACGAACACGATCCCTTTTCCTAAACGACAAGAGGTCAACAAGGCTGATGAACGCGATGAATTACTTGACCGGCTGAAAAGAGGCGAATTTGGATGAATCATGAACAGGCGGCCGAAGTGCTATACACAATCAACGAAGTGTATCCGAAGTTTGAATTGACCGAAAGAAAACTAAAAGTGCTCACGCCGGTACTTTTACAAATGGATTTTGATGGGGTAATGGAGCGGCTGAAGGAACACATCGCCAAGAAATCGTTTGTTCCCACAATTGCCGAAATTGCTGTTTATCCTGCCCCGGAAAATAAAGTCTTGCAAAAAATTAACCAGTTTGAAAGAGAAGCGGCCCAAAACCCTCCAACAAAAGAGCAACGAAGACAGTTCGAGAAGAAGCTTCAAACTTTGCTCAAGAAGGATGAGCAGAATGACACATAACACCTATCAAGCGGAGGCGGCAGTCTTAGGTTCATTATTGATTGATTCTTCGTTAATAAAGGAGTGCGCCTTAGAACAAGAGTATTTTGAAGATCGCAGGCATCAAATTATTTTTCGGGCTATGCGAGCATTAGAGAAAAAAGGAACGCCAATCGATCCTACAACGCTTGTGAGTTTGCTGGGGGACGCGCTTGAGCAAATTGGAGGGGTTGATTACATCAATGACTTGGCGTCATCTGTTGCTACTACAGCTAACTTCTCTTTTCACGAAGAGGTGGTCATCGATGCTTACCGGTTGCGGGAGTCTATCCAGAAAGCACAATCCTTTACCGAAGCGCCGGACGAGGGGAAGGCTCAACTGCTAATTGATGAGCTTAAGGCTCTTCAAGAGCTTTCTGTTCGCAAGAGCACAAGAACCAAGAAAGATATTTTGCTGGATGTAGCAGAGCGAATGCACGCGGACGACATTGAAATGACTGGCTATACAAGTGGCCTTAGAGAATTAGACCACATGACGGGCGGATGGCAAAAGCAAGACCTCGTTATTGTAGCCGCAAGGCCGTCGATGGGGAAAACAGCGTTTGCTCTCGGGATCGGTTCCGCTCATTGCCGAAATAATGGGGTGACGACTATCTTTTCGCTGGAAATGCCCGATGTACAACTTGCGTTCCGCTGGTTAAGTGCAGAGGGAAATATTGACGGTCACAAATGGAAGAATCCAAAGAAGTTGTTTTCTGCGGCTGATTATGAAAAAGCGACAAATGCCATTGGCGTCATCGAAAAATGGGATTTCGAAATCATTGACGATGCCAATGTGACCGTCACAGACATAAGGCAGAGAATGAGTGAGATCAAACGAAAGTATCCAGGTCGGGATCATTTAGTCATCATCGACTATCTTCAGCTCATTCGTTCCGCCCGCCGAAAAGCAACGGGAGAAAATCGCCAGCAGGAGGTCACTGAGATATCCCGTGCCCTTAAATTAATGGCAAGAGAACTCGATATACCGGTGATCGCTCTTTCTCAACTGTCCCGAGGGGTGGAGTCGAGGCAGGATAAACGCCCGATGATGTCAGACATTCGCGAATCAGGAAGCATCGAGCAGGATGCGGACGTAATAAGTTTTTTGTATCGGGATGACTATTACAACAAAGAATCAGAAAATCAAAACATTGTAGAAGTCATTATTGCCAAGCAGAGAAATGGACCAATCGGAACTGTCGAAACAGCTTTTATTAAGGAATATGGCAAATTCGTTAATTTAGATCGTGTCTATAACTGAAGTTAGGGGGCGTGAAATTGTCAAAAGCAAGAGTGTTACGAGATGCATTCGCAACAACTTTACTCAGAAAACATCTCACTAAAACGTTACTTGAAAATGAAGTGTTGAAACGAGAAAACATATTATTAAAGCAACAATTAAGGTTGTATAAAGGAGGACGAGCCGGTGGATCAAGTGACTAACCTACGGCGGCTGGATGAGCAACAAAAGGAGTCTATCATCGGGCAATTGATCAGCGCCGGCATCTATAAATTAGTGGACGGTCGCGATCTGTATGAAGCTACGTTAAGCGAACTTGAAAGCGAAATGCGCTATATCAATTCACAGAGAGAGGGGGATGTATTGTCATGATCCAGACAACAACAGCCTGCATCAGGTGCGGGCGACCACTCAAAAGCATAGAAAGTCAGCAGCGAGGTTATGGACCGACTTGCGCCAGGAAGGTAAAGGAGGCACCAGACCTGATCGATCTTCTTCTGGCGCAGACAGCGACGCAGGATGATCAGAATTTTATGGACGAGCTTAAAGAACGTCGACAGAGGGTGATCTAATGTACACCGGTCATGGCAACAGGGGCATGGCATTCGAAATGGCAATAAACATTGTCAATGATCTATACAAAGGTCGTGGCATCGCGTTGATTAATAAGCGGCCGACGCCCGTAAAGGTGTTGAAATCAAGAGGAACCAAGATCACTTCTGGTTATTACGAGGAAAAATCCACAGTTGATTATGACGGGGTGTATAAAGGGAGGGCGATCATGTTTGAGGCTAAGAGCACGAAACGACCGCACTTCCCATTATCAATGGTTACAGCACATCAGGTCGATTATCTGGACAGAGCGCATCGAAATGGAGCAATCGCCTTCTTGTTAGTAGAGTTGGCGGTCAAACGCCGAGTCTACTATATGCCGTATCAGTTACTGGCTTACTATCTCATGAGAGCTAAAAAGGGAGGCCGGAAGAGCGTTGCTCAAGAGGAGTTAGAGCAATACGGGTACGTCGTGGAGCGAGGTCGGGGCGTACCATTTGACTATCTTGCTGTCGTGGACAAGATCAACCAAAACAGCTAAGGAGTGTGATTTCTGTGGCAAAACCAAGAAAGCGGGGTCGGAAGTGGTTTTTGCTTAGACGGTTCGAGAAAGACCACCTTGTTCACCGGTATGAGCCGTTGCAGCGAGGTGAGCTGAACAAGCGGAAAAAGGAAGGATGGAGAGTGGTGGACGGGTGATGAGAAAAAAGGGGGCGTCACCCGACGCCCCTTAAAGACAACTTGCAATGCAATAGTTTTCATTAGTTAAATTATAACATATTATTAGCATTTTGATGATGATGTTCATTAAAAAATCGACACTTTTTAGCATCGCATAAGTGTTACAAGAAGACTACATCAAGGCTGCAAAGTCAAATACAGTCACACGAGTAAGAGATAGCATTCGTTCAAAATGATCGTGTAGTGATGAGCAGTTTAATGCTTACCAGAAAGTGATAGGTAGCACAAGCAAGGATAAAAGAAAAACCGCTCCTTTTGGAACGGCATAAGTACTTGGTTTGTTCTTAATTATATCACGTTTCGGGAGGGAACATCTATGCGTCTAAAAAATGTAGAAATTAATCCTCTTTCTGGTAAAATAGAATTAGATATTTCGAATCAGGACAAACCTTTTGTCATTGTCGTGTCGGATGGGAGAGCGCGTTTAACGGTACTGCCTGAGCATGGGGAGACGCGTGTAGTGACGCATCAAGGCAAGGTGAAAAGGGTGAAGTTCGATGAGGGTGAAGACTTTTGAATTAGAATGTAGAAATTAGTCGAAGGACTTTCCTCTTATTTGTAGAAAAGTAATTTTCAGAAGGGGGAGTCATTTTGGAAAAATCTGAATTAACTTTTAAACTTTCCGGGAACCAATTTAGTGAAGAAAATGGATATAATCTTCACTATTTATCTAAAGGATTGAGTAATTTCCATACTCTTATTGATAAATCATATTTAACTATTATCGGAAAGAAAAAAATGTCAAAGCAGGATCGAGAAACTCTCAATATAAAAGCATATAACTTGCGACCTGGTTCATTTGAAGCCGATCTATCCATTACATTGACCACTATCTCGGCAGCTTTAGTACCTATGGCAACTTCGCTAAGTCCAAAAGATATTTGGGATTTAAGTACTAAAGGGTTAGAATATCTAAAATTAGTATTAAGTTTGCATTCAAAAGGAGAAGATCTGAAAGTGGAAAATATTGATTCATCATTAGTAAATATAGTTACTGGGTCGAATGTAAATATAATTCAGGTGCATCCAGATGTAATGAGGTACGCTGGCGCTTCTGAAGGGACTGTTCAGACTCTGGCTAAGATGGTTAATCCTGAAAAAGGTGTTGAAGGACTAACTGTGTCTAATAAAACTTCAAGTGAAAGTGATTTTAGTATTGGAGTTGAGGAGAAAGTGATTTTCGAAAATCGAAGAAGGCTTGAAAAAGAACCAATTACATTTATTGGTGAAATATTTGACATAAATGGAGAAAGTTTTAATGGTAGGGTAAGAGTAATAAACGGAGATGACCTAATTGAACAGGGGGAATATCGATTTGAATTTTTTGTTAAGGACAATAAAGAGAAATTAAGACAAGCTTTCCTGAAAAGGAAATCTATAACAGCGTTGAAAGAGACAATATTAAGTCCAGGTAATCTAGAGAGAATAATCTGTAAATTGCATATTATACAAGTAGACTGAGCTTGATGAGGGGGGAGGAGTTTTAAATAAATTTTGAAAGCAAGCATTTATTAAGGTTAGGTATACCAGGCTGGATTCTAATGTTAGTTACGGCATTTAATTATTTTATATTGAACGATTTGTCAATAGATATCAAAGATTACAACTTAGCAAGTTTAGCCGGATTAACTGTTATCTTTTTAGGTGTGGGGATACCTATAGGACAATTAATTTATCAATTATATTTCTTTTCTTTATGGATTTACAGAACTTTTATTTTCAAAATAATTTACTTTATATTCGGGCTACGCTTGTTAAGTAAAAGGAAAAAAATACAACAAGCTCTAATTTTTCTTGATTTGGTAGATAAGGATGGGTATTTCGAACTTGAATTTCAGTGGCATAACTCTTTGTCAAATTTAGAAAATAAAGAAAAAATGGAATATCTATCCCAACGGTATAGACATTTATTAAATCGAGTTCATGAATTAGGAGCCTTATTAACATCATTGGTAATCTCTTCATCTATTCAAATTGCTATTTACCAATCTAATTCAATTGTGGCAATTGAAAATTCTATTCATGTATTACTCGCCTTAACGATTTGTTCCTTAGTCAACTTTTTGTATTTTGACGCAAACTTAAACTTTTTTCGGAAAAGAGTCTTAAATGAATCAATTTCATAAAGCCTAGTTCACGATTGTTAGACGACCCCCATTTCGCTTTTAGTGTTTTTAAAAAATTAATTACGCGGCTTGACTAGTC
>NZ_JBEPKD010000043.1:0-13363 GCF_040544555.1 Halalkalibacter oceani
GTTAGCCTTTTGAGTGGCTCTTAGCCTGAAAGCGGAGCCGCAGGAAGGTCTTCAAATTCATGAGTGATGTTCTCATGAATTCCAGCGAGCGAAGCCAGGCGTTAAAGGCCGGTGTTAGCCTTTTGAGTGGCTCTTAGCCTGAAAGCGGAGCCGCAGGAAGGTCTTCAAATTCATGAGTGATGTTCTCATGAATTCCAGCGAGCGAAGCTAGGCGAAAAGGCCGGTGTTAGCCTTTTGAGTGGCTCTATTTTTTTAAGATAAGAAAGTATAAGATTTTCGGGTTGATTCGAGAAAAGCCGCTACGCGGTTTTTCTTAATGTCACGACTACAATCTCAGGCCGGTTGAAGATCCGTTGCGGAATGATGCTATTGCCGAGACCGCGGTTCACAATCATCGTTGCCCGTCCCAGTGTATGGCTGCCGGCTGTATAGGGAGGAAACCAGCCTTGGTTTGGAGCGACGAGTCCGCCAATGAAAGGCAGACGAAATTGGCCGCCATGCGCGTGACCGGAGAAAATAAGGTCAACTGGATAATCGGCATAGAGCGCAAGTTCCTCTGGTCGATGAGCCAGTAAAATTGTGAAGCGTTCTTCGTCCACTTTGTGAAAAGCCTGCTCAAGCATGTTCTCCGTTTGCTCACCTTGCGCCGGGTCATCGATGCCGACAAGCTGGATCGTATCCTCTCCGATCGCGAGCTCCGATGCTGTATTTCGCAATATGTGGACACCTGCGGCCGTTAACTGCTGTTCAAGCGATGAAAAGCGGCCGGATGACCATTCGTGATTGCCTGTTACGTAGTAAACAGGAGCGAGCTCGACCAGCTTTTCCATCAAGAGTAAGCTTGCCTCTTCATCGCCTTTAGCGGAATCAACAAGATCTCCGGTAAAAACGATGAGATCAGGCCGGGCGTCGGCAACTTTTTGTACAAGAGCCTGCTGCTCGCTGCCGAACCGTTTGTTATGTAAGTCGGATAATTGCACAATGCGGTACGCTGAAAAATTCAGCGGAAGACGCTCGGAATGAAGCGTTACTTCAGTCGTGACGAGCGAATTATTTTGCCAATGTGAGAACCAAAACAGGGATATAAGGATTGCAACTATTACAAGCAGGCGCTTCGTTATTCGTTTTTTCATTTTCTCACCTCATCTTGATAGTAGCACAGCGGGAGCAAAAAAAGGTATCAGATATAATCTCCTGATCGTCGTGCATTTCCGCGCAAAGCAAGGTAAACTGAATGAATGAAAAAGCTGGACAGAAGGAGATAGATTATGAAACAAACATTGAAGCAGAAACTGGCTGCCGCGACAAAACGGGAGAAGGCGGAGCTGGTTATTAAAAATGGAATAATTATTGATGTGTTTTCGTTAACCACATATGAAGCAGATGTCGCGATTACCGGTGGGGTGATTGTCGGTGTCGGCTCTTATGAGGGGGAAGTCGAAATTGATGCGGCTGGTGCATTTCTTGTGCCGTCCTTTATTGACGGTCATGTCCATATTGAGTCAGCAACGGTCACACCCGAGGAGTTTGCCAAGGTTGTACTCCCGCATGGGGTGACGACCGTGATGGCCGATCCGCATGAGCTGGCGAATGTAGGAGGCAAGGAAGCGGTTCGTTATATGCTGGAAGCAGCGAAAGATTTGCCGCTCGATATTCGCATTATGGTGCCCTCCTGCGTCCCGGCTGCGAGCTTTGAGCATAATGGGGCGACGTTAACCGCGAAAGAAGTTGAGGAGCTGTTTGATGAGGATCAGGCATATGGGCTGGCAGAAGTAATGGACTATCCGGCAGTATTTGCCGGAGAAGAAGAGATGGTCGCAAAGCTGGAGGCTGCGAGGAAGCGGCAAAAAGGAATCGACGGTCATGCTGCCGGTTTGGATGGCGATGGACTGAATGCCTATCGTGTGGCAGGAATTTCGAATGACCATGAAGCCGTCACTGCCGCCGAAGCAGAGGAACGCATCCGCCGAGGGATGTACATTCTCATTCGTGAAGGGACAGCCGCCAAGGATTTGGAGGCACTTCTTCCGGCGGTCACGACTGCCAACGCGAGACGATGCGTGTTCGCGACAGATGACAAGCATCTTGATGATCTTATCGATGAAGGAAGCATTGATGCCAGTGTGAGAAAGGCCGTTTCGCTCGGCCTCGATCCGCTCCAGGCGATTCAGATGGCGACCCTCAATGCGGCGGAGTGCTTTGGCCTACGGGAAAAAGGAGCGATCGCGCCAGGCTATGAAGCGAGTCTTTTGTTCCTGCGTGATCTGAAGACGCTGGACATCGAGCGTGTTTATGTGAAAGGGGAACTTATCGCCGAAAAGGGCGAGCTGAAAACGGTGTTACGCGAGCCAATCGCACCGCCGGACTTTCTCTTACACAGCATCAACGTAAAGCCGCTGGCGGATGATGCGTTTGCTTTGCCTGTTCGAGAGGAGGTGCAACCGGTTATTGGCGTCACACCGGGTTCGATCGTAACGAAGCATTTGCGGGAGCCTGTGGCTAGCCGCGATGGGCTTTTTCAGCCATCTGTTGCTAATAATCAGCTGAAGCTGGTCGTCGCTGAACGGCATCGGGCTCTCGGCCATGTCGGGGTCGGCATTGTCAAAGGAATTCCGCTCAAAAAAGGCGCGATGGCCGCAACGATTGCCCATGATTCTCATAATATTGTGGCGTGTGGAGCAGATGATGCGAGCATTCGTACTGCGATTGAGCAGTTGATCCGGATGAACGGTGGAATGGTGCTTGCTGAAGGGGAGAGCCTGATTGCCGGGCTTCCTTTGCCGCTTGGCGGATTGATGTCGATAGCACCTTACGAAGAAGTTTATCGCTCGATAAAAACGTTGGATGCCGGCTTAAAAGAGCTCGGCGTGGAGGAAGGGTGGAATCCGTTCTTGACCTTGTCTTTTCTCGCTTTGCCGGTTATCCCGGCGCTAAAGCTGACCGATTGCGGCTTGTTTGATGTTGAAGCGTTCAGGCATTTGTAAAAAGTTGATTTCAAGTGCGGCTGAGCGGATAAAATGATAGCGGGAAATATTAGAAGTAATGAGTGTAACCGCCGTGACCCTATAAAGCCCGTTGTGAGGAAGCTGCTGAAAAAGTACGATTTTCACTTTTTCAGCAGCTTTTTAGTAATGAGCGTAGCCGTTGCCTGATTTTGAAAGCCTTGCTACGAGTGGGTGTCTCGAAGCAAGGCGTGCAACGCGCGGAGCCATTACTCTTCTTCGAGTTACGGAAAAAGAGGTTTTTCAGTGGCCTCGTTGTGAGTGGGTTTCTCGCACCGGGCTTTTGGCGAGTGAAGCGCTCGTTTTTTCCCCTTAATCGAGAAGGAGATCAAAGTAGAGGCCAAGCTTTTGGATCGGATTTTTTAGATCGATCTCAGTCAGTTCCTTAATGCGTTTCAGGCGATAGTTTAGCGTGTTGACGTGAACATGGAGCAGAGAGGCGGCCTCATTCATATTGCCGTCCGTCAGCAAAAAGGCTCTTAGTGTGGCAAAAAGCTCCGTGCGATGTCGTTTATCGTAATGCTGCAAAATGGCCAGAGCGGGATGTTTCCCGACAGCCGCAGCCGCTTTGTGTCGCTGAAAAAACTCAACATAGCGCAGCACGCCAAGCTCATGAAAAAATAGCAGGCCTTCCGTTTCTTTCGGAAAGGCTTGTTTTAATTGAATCACCTTCTGCGCTTCTTCGTAGCTTTTTTTGATATAGTCATAATCATGATAGACAGAGCCCCAGCCAAGCGCAGCCGGAATAATGCTGAAACGCTCCGCGATCTGAGCCTGAAGGGTGGAACTGAAAGCAGTCAGCGCTTGCTGACTGCCTTTATCTTTTGCCGGCAGTCCGGTCAGAAAAATAATTTGATCGCCATCCTGGGCGGTGATGAAAAGCGTGATTTTCTGTGAGGTTTTCGCTGCATAGGTAATTTGCCGATAGAGCGTCTCGGATAATTTCGGGAAGCGCATGATCATCACCGAGAAGCCCATCTTCGGATGCATGCCGATCGCCTGTAAATCCTGCTTCATCTCCGTATAATCATGGACATCGCCGGTCATTAACTGCCAAAGGACATTCTGATAATTGCGCTCCTTCCGTTTCCGCTGCATATTAAGCTGAAGAAGCTCATTTTTCGCTTTGCTTGCTGCCGTTTTCAGCAGCTCGAGCTCATCTTTTGACAACGTGCGGCCGGACTCAGAAACCCAAATATAACCGAGAACTTCTTCATTTCTGCGAATCGAGACAGCGACGCGGCGCCCAAGCCCGATTTCCGTCATTTCCGAAATAATAACCGGTTCATTGCTCTGATTTAACGCCGGGATGACCCCTTCCTTCCAAAAACGGTTAATCACTTTTTCAGGGACTCTCCGCCCAATAATGGTCGCAATCCGTGCTGCATCGGTTTGATCGTCATGAGAGCTGTACGCCAGCAAATAGTGGTTGGCATCCTCCAGCGTAACCGGACACTGTAAGCACTCACTAATGGTATCAACAAACTCTTCCAATGAATCAAACGGACGATTGAACAGCTGGGCTTGATCCTGCATCGGCAAACTCCTTGTCTGATAAACTTTTATTCTGTTAGAATATCATATCTTTTTTTGCGGGGGAAGATAAGGTAGAAGACGAAGACAGATTGAAAATATTCTAATCCAAGGGACACAAGAAGGAGTTTTCAGAGAATTTGCCAGAAAATTAGTAAGGGTGATGGCATTAACAATAAGAAGTGCGATTGACTGGCTCACCCTTGAATTAATGAGAAAGCCTCAATTAGATGTTAAGGATATACTAGAGAACTGGTTACAATCTTTGATAAATCAACTAAAAGTTTTCGCTTGATAAGATTTTACACTTTTGCTCAATAACCTACTACTTTAGTAAAATAGATATTGGCGTTATTTTACTGGAGGTTAGGGTTAAAGAAAGCAAATTGGAATAAAAAATACGGCGATAAACTTGACTACTTATCAATTGACCAAGCTTTAAGAGCAATCGGGAAATAGGTGAAAGCTATGCTAGATTTAGAGTTACGTAAACGAAATGAAGAATTTATTGTTTGTTCATCGAAATATTGCTAATCAAGTGCCCACTGATGATGAGAGTTTTTCAGCCAGTCTTTTCTATGCTTTAAGACATTTAAATGTGAATGTAATTGTGTTTAAAGGCCATACTGATTGTGGGGGAGTCAAAGCAGCTTGGTCGGGCAATAATGAAGAAGAGCTCCGAGGTTGGATTGACAAGGTTAGAAAAAATTTGCCGGATCACAACTTGTTAAAAGATGTTTCGATGGATGAGTTAACTAGAGAAAATGTATTATCACAAGTTAAACAACTACAACAGCATCCGATCTATAAAAAATATGGGCAAGGTGTACAAATGATTGGTTGCTTGTTTCACGTAGAATCCGGAGAGCTTGAAAGGGTTTATCCTTTATAAAGTTATATAAAAAAATGAGTTTAATGTTTGACAACAAGACCGACATACTTTACTGTATACCCTGCGCGGTATAAAAAAGACCTAAAAGGAGAGATAACATGTTTGATTACACAATTGAAACATCGAACACGATGGAAGAAACAATTGAAAAGTTGAAAGCAACTCTTATGGAAGAAAAGTTTGGTGTCTTATGGGAGTTTGACATTCAAGCAAAGCTCCAAGAGAAAGGGTTAGAATTCAATGAACCGTATAAAGTTTTGGAAGTGTGTAATCCACATGAAGCGAAAAGAGTATTAGACAAAAATAAAATGGTTGGTTACTTTCTCCCTTGTAAAATAGTTGTGTATACAGACCAAGGAAAAACAAAAATTGGAATGCCGAAGCCATCTGCTTTAATTCAAAATGTAAATGATGAGGAATTGAATGAGATTGCCTTAGACATTGAAAAAAGATTGATGTCCGCTATAGATAAAAGTATTTAAGGGAAACAACCAATTTAAGTCTCTTGTGAAAGGTCATGACTTTTCATTAAGAGACTTCTTTATTGCTTGTTAAATAATAATTTCCATTTAAAAATTAGGCTTGACTATATACCTATAAGGGTATATTATATGAGTATAAACAACGAGGAGGGCAGATCATTGATAAAAAAATATTGGCATATCATAATCCCTATAACCATATTAATTGGCTTTTTTGGATATAAATTATCGCTTAATGCAGGGATAGATGAAATGAACACGGAACAATTAGCCAATTTAATGAATGAGCCACATGAAGATGTTTTCTTTGTGGACGTTCGTGAGTCTCATGAATTTAATGAAGGGCATATAGATGGTATGATGAATATTCCTTTAAGTACACTAGGTGATCAAACCGAACTTATTCCTAAAGATCAAACAATCGTCATCATCTGCCGCAGTGGGAACAGAAGTCTTCAAGCTGCAAATGCATTAACGGATCTTGGGTATCAAGATTTAGTCAGTGTAAAAGGCGGAATGCTTAAGCGGGAAGGCGAGGTTACAAAATAACTTCATAGGTGCTTATATGACGACATTCTTAATCGTATTAACAATTATCTTTACTCGCTTCTTATATAAAAGATATGTACCAGTTCTTGGTTTAAGTTGTGTTGAACTGGAGAAAATAAATGATCAAGATCATACTATCATTCTTGATGTAAGGGATTCTTCTATTGTTTATAAATCTCGGGTAGCAGGAGCTGTTAATATTCCATTAGCCTATTTAAAAAAGAACTACTATCTTTTTGAGGGGAACAGCATTTATATCATTGGTTCAGAGATGATTGATGTTAATGTAAGTGCCAGCTTCTTGAAGAATAAGGGGGCAAAAGTTAAAGGGTATTATCTGTATAATAATAAACAACCAACTAGGTTTAACTGTAGAAAAAGGAGGGAAATCCATGGAGTACAATGACAAAATGAAAAACAGAGTAAAACGTGTAGAAGGACAAGTCAGAGCGATTCTTAGAATGATGGAAGAGGGTAAGGACTGTAAGGATCTTGTCGTTCAGATGTCAGCCGCAAGAAATGCGTTGGACCGAACGATTGGTTTAGTCGTAAGCTCTAACTTAGAGCAGTGTGTCCGCGAGCAAATTGTAAAAGGCGAAGACACAGAAGCGCTTATTCAAGAAGCTGTGAACTTATTAGTAAAAAGCAGATAATAAAAAGATGATTGACAGGGGTGAGTGATATCAATTACAGTACCCCTATAGGTTTAAATGAGCTTTGCGAAACGAATTAAAAAGTTATTGACAAATTTTTTTATTCTTTTATAATACCTATAGAGGTATATGTATTGAAATGAAAAGGGAGGCTATCTAAATGAAGGCAGATAAAGTTCTTGATGCAAAAGGACTAGCTTGTCCGATGCCAATTGTAAAAACGAAGAAGGCAATAAATGAGATGGAATCAGGTCAGGTTTTAGAGATTCATGCGACCGATAAAGGAGCCAAAAATGACTTATCGGCTTGGGCAAAATCTGGTGGGCATGAGTTACTATCAGATACTGAAGAAGATAGTGTATTGAAGTTCTGGATTAAAAAAGGCTAACCAACCTATTTTTATGAAAGTTTATATACCTGTACTGGTATTAGTTAAGAAAAAACAAAGGAGTGAACAACATGACAGAAAAAAAGAAAACAACGATCATCTTATTTAGTGGGGATTATGATAAAGCAATGGCAGCTTTTATTATCGCGAACGGTGCTGCAGCCTATGATCATGAAGTAACAATTTTCTCAACATTTTGGGGACTAAACGCTTTTAGAAAGGATCAACACGTACCTGTGAAAAAAGGATTCTTAGAAAAAATGTTTGCGAAAATGATGCCACGAGGCGCTGATAACATGGGACTTTCCAATATGAACTTCGCCGGAATGGGGCCAAAAATGATTAAGCATGTTATGAAAAAACACAATGCTATGCCATTACCTGATTTAGTCGAAATGGCACAAGAACAAGGCGTAAAGTTAGTTGCTTGTACAATGACAATGGATCTATTAGGACTACAAAAAGAAGAGTTGATTGATGGTTTAGAATATGCTGGTGTAGCCGCATATTTAGCTGATGCAGAAGAAGGAAATGTGAACTTATTTATTTAACCCAAGGGGGTACTTAAATTGGATTTAGTCATAAATATTTTATTCGGTCTTATAGTAGCATTCTTTTTAATTAATAAGTTCATGCCTGTTAAAGGTGTAAAACAAATTTCAACGAGTGACCTTAAAAAAGAGTTAAAGAGAAAAGATGTTCAATTTATTGATGTAAGAACACCAGGTGAGTTTTCTAGAAACAAGATTAATATGTTCAAAAACATTCCACTCTATGAACTTTCTCAAAAAGGAAGTCAGTTATTAAAAGAGAAAGAGGTTGTTGTTATTTGCCAGAGTGGAATGCGCAGCAATAAGGCAACAAAACTTTTGAGAAAAATGGGTTTTCAAAAAATCACAAATGTAAAAGGCGGTATGAGCACTTGGAACTAACGTTAGGAGGAGATCAGTTATGAAAGAAATCACACCAAAAGAAGTAGAACGTCTCGTTAACCCCAATATTATTGATGTTCGTGAAACGGATGAGGTAGCAGCAGGGCATATTCCTGGAAGTGTAAACATCCCGCTTGGATTACTAGAATTTCGTCTACATGAACTAGACAAAACGAAAGAATATATTATTGTTTGTCGCTCTGGTGCTAGAAGTGGAAGAGCCACTGAGTTTCTGTCAAGTCAAGGGTTTCATGCTACCAATATGGTTGGAGGCATGATGAACTGGGAAGGTAACGTTCAGTAAATTTTTTTGAAATAAATTATACCTATATAGGTATTCATTCTGAGGAGGATTATTAATGGAAATGATTAAATATGATCAACTAGTAGATGCAAAAGGATTAGCATGTCCAATGCCAATCGTTCGTACAAAAAAAGCGATGAATGAGCTCGAACCAGGAAAAGTATTAGAAATTCAAGCAACAGATAAAGGATCAACTGCTGATATTAAGGCGTGGGCACAGAGCACTGGACATCAATATTTAGGAACGCTTGAAGAGGGTGAAGTGTTAAAACATTATCTGCGTAAGGCGACTGGGGAAGAAAAAGAAGAGAAGAAACACCCACATGTTGTAAACAACGAGGAACTTCAAGCGAAATTAGCTAACAATGAAGGGATTCTAGTGTTAGATGTACGCGAATCAGCTGAATATGCCTTCAATCATATTCCTGGTGCAAAATCTATTCCGCTTGGTGAACTTGAGAATCGTTTTAATGAACTAAGCGAGGATGCAGATATTTATGTTGTGTGTCGTACTGGAAGCCGTAGTGATTTAGCCGCACAAAAATTAACAGAAGCTGGATTTAAAACAGTTATTAATGTCGTACCTGGCATGAGTGAATGGGGTAACCCAACAGATAGTCTTAATAAATAGGAGGGGTCAACATGAATCAGATTACTGTTTATACATCTAATCACTGTCGTTATTGTGTGATGTTAAAAAACTTTTTATCAGATCAAAACATTTCCTATCAAGAAGTGAATGTAGAAACAAATCCTGCCATTATGCAGCAACTTGTAGAAAAAACAGGTCAATTAGGGGTTCCACAAACGGAAGTGAACGGCCAGTGGGTTGTTGGTTATGATCCAAATAGCATTATGTCAGCATTGAGAAAATAATAGGAGGTTGAAAGAAGATGAGTAGAAAATTAGCGATTATCGCAAGCAATGGTGGGTTATTTGATGCCTACAAAGTTTTCAATGTAGCAACAGCTGCAGCTGCAACAGACCAAGAGGTAGCGATATTCTTTACCTTTGAAGGTCTAAACCTAATTCATAAAGAAGCATACGGTAAATTACCAATGCCAGAGGGGAAAGAGCATTACCAAAAGGGTTTTGAGAAAGCAAATGTTCCTGCGATCCCTGAACTCGTGGCAATGGCACAAGAAATGGGTGTTAAATTGATTGGTTGTCAAATGACAATGGATGTTATAGAACTAGAAAAAGATGCATTTGTTGATGGAATTGAAGTGGGTGGAGCCGTTACATTCTTAGAATTCGCCAAGGATGCGGATGTAACATTAACGTTTTAATTAAATTTTTTTTAAAATAAAATATACTAACGGGGGTATAAAAATGTCAGTTAAAGCGATGAATTCAAAAGAAGTAGCAACAAAAGTAATCGAAAAGAAAGAGCTATTTATTCTAGATGTTCGGAATGAAGGTGATTTCGCAGATTGGAAAATCGAAGGAGAAAACTTTGATTACTTCAATATTCCTTATTTTGAACTATTAGATGGCGTAGAAGAAATCATGGATAAAATTCCAACAGATAAAGAAGTATTAGTTGTTTGTGCGAAAGAAGGTTCTTCCATGATGGTAACTGAGATGCTTTCTGATAAAGGGTTAGACGTAGCTTATTTAGAGGGAGGTATGAAGGCTTGGAGTGAATATCTAGAGCCAGTTAAAGTAGGGGACCTAAAAGACGGTGGTGAGCTATATCAATTTGTACGTCTAGGTAAAGGCTGTCTATCTTATATGGTTGTTTCCAATGGAGAAGCAGCCATAATCGATGCGACACGTATGGCAGATGTGTATGTGAACTTTGCTAAAGAAATCAATGCAAAAATTACACACGTATTTGATACTCATCTACATGCTGATCACATTTCTGGGGGAAGAAAAATTGCGGAAGCAACTGGTGCAACGTACTGGTTACCTCCGAAAGACGCAGGTGAAGTAGTGTTTGAATATGCAGCACTTGAAGGCGGAAATGACGTACAAATCGGGAACTCAACGATCAACATCCATGCTCTTTACTCACCTGGTCATACAATTGGTTCGACTTCATTTGTTATCGATGAAAAATATCTGTTATCCGGAGATATTCTATTCATTGATTCCATTGGAAGACCTGACCTAGCAGGCCTCGCTAAAGATTGGGTAGGCGATTTGCGAGAAAGTCTTTACACGCGTTACAGAGAATTATCTGAGGACCTTATTGTTCTTCCAGCCCACTTTATGATTATTGACGAATTAAATGAAGACGGTAGTGTTTCTGCAAAATTGGGTACTCTGTTTGCACAAAACCATGGGTTAAACATTGAAGACGAAAATGAGTTTAGAAAATTAGTGACGGAAAATTTACCGCCGCAACCAAATGCTTATCAAGAAATCCGTGAAACAAACATGGGGAAAATCAGTCCAGATGATGAAAAACAACGTGAAATGGAAATTGGTCCAAACCGTTGTGCTGTTCGATAATTAAAATATAAATTAGGAGGAATTTTAAGATGAACGTAGCAAAGTATTAGACGCAAAAGGATTAGCATGTCCAATGCCAATTGTAAAAACAAAAAGGGCAATTAATGAATTAGTTAGCAGGAGAGGTCTTAGAATTCATGCAAAGATAAAGGAGCAAAAAGTGGTCTTGTACCATGGGTAAAGTCAGGTGGTCATGAGGCAAAAAGATTCAGAAGATGATGGTGTACTAAAGTTCTGAATATAAGGGGACCAAATTGGTTCCCTTTTATAGTATAGGAGGCAAAACGAAATGGATTTACTATTTATCTTAACGATCTTTTTGATAGGGTTCATAGGTTCATATATATCCGGTATGGTTGGTATAGGTGGATCAATTATAAAATACCCACTGTTACTCTATATCCCTCCATTATTTGGAGTAGCAATATTTAGTGCGCATGAAGTTTCAGGAATCAGTGCGGTACAAGTTTTTTTTGCAACGATGGGTGGGGTATGGGCTTACCGTAAAGGTGGCTATTTAAATAAGACACTTATCACCTTTATGGGAGTAAGTATTCTAGTTGGTAGTTTTATAGGAAGTTATAGTTCGCGGATGATGTCTGGAGAAATCATAAACCTTGTTTATGGTATTTTAGCATTGCTTGCAGCGATTATGATGTTCCTACCCAAAAAGGGGAGAGATGATATTCCACCTGAGCAAGTGGCTTTTAATAAATGGTTAGCAGCATTATTTGCTTTTATTGTAGGTATAGGTGCAGGTATCGTTGGGGCGGCGGGGGCCTTTCTATTGGTACCAATTATGTTAGTTATTTTAAAGTTACCAACACGTGTGACGATTGCATCCTCTTTAGCCATTACGCTCATTTCTTCAATAGGGGCTACAGTTGGAAAAATATCAACTGGGCAGGTAGAATTTCTACCAGCGCTTATCATGGTTATAGCGAGTTTAATTGCTTCTCCATTGGGAGCAAAAATGGGGCAGAAAGTAAATACAAAACTTTTACAATGGATATTAGCACTGTTAATTTTGGGTACTTCAATAAAGATTTGGTTAGATATTCTTAGCTAGTAAGTATATTTGAAATTATAGGGAGACCCGGTCAACGGATCTTCCTATTTTGGTTAAATTAACAACCCATGGGATAAGCAATTATACATCTTTTAATATCTTCTAAGTTTCATTTTACCGTCCAGGGCTATGAACGTGGCTTTTTTCTGCGGCCAATGCCTCTGCTTTTGTAACATGAACAGTACCAAATGGATGATTTGGAGGTGCATATATCGAGTAGAGTTTAAGTGGAACATTGCCTGTATTGGTTAGATTGTGCCATGTACCAGCAGGAATCATTATTGCAGAATCATCATAGACATATTTTCTAAAGTTTAAATTATCTTCACTGTTACCCATCTGAACAATTCCCTGACCTTGTTCAATGCGTAAGAATTGATCAACGTTAGGATGCATTTCTATACCAATATCTTGACCAACATCGATACTCATTAAAGTAACTTGTAAATGTGATCCCGTCCATAAAGCAGTACGGTACGTATTGTTTTGCTTCGTTACTTCATTGATATTAACAACAAGTGGTTTTGGTCCATAATCTGTTAAAAAAAATCCTCCATGATTATTGAAAGAGCCTAAATCAGATCTGTTTACAGACCTAGTAACATTAGGAGTAGTCCAATGATCATAGTGTTTTTCATAATTATACTTTGGACCAATATAGTATGGATTTTGGTACGGATAAACATAAGGAACATGGTACATACTTCTCAATCCCTTCACAATTCTTTGTGATATTATCCTATGCACTTAGTTAAGGAAGTGTACCTACATATAGTACAACGATACTCTGCAATAAAAAACAATCATCATAGAAATGTAAGCAACATTATTGCTATTTTTTAAATTCAGTGAAGGTGAAGTATCTCAAGATTAGATAAACAGGAAAGGGTGAGACTGACTTTCCTGTTTACCTGAATTTTATTACGCTATGGAGCGGAACAACTGGCTTCTGGATAGAGAGGAGGCTAAGACGAACTTGGGTGTGGGTGGCCAAGTTCGTCTTTTCTTAGTGCGCCACGCATGGCGCGTAGCTAGGCGGTGAAAGTCCGCTATGGGGGCTGGCAGTTGCCAACCATTAGCCAAGAGCAAGGGTGTCCAT
>NZ_JBEPKD010000044.1:0-13056 GCF_040544555.1 Halalkalibacter oceani
CTAGACACCCTTGTCGTTGGCTAACAGTTACAGTGACCTTCACTGCTCGGGACTTGAACCCTATAGCCCATGCACATGCCGGGCACACCAAAAAAGCCTCTGTGCATTTTCATGCACAGAGGCGCAGCGCGCGGTTCCACTCTGTTATCGCAAGGCATACCTGCCCCGCGCTCTTTGTAGCGGATAACGACGCCACTCGCTTTTTCCTACTCTCGCATAATTTCAGAAAAAGGCTCAAGGGTGCATCTTCAAAGAAGCGGGTTTCAATCACTTTCAGCCAGGGTGATTGTCTCTGGATAACCACTGCCTCTTCTACTTTTCCCTCTCAACACGTTGATTTATTGATTTAGCAAACGTCTCAGTCTCGCACTTACGACCGCTTTCCCTAATACTTCAATCGAATCCGGCAGCTCCGGACCATGCGTCTGGCCGGTAACAGCCACGCGAATCGGCATAAACAGCTTCTTCCCTTTATGACCGGTAGCCTTCTGTGTCGCTTTAATCGCCGCTTTGATGTTCGCCGCGACAAAGTCGTCAAGCTGATCCAGTTCCCCGGCCAGATGTTCCAGCACCTCAGGAACCTGCTCTTCAGCCAAAATTTCTTTTGCTTCCTCATTATACTCAATTTCCGGCTTAAAGAACAACTCTGTTAAATCAACAATTTCAGCGCCGTACTGCAACTGCTCCTGATAAAGGCCGATTAAGCGCTTGATCCACTCATATCGTTCTTCATTTAGATCCTCAGGAACTCTGCCTGCTTTCTTCAAATGAGGCAACGCTAAGGCAACGACGGTATCAAGATCAGCCTTTTTCATATACTGGTTGTTCATCCAGGCAAGCTTATCCGTATCAAATACAGCCGGCGCTTTCGAAACACGCTCCAAGCTAAACTGGGCACTAAGCTCTTCGATCGAGAAAATTTCCTCTTCTCCGACCGGTGACCAACCGAGCAATGCGAGGAAGTTCACGAGCGCTTCCGGCAAATAGCCGAGCTCCTTATACTGCTCAACAAACTGAATGATCGACTCATCGCGCTTGCTCATCTTCTGACGATCTGGATTTAAAATGAGCGACGCATGGGCAAACTGCGGCGGCTCCCAGCCGAATGCCTGATACAGCATCACTTGACGGGGCGTATTTGACAGATGCTCCTCACCGCGAATGACATGTGAAATCCTCATCAGATGATCGTCCACCACGACGGCGAAATTATACATCGGAATACCGTCCTTGCGGGCAATGACAAAATCGCCAATTCCATCTGATTCAAATGATACTTCACCGCGCACAGCATCATTGATCCGGATGACCTGCCCTTCCGGAACACGGAAGCGAACAACGGGCTTTAGCCCCTTCGCTTCATAAGCTGCACGCTCGGCCTCCGTAAGGTCGCGGTCGCGGCCGCTGTATTTCGGCATTTCTCCACGGGCCTTCTGCGCCTCGCGCTCCGCTTCAAGCTCTTCCTCCGTCATATAGCAATAATACGCTTTTCCCTCTTCAAGCAATTGCTGAATGTATCTCTCGTAAATATCCATGCGCTCCATACAGCTGTACGGACCGTACTCTCCCCCGACATCAATGCTTTCATCCCATTCAAGCCCAAGCCACTTCAAGCTGTCGAGCAGCTTTTCCTTGGCACTCTCCACATTACGCGCCTGATCGGTATCTTCAATTCGCAAAATGAAGGCCCCGCCCTCCCGTTTAGCGAGCAAATAATTAAAAAGCGCTGAACGGGCTCCTCCTATATGTAAATGCCCTGTTGGACTTGGTGCAAATCTGACACGAACTTCCCTTTCCATTGGTAACACCTTCCGTTTCTAGCATATTTGCATGCTCGTTTTTTTATTTTAGCATCATCGTCATAGCCGTTCAATTCTCTCCGTGCCGCTCGAGCAAAATTACCGCCTGGGCAGCAATTCCCTCACCTCTGCCGGTAAAGCCTAGCTTTTCCGTCGTCGTCGCCTTGACATTAATCTGGCTGATCTCCGCCTCCAGCAAACCGGCGATCCGCTCCCGCATCACTCCGATATGAGGCGCCATTTTTGGTCTTTCGGCAATAATCGTACAGTCAAGGTTACCCAGTGCAAAACCGCGCTCCTTGACAAGAACCCAGACGTGCTCCAGCAGTTTGGCTGAATCGGCATCCTTAAAGCGGGGATCCGTATCAGGAAAATGCTTGCCAATATCCCCTTCGCCAATCGCCCCTAAGGCGGCATCGGAGATTGTATGTAATAGCACATCAGCGTCGGAATGGCCAAGCAATCCTTTCTCGTACGGGATCGTCACGCCGCCTAAAATGAGCGGGCGCCCCTCCACTAACCGGTGCACATCAAACCCTTGTCCAACTCTTACCGTCATCTGTTTCGCTCCCTTTCCTCGCTTATCAATTGAGCTACTGTCATATCCTCCGGCGTTGTCAGCTTGAGATTATGATAGCTCCCTTCTACAATCACGACCGTCTGACCGAGCCATTCAATCAGACTCGCATCATCGGTAGCTGTAAACCCTGCCTGCTCGGCCTTTGCATGGGCTTCTCGTAACAGCGCTGCCTGGAAAGCCTGTGGCGTTTGCACCGCCCAAAGCTCATCGCGCTTTAACGTTTCCACGACGCTGTCGCCTTCGACTCGTTTTATTGTATCCTTCACCCGGACGGCGGCGATAGCCGCCCCTCTCTCTCCTGCCTGCTCAACAAGTTCATCTATCACCTTTTGTTCAACAAACGGACGGGCTCCGTCATGGACGAGAATAATCCCGTCTTCCAGCAGGCTCTGCAATCCATTGCGGACGCTATCCTGTCGTTCCTCCCCGCCGGCTGTGACCGTTACTTTTTCAAAATGACTCTTATCCATCATCGTCCTCATCAACGCCACTTCCTCTGCATTGGCCACGACAACAATGCGACGGCAATTCGGGTCCTTTTCAAACAAGCGCACGGTATGAACGATGATTTCCTCGCCCTGCAGCTTTAAAAATTGCTTATTCTTACCGGCCTTCATTCGTTTCCCCTGACCAGCCGCCGGGATAATTACACTGTACTTCATGCTCTTCTCTCCTGTCATAATCGTTCTTATTTTAGCATGTTCCTCTTCCGATTACATATATTTTCTTAGAAGGAACGTATCAAACAGGAAAAACGCTGCAAGTATCTCCCCCGAATCAACCGGAACATTTAGGATGCTTGCTGATCTTTCGAGAAAAGGAGAGCCGGTTTGGACATCCCTGACAAGCCAAAAGAGAAGCGCCTCCCTCCTCTTATAAAAAAGAAGGCAAGCGCTACGGTGTCATTATAATGCTTTTTCCAACAGCTTTGGCTTTGCAAAGATCATCCGGCCCGCACTCGTTTGCAGAACACTCGTTACCACTACATCGAGATGCTTGCCGATATAATCACGTCCCCCTTCGACAACAATCATCGTTCCATCGTCTAAATAGGCAACACCCTGGTGCTGTTCTTTTCCGTCCTTGATTACTTGCACATTAAGTTCTTCGCCCGGAAGCACAACGGGCTTTACCGCGTTGGCCAAATCATTAATATTTAAAACCGCTACCCCTTGGAGCTCGCATACTTTATTTAAGTTAAAATCATTCGTTACAACCATACCCGAAGAGATTTTTGCAAGCTTCACAAGCTTGCTGTCAACCTCGGAAATATCCTCAAAGTCACCTTCATAGATTTCAACATTGACCGGAAGTTCTTTTTGAATTTTATTCAGAATATCCAATCCACGTCGACCGCGGTTACGCTTCAGCACATCAGAGGAGTCTGCAATGTGCTGAAGTTCTTCCAGCACAAATTCAGGAATGACCAATGTCCCCTCCAGGAAACCCGTTTTGCAAATATCGGCAATGCGACCGTCGATAATGACGCTCGTATCGAGAATTTTGAGCTGTTTTCCCTTTTTCAGATCAGCTTCCTCTTCTTCCTTCTTTTTGCCGAGGCCGCGGGTGAGCATCGTCAAATTCATCAGCTCATCACGCTTTTTAAAGCCGATTTGAAAGCCGAAATAGCCAAGAAAAATCGTCACGAAGATCGGGAGGACCGTGCTCACAACCGGGATGTTAATCGCATTTAATGGGATCCCAATTAAATAGGCGACAATAAGTCCAATAATCAATCCCATTGTGCCGAATAAAACGTCGGGAATCGGTGCGCGGACAATCGTCTCCTCCAACAGCTTCATCACATTGACAATATAATCAGCCAACCAAAAAGTGGAAATAAATAAGATAACTGCTCCGATAACTGCTCCTGCGTAAGAACTGTCTAACCACGAAGGAACATTACCAATATTTAAGATATGGATAAGTTCTGGGATGAATAGAAAACCTAATGTTCCTCCTACAAGAACGAAGAAAAGTTGAACAATCCCTTTTAACATCCATATTCACCTCCTTTTATTATTATAGACAAGTTCTCGATATCAAAACCTATCAAACTGGATTTCACATAAAATTCCAAGATTATTCTATACTTTTTAAACGCCTTAACCCGCTTTTTCTCTTGATTTTTTTAATTTTTTATTGTACTTTTTTTCAAATGAAAAGTCAACCAATAAGAGTGCGGCTAAATATGGCGGTCAACGAACAATTGCTCCTGAATCCGCGTTAATCCGTCCTTTATCAATTTCGCCCTCGCTTCTCCAATTCCTTCTACTTCATCCAATTCTTCGGTACTGGCGAACATAATGCTCGTTAAGTCGTCATACTTTTCGATCAGATTTTCAATGATGGCCGATGGGAGCCTCGGAATTCGATTAAGGATCCTGTATCCACGCGGTGAAACAGACTGTTCCTGAATATTAATGTTTTTCCCGTAACCGAGCGCCTTAACGATCTCGTGTTCATCAAGCAGTTCCTCCGCCTGCAGCTTCGTCAGTTCCTTCAGAATTTCGTTGACGTCTTGCTTGCGGTCCTTAACATAATCCTTCAAGAGCCAAACGGCTTCTTTTTCAGTATCAGCGACAAGCTCGCTTAATTGCATCGTAATCAGCCGACCTTCATCCCCGAGCTCATTCACATAGTTTAAAATCTCCCGCTTAATCCGCAGGACCATCTGTACGCGGTGGATGACCTGGGTAACCTCATGAAACGTCACGAGCTGTTCAAATTCGAGCGCCCCTAAATTGGTAATGCCCTGGTCCAGCACAGCACGGTATTTTTCCAATGTTTGAATCGCCTGATTCGCCTTCGTTAAAATCACGCCGATATCCTTTAAAGAATAGCGGTAATCACCTTGATACAACGTGATTACATTACGCCGCTGCGAAATCGAAACGACTAAATTCCCCGTCTGCTTAGCGACACGCTCTGCGGTACGGTGGCGGATGCCCGTTTCATTTGATGGAATCCCATTATTCGGGACTAACTGCGTATTCGCATATAAAATCTTCTTGCCGTCATCGCTTAAAATAATCGCCCCATCCATTTTCGCCAGCTCATAAAGGTAGGCCGGAGAAAAGTCGCAATTGATAAAAAAGCCCCCGTCGACAATCGACGGCATATCATTGTGGTAGCCAATGACAATAAGGCCGCCCGTCTTCGCCCTCAGGACATTGTCAATCCCGGCGCGCAGCGGCGTTCCCGGCGCGACCAGCTTTAATACGCTTTGAATGAATTCATTTCTTCTCTGCTCCTCACTCATTTATGATCCTCCTATTCCAACCTGTAGTGCCTCTTCCAATGTCGATACACCAACGACCTTCATCCCTTCAGGATAAGTCCAGCCACTAAGGTTCCGTGCTGGAATAACCGCTCTCTGGAAACCGAGCTTCGCTGCTTCATGCACCCGCTGTTCAATCCGCGACACCCGTCTAATTTCCCCTGTCAGCCCGATTTCGCCGATGACGACATCGGTCGGACTCGTAATTTGATTTCGAAAGCTCGAGGCGATGCTGATCGCGATCGCTAAATCAATTGCCGGCTCATCGAGGCGAATCCCGCCGGCAACGTTTAAATACGCATCCTGGTTTTGCAACAAAAGCCCGACCCGCTTTTCAAGGACAGCCATTAACAGCGATACCCGGTTATGGTCAATCCCTGTCGCCATCCTTCTTGGATTTCCGAAGCTCGTCGGTGAAATTAGTGCCTGCAGCTCGACGAGAACGGGTCTCGTGCCTTCCATCGAAGCAACGACGATCGAACCGGCCGCCCCCTGGGACCGTTCCTCCAAGAAAATTTCCGACGGATTGACGACTTCCGCCAGTCCCAGTTCCTTCATTTCAAAAATGCCCATTTCATTTGTCGACCCAAATCTATTTTTTACAGCGCGCAAAATTCGATACGTGTGATGGCGTTCACCTTCAAAGTAAAGCACGGAATCAACCATATGCTCAAGCAGCTTCGGCCCGGCGATCGAGCCTTGCTTCGTAACATGGCCGACGATAAAAATCGCGATCCCTCTTGTCTTTGCCATTCTCATGAAAGCCGCCGTACATTCCCGCACCTGGGCCACACTTCCCGGCGCTGACGTGATTTCCTCCTGATAGACAGTTTGAATGGAGTCGATGACGACTAAAACAGGCTGTACCTCGTCAATCGCCCGCTCAATTAACGCGATATCAGTTTCTGCTAACACATACAGCTCCTGCGATGATAAGTTCAACCGGTCAGCGCGCAGCTTCGTCTGTTTCACTGATTCTTCCCCCGAGATGTAGAGCACCCGTTGTCCCGTTTCTGCCAGCTTTGCCGAAAGCTGAAGCAGCAAAGTCGATTTCCCGATGCCCGGGTCTCCGCCAACGAGCACGAGTGAGCCTGGAACGACCCCGCCTCCGAGTACCCGGTCAAGCTCCTTCATCTTCGTCCCGATTCGCGTCTCCATGTCGCTCTTAATGGAGATGATCGATTGCGGCTTTGTGTTTCCTGTTGCAGTGGAAGTCACATAGCTTCGACTTGCCTGGCGCGCCGACTGTTCAAATTCCTCCACCATGGTGTTCCAGCTTTGACAGCTGGGACATTTGCCCATCCATTTAGCCGATTCATATCCACATTCCTGGCAGACAAATTTTGTTTTTCGTTTGGCCATCTTCTTGCCCTCCTAGTACACGATGCTTCCTTCTTTCATTGTAGCAGAAATATCAGCCAAGGGAGGGTTTCTCCTATATGTATGGTGAAAAGCCAAGGGATTATGCCTCTCCCTCGGCTTTTCTTGCTTATTAGCCCTTATCTCGAGTCATAAGCGAATCTATATTTACACTTGGAGATTCTCGCGGGTGATAACCGTCAACTCGCCGTCTTTGACGTCAATTAACGCTTTCTGCCCTTTAACGATCGTTCCTTTTAAGAGCTCTTCGGAAAGACGATCCTCCACCTGCTTCTGCAGGGCACGGCGTAATGGCCGCGCGCCATATTCCGGATCATAGCCAATGTCGGTAATTTTATCCTTGGCGGCTTCTGTTAACTCAAACTCAATCCCCTGCTCAGCTAAGCGAACTTTAAGCTGCTCGGCCATCAGCGTAATAATTTCCCGGACATGCTTCTTCTCTAAAGCATGGAAGACGATAATTTCATCGATACGGTTTAGAAACTCAGGACGGAAGCTCCGCTTTAACTCTTCCATCACTTTATCCTTCATATCGGTGTATTCCTGGCCATCCGTTCCTGTCGTAAAGCCAAGGAATTTATTTTTACGCAATGTGCTGGCCCCGACATTTGACGTCATAATAATCGCTGTATTGCGGAAGTCGACGGTTCTTCCTTTCGAATCAGTCAAACGGCCATCCTCAAGCACCTGTAGCAAAATATTAAACACTTCCGGGTGCGCCTTTTCAATTTCATCTAAAAGAATGACGGAGTACGGCTTACGGCGGACTTTTTCCGTCAGCTGGCCGCCTTCCTCATGACCGACATAACCAGGAGGGGAGCCGACGAGTCGGCTTGTCGCATGCTTCTCCATATACTCGGACATATCAATCCGAATGACGGAATCTTCATCACCGAATAGCGTCTCGGCAACGGCACGAGCCAATTCCGTCTTCCCCACCCCGGTCGGTCCGAGGAAAATAAAGGAGCCAATAGGACGTTTCGGATCCTTTAGTCCGGCACGAGCCCGACGAACCGCCTTGGAAATCGATTTAACAGCTTCCTCCTGACCGACGACGCGCTCATGAAGAATTTCTTCCATTTTCAACAGACGGTCTGTTTCTTCTTCAGCCAGTTTTGAAACCGGAATTCCAGTCCAGCTGGCGACAACCTGGGCAATATCGTCAACCGTAACCTCTGTATTTTCTTGTCCCTGCTGCTTCTTCCATTCATTCTTCATTTCTTCCAGTTCTTCGCGAAGTCTCTGTTCGGAATCCCTTAGCGATGCCGCCTTCTCAAATTCCTGACTTTGGACAGCCGCATCTTTTTCTTTACGGGTTTCTTCCAAGCGTCCTTCAAGCTCTTTCAAATTCGGCGGCGCTGTGTAAGAACGCAACCGGACTTTTGATCCCGCCTCATCAATTAAATCAATCGCTTTATCGGGGAGAAAGCGGTCAGAGATATAGCGATCTGACAGTTTAACCGCTTCTTCGATCGCATCATCGGTAATCGTGACACGGTGATGTGCTTCATAACGGTCACGCAGCCCTTTTAAAATTTGAATCGACTCCTCAAGCGTCGGCTCATTTACCTGAATCGGCTGGAAGCGGCGCTCAAGTGCTGCATCTTTTTCAATATATTTACGATATTCATCCAGTGTGGTTGCCCCGATACATTGCAGCTCACCTCTGGCTAGCGACGGCTTTAAAATATTTGACGCATCAATCGCACCCTCGGCTCCACCTGCTCCAATTAAGGTGTGCAGTTCGTCAATAAAGAGGATGACATTCCCGGCCTGACGGATTTCATCCATGACTTTTTTCAGCCGATCCTCGAATTCACCGCGGTACTTAGTACCGGCAACGACCGTTCCCATATCAAGTGTCATGACGCGCTTGTTGCGCAATGTTTCCGGTACTTCGTTGGCGATAATCGCCAATGCAAGCCCTTCGGCAATCGCCGTTTTCCCGACGCCCGGCTCACCAATTAATACCGGGTTGTTTTTCGTCCGTCGGCTTAACACTTGAATGACACGTTCGATTTCCTTGCTTCGTCCGATCACGGGATCAAGCGCTTCTTCGCGAGCAACCGCTGTTAGATCACGGGCCAGACTATCCAATGTAGGAGTATTGGCATGGCTGTTGCCCCCGCTCTGTTGCGATGAGCTGCCAACTTCATTGCTTCCTAAAAGCTGCAAGACTTGCTGACGCGCTTTATTAAGGCTGACTCCGAGATTGTTAAGCACCCGGGCAGCAACGCCTTCTCCTTCACGAATTAATCCAAGAAGAATGTGCTCTGTTCCAACATACGAATGACCAAGCTTTCTCGCTTCATCCATTGAAAGCTCAATCACTTTTTTCGCCCGTGGCGTGTAATGAATCGTTTTTGAACCTTCCTGGCCTTTGCCGATTAACGATTCTACTTCATTTTGAATCTTATCGGAACCAAGACTGAGCGCCTGAAGGGCCTTCGCGGCAATCCCTTCTCCTTCACGGATCAAGCCTAACAAAATATGCTCAGTACCAATATTATTATGGCCTAATCGAACAGCCTCTTCTTGAGCTAATGCCAATACCTTCTGTGCTCGTTCTGTAAAACGTCCAAACATCATTGACGTTCACCTCCATGGATTAATCGTGTTTTTCCTGTTCCAGTTTCATTCTCTCTCTGATTAATGTAGCTCTTCTTTCATCACGCTGGTTTGAAGATAGGACATCCCCGGCATATTGCTGGAGAAAGCCAGGCTGGGTTAAGATCATCAGCTCATTCAAAATCGTCGCGCTCAGCCCTTGAATCAACCCTAAGTCAATTCCCAGTCTAACATCTGATAATCGCTGGGTCGCCTCTTTTGACTCGATTAAGCGGCTGTGGCACAGAATGCCGTACGAGCGGCTGACCCGATCCTCCAGCTGCAGGCGGGAATGATCAAGCAGCATATTGCGCGCAGCTCGCTCCTGCTGAATTAATTGCAGCACGACTCCACGCAAGTCCTCGACGATATCTTCTTCAGATTTTCCAAGCGTAATCTGGTTCGATATTTGAAAGAGATTACCTAATGCTTCGCTACCTTCACCGTAAATTCCTCTAACAACAAGCCCTAATTGATTAATAGCGGGCAAAATCCGGTTTAATTGCTGCGTCATCGCAAGCGCCGGTAAATGCATCATCACCGATGCCCGTAATCCCGTACCGACATTCGTCGGGCAGCTTGTCAAGTAGCCGCGCTTCTCGTCAAAAGCATATGTCAATAACCCTTCTATCCAATCATCAATCGCATTGGCCGTCTGAAGCCCTTTCTCAAGCTGAAATCCCGGCCATAAGCATTGAATGCGTAAGTGATCTTCCTCATTGACCATAATGCTGACGGCTTCCTCTTTATCCAGCAACACGGCTCCATACTTTGATTGGTCGGCCAAATGCGGACTGATTAAATGCTTCTCCACGAGGACACGTTTTTCATTCGTCTTTAATTCATCCATCCGGACGAGTTCAAGCGGGCCGACTTCCTGAAACTCCTGTTGAGTCAGAGCCTCACCGATATGCTTCGAAACTGCATAGGATTCTTCCATCGAGGCAAGAAGAGGAAATTTATATTCCTCCAGATTTCTCGCAAGTCTAATGCGGCTGCTTAAGACGATATCTGAGTCAGGTCCGGCTTTCTTCGTCCATGGGCTGAGCGCTTCGGAAATAAAATCTTGGAGTGACATCTCTTACTATCCCTCCTTTTTATCATTTCGTTGTTCTAATGCACGGATTTCATCACGAAGTTCAGCTGCTTTTTCAAACTCTTCTTTTTCAATATATTGCTTAAGCTCCTGCTTCAGGGCGTCAATTTTTCGCTGTAATTGAATGCCGCCGCCAATTCGCTGCGGAATTTTGCCGGCATGAGCCTGATTTCCGCTGTGGACCCGTTTTAAAATCGGATCAAGCTTCGCTTCAAAGCTCTTGTAACAATGGGCACAGCCAAAACGCCCAACGCGGGTGAACTGCTCATAGGTCATTTCACACTTGTCGCATACAAGTTCCCGCACACTTTGAACCTGGCCTTGCCCTGTTTGTAACGGCTGCTCAAAATGCAAAAGTCCTGATAACAATTGATGGATGGAAAAGCTGTTTGTACCAGGAAACTGCTCTCCTTTTTCCTTCGCACATTGCTCACATATGTGGAACTCCGTCTTCTCGCCATTGATAATTTTTGTGAAATGAAGGCTCGCTTTTCGTTGATTACATTCCTGACAAAGCATTTTTTCCCCCTCCCTGCTATGCTTCTTTATACTTTAACGTTTTTAGCATCGCCTTTAAAATATTGGCACGCACCTCATCGCGATGAGAAACATTCGCCTGATAATGCATCCGGTCAACGGCACTGATCATCAACGTAGCTTCGCGCTTTGTTACAGCCTGTTCCTCATATAAGCGGATAATAATATTCTCGGCCGTATTTTGATCGACCTTCTGACCGATAATATCAATCATTTGATCAAACAAATCAACATGGTCATGGGGACTGATTTTAATGATCCGAATATATCCGCCACCACCTCGTTTACTTTCTACTAAATATCCTTTTTCAACAGTAAATCGTGTTTGAATCACATAATTGATTTGTGAAGGTACACATTGAAACTTTTTGGCAATTTCGCTCCGTTTAATTTCCAGCAAGTCGTCTCCACTTTTTTTTATTGTCGCTTTCAGATATTCTTCAATGAGATCGGATATATTCCTCATAGAGTGTCCCCCTTCCCATTTTTGACTTTGACTATCTTTGACTTTAAAAACATTATAATCGTTCTTTCCAAAAAGTGCAACTTATCTGCTTTTTATTAGTATAGCCATTCCTCTTCGATTGATAACAGTTGTTTCGTGTATGTATCGACTTTTTTAACGACGATAGAGGATAACGCCACGTTGAAAAACAGTGGGGGTCATCCTCTACGCTGTCCTATGTTAAGAAGCCAGTACTTCACTGACCACTTCGTGCGGCTTCACATTGGTGAAATTTTTCTTTACTCTATCAATATGCTTATAAGTAATATGCTGTTCAAATTCCTGCAATAATTCCGGGGGCCCGACTAAATATAATTTGCTCCAGCTCTGTTTTTTTGCTTGTTTTTGAACGATCGCCGCCAGCTGCTTATACCACCTTGCCTGATTCGCTTCAAAGCGTTGGTCGACTTGGTCGCGATGCGTCGCGCCAGAGGCCATTCTGTCTCTGGAAGCAAGACCCTCATATTGTTTCCAATCTTCATCTTCGACATCCCATTGATAGCTCACTTCACTTTCTACTTCTGCTAGGCTTGTCTCAATGATCGTGACCTCTTTCTTTTGAATCAGGACTACGCCTGAACGTGGGAAGGTTTCTTGAATATGGTAGAGCTGATCCAAGACGGGGTGCTTTTCCCAATGAAATTGATTTTCAACATTGACGTTCAATTTTTTCAATACCCAATTTCCATCAGCAGAAGCAATAACAACCACACTTCTTGGCATTTCTGTTTGCAGATCATGCACGGCGCTCGTCACCTGTTTTTTTATTTTTCTATAGTCATTCAGGTACCGGTCGTCACTAACTTGAATATATTCTTCAAGTTTTTTCAAGCCATTTTTGAGACGAATTTTCCATTCTCCTTTTTTCTGGTCCTGGTTTGATTGGTCGGTATTCAAATAAATCGTCAAGCAACCTTCTTCACATCTTTGCTCTTTCAACAGTTGGAGTTCCTTTTGCAATGTCATTTTACTCCTCCTTTAAAATTGAAGATGTTTCCACGTATCATCACTTTAACCGAACTAGCTTTTATCTAAACCTTTTTCATGGAGAAAAACCCCCCTCAATAAATCGAAAGAACTTTGAATCACCCCTGAAGCAGCGATAGCAAGCGTCACAGCTATGGACACTTTTTTAAACCCTATTGCTCTTCGCGCCTTGTGCGTTATCCTTTGTGCAAATAAAAAAGCACAATCCGCTTGGATTGTACTTTATCGCCCGGCAACGTCCTACTCTCACAGGGGGAAGCCCCCAACTACCATCGGCGCTGAAGA
>NZ_JBEPKD010000045.1:0-12351 GCF_040544555.1 Halalkalibacter oceani
AGTGGTTTTCTCTTCCTTCCGCAAGCGAGCGAAGCTGGCGGAGAAGCCCGGTTTTGGCATTTTGAGTGATTTCGTCCCGCCAGGCGAAGCCGCTTACGGTTTTAAAGGAAGGAAGAGTGGTTTTCTCTTCCTTCCGCAAGCGAGCGAAGCCGGCGGAAAATGCTGCAAAATCGCGCTTTTTAAACGGTGTGAGACAGCTAAAAAGGCTGTATACGTTTTCTTGACTGGGGTATGAGTTGAGAGTACAATAAAATTGTCGGTTTTTTTTCACAGAAACTTTGGGAAAGTTTCATAATTTGCATGATTCCATATCTCGACAAGTCGCGGTGGGGAGGTACAAGCTATACGGAAAAAACAGAGAGAGTAAGCAGAAAATAATAGTAGTGGATAGGTCAAAAACATTTGTGGGGGGAAAAGTATGGCTGGTAATCGTGAGTTTTTTAATCGAAAGTTACATTCATTACTTGGTGTTATTCCAGTTGGATTATTTTTAGTTCAGCATTTGGTGGTCAACCATTTTGCGACGCGTGGAGCGAGTGCTTTTAACCAGGCGGCTCACTTCATGGAAAGCCTGCCATTCAGGTATGCGCTTGAAATTTTTCTCATCTTTTTACCGCTTCTTTATCATGCCATTTACGGAATTTACATCGCGTTCCAAGCGAATAATAACGCAAGCCGCTATGGTTTTTTCCGTAACTGGATGTTTGTTCTTCAGCGGATTTCCGGTGTCATTCTCTTAATTTTTATCGCATGGCATGTATGGGAAACAAGAATTGCCTATGCCTTAGGCAGAGCAGAAGTAAACTACGATATGATGGCCGATATTTTAAGTAGTCCATTTATGCTTATCTTCTATATCATTGGTGTCGTATCGGCGACATTCCACTTTGCGAATGGGCTTTGGTCATTTGCCGTGTCTTGGGGAATTACAGTTACACCACGCTCACAACAGATTACAACCTATGTGACGATGGCCATTTTCGTTCTGTTAACAGTAGTAGGTATTCGGGCGATCCTGGCGTTTATTAATCCGGACTTAGCAAACATTTAAGAGATAAGGAGTGGGCTACTATGAGTAAAGGTAGAATTATTGTTGTCGGAGGCGGACTAGCCGGTCTGATGGCAACAATTAAAGCAGCAGAAAAAGGGGTTCCAGTCGATCTCTTCTCATTGGTTCCTGTTAAACGTTCACACTCAGTCTGTGCGCAGGGTGGAATTAACGGTGCCGTGAATACAAAAGGTGAAGGGGATTCTCCGTGGGAACACTTTGATGATACAGTATATGGCGGAGACTTTTTAGCAAATCAGCCGCCGGTTAAAGCAATGACAGAAGCAGCGCCTGGCATTATTCATTTAATGGACCGTATGGGGGTTATGTTTAATCGTACGCCGGAAGGTCTGCTTGATTTCCGCCGTTTCGGGGGAACACAGCATCACCGAACAGCTTTTGCGGGTGCAACAACTGGTCAACAGCTGTTATATGCTCTTGATGAGCAAGTACGTCGTCATGAAGTAAGTGGACTTGTGACGAAATATGAGGGCTGGGAATTTTTATCCGCGATGATCGATGATGAAGGAACCTGTCGCGGGATCACAGCGCAGGACTTGAAGTCATCTGAAATCCGTCATTTCCCTGCCGATGCCGTTATTATGGCAACAGGTGGTCCGGGAATTATCTTTGGAAAATCAACGAACTCTGTTATTAACACAGGGTATGCGGCATCAAAGCTTTATCAGCAAGGTGTACGCTATGCTAACGGTGAGTTCATTCAAATTCATCCAACCGCTATTCCAGGAGATGACAAGCTTCGTCTGATGAGTGAGTCAGCTCGTGGGGAAGGGGGACGTGTCTGGACGTATAAGGACGGTAAGCCGTGGTATTTCCTTGAAGAAAAGTATCCTGCTTATGGAAATCTCGTCCCTCGTGATATTGCTACGCGTGAAATTTTCCATGTCTGCGTCGATATGAAGCTTGGAATTAACGGCGAAAACATGGTTTATCTCGATCTGTCTCATAAAGATCCGAAAGAGCTTGATATTAAGCTCGGCGGTATTATTGAAATTTACGAAAAGTTCATGGGCGACGATCCTCGTAAAGTGCCGATGAAGATCTTCCCTGCTGTTCACTATTCAATGGGCGGCATGTGGATTGATTACGATCAAATGACTAACATTCCTGGGCTATTTGCGGCGGGAGAGTGCGACTATTCTCAGCACGGCGCAAACCGTCTCGGTGCAAATTCATTGCTTTCTGCGATTTACGGTGGTATGGTAGCGGGGCCGAAAGCTGTTGAGTATATGGAAGGCCTAGAAAAAACCGCTGACAGCATGTCTTCCGCGTTCTTTGAACAGGAAACTCAGAAGGAACAGGAAGCATATGACCGGATTCTAAAGATGGATGGAACGGAAAACGCGTATATCCTTCATAAAGAGCTCGGTGAATGGATGACGGATAACGTAACGGTTGTGCGTTACAACGATAAGCTGTTGAAAACAGATGAAAAAATTCAAGAGCTTATGGAACGCTATCAAAATATTAATATTAACGATACGGCAAAATGGAGCAACCAAGGAGCTTCCTTTACCCGTCAGCTTGATGGCATGCTCAGCCTTGCCCGCGTTATTACTCTTGGTGCCTATAACCGTAACGAAAGCCGCGGGGCTCACTATAAGCCGGACTTCCCTGAACGTAATGATGAGGAATTCTTAAAAACAACAATAGCTACCTACAATGCAGAGAAAAACGCTCCGGACTTTACTTATGAAGATGTTGATACATCTTTAATTAAGCCACGTAAGCGTGATTACTCACAAAAGAAACAAGGAGCTGTGAAATCATGAGTGAAAAAACAATTCAATTCAAAGTGATGCGACAAGACGATCCAAACAGCACTCCTTATGAAGAAGAATTTGAAGTGCCATATCGTCCTAATATGAATGTTATTTCTGCGTTAATGGAGTTCCGACGCAATCCGGTAAACAAAAAAGGGGAACAAACAACGCCAATCGCCTGGGAAATGAACTGTCTGGAAGAAGTGTGCGGCGCCTGCTCGATGATTATTAACGGCAAGCCGCGCCAATCATGCACAGCGCTAGTCGATCAGCTGGAGCAGCCGATTCGCCTTGAACCGATGAAAACATTCCCGGTCGTCCGCGATTTAGTCGTTGACCGCAGCCGGATGTTTGACTCATTGAAGAAGGTAAAAGCATGGATTCCGATTGATGGAACGTATGACCTTGGCCCGGGGCCGCGGATGGCAGAATCGAAGCGTCAATGGGCGTATGAGCTGTCAAAATGTATGACGTGCGGCGTCTGCCTTGAAGCATGTCCGAATGTAAACAGCAAATCTGATTTCATCGGACCGGCTCCACTTTCTCAAGTTCGTCTCTTTAATGCTCACCCAACAGGTGAAATGAATAAGGAAGAACGTCTTGAGACCATCATGGGAGACGGTGGCCTTGCAAACTGCGGGAACTCACAAAACTGCGTACAATCTTGTCCGAAGGGAATTCCTTTAACGACTTCGATTGCTGCACTTAACCGTTCAACAACACTCCAATCCTTTAAAAACTTCTTTGGTGCATAAGCCTGGTTAAAGGACGGAAGGAGAGGGACTGGGGCGACCGGTTCCGCTATTTCAAAGGGGTTGCCCGAAAGCAGTTGCTTTTAGGGCGGCTCCTTTTTCATTCCTGATCATAGAAGGAGAATCAAGCTGATGAAAAGACTACCTGCCTATATTAGCGACCTTGAGACGTGGAAGGCGTCATTTCGTTTTTTTCAACCGGTAAAAGTACGTTTTAGCGAAACGGATGCGTTCGGCCATGTCAATAACACGAGAGTATTTATTTATTTTGAGGAGGGACGGATCGCGCTTTTTGAGAAAGTCGGAATCATGAAGGAATGGGCTGGGAGTGAGAGCGATGCGATGATTGTGACGGCTGATTTGCACTGCGATTATATCCGGCAAATTAAATTCGGGGAAGCATTACAAGTAGGGGTGAAAATTGAAAAGCTCGGCCGTTCTTCGATGGAGCTTCATTATCTCGTCGTGAACGAGCGGGAGGACATTTGTTTGACCGGAAGAGGAACGATGGTTCAAGTGAACAAAAAGACAGAACGGTCGCTGCCGTGGAACGAAGAAATGAAAGCGCTTTTCCGTCCTTATCTTTCTTGATTGAAAAACGGGGAACAGGCTCAAAAAATCGAAACATCCTACCATTAGTAAAAGGGAAGGCCGGGCAAAAGGTATAACCACCCTTTGTCCCAGCCTCTGATCGTGCAGACGTCATGCGCCGTTTCGTTGCAAAGCTTGGAGACAGCCCCATTTCCTGAAACAAATGCTATCATTCGTAAGCTATATTTCGAGTTCACCTAGTCTAACCAATTCAATCACCGCTTGAGAGCGCCCCTTGACTCCAAGCTTTTGCATCGTATTAGAAATGTGATTTCGTACGGTTTTTTCACTTATGAAAAGTTCTTGTGCGATGTCCTTTGTCGTCTTATCCTGAACAAGTAATTCGAATACTTCGCGTTCCCTTTTCGTAAGTAAAGGCTTAGGTCCAAATTCTGCTCCTTTCAATGAGTTCACTCCTTCTTGCTCGGGCTGAGAGCGGTGGGGATCATGAAACCCCCGAGAGATGAAGGGTTTTAGTCTCGATAGTATATGTATCACGTCGTACTGATGTGTCAGAACTCCTCGAACACATAGAAAAAAAGCGTAACAGGTTATCTGTTGAAACAAGAAAAACAGTTATGCTATACTGGTACTGCTTATTGAGAAGTAAGCGATTTATCAACAAAGGACTACATACGTGTTACTGATACGATCAGGCATGAGTAGGAAGTGTATATGTGACTCAGATGGGGTACGCTACAACTAAGTGCATCCTTTTGTTTTCATCATGTGCGTTTCTTTTCTCATGCCTGTTTTTTGTGATAAATGGCGACTTTAACACAAGTGTGTATGCCTTAAAAAAATTGTTTAATTGAAGAAAGAGGTAGGTACAATGGCAGAAAAAACATTTCATATTACAGCAGAAACAGGAATTCATGCTCGTCCAGCGACACAGCTCGTCAATAAAGCAAGTCAGTATTCCTCTGATGTTACCCTGACGTATAAACAGAAGACGGTGAACCTTAAATCCATTATGGGCGTCATGTCTCTTGGCGTGGGCCAGGGAGCAGAAGTGACGATTAAAGCGGAAGGCAGCGACGCGGACGACGCGCTGAAAGGGATTGAAGAGGTTATTAAAGAAGGGTTAGGAGAATAATGAAGCAATTATCAGGCATCGGGGCTTCTGCCGGCATTGCCATCGCGAAAGCTTTCGTGCACGTTGAACCGAAAATGGACATCGAAAAAAAAGAAGTGCAGGATGCGACCGCCGAGATTGAGCGCTTTCGGGTCGCTGTGGCAAAATCGAAGGAAGAGCTTACTGTCATTAAAGATAAGGCTGAACAGGAGCTGGGAGCTGATAAAGCAGAGATTTTCGCGGCGCATCTGCTCGTCTTGAGTGATCCCGAGCTTGTTGATGCTGTCACAGGAAAAATTGAAGCGGAGAAGCAAAATGCGGAGTACGCAATGAATGAAGTCGCTTCGATGTTTATTGAGATGTTTGAGAACATGGAAAATGAATATATGAAAGAGCGCGCGGCGGATATACGTGATGTTTCCAAACGCGTGCTCGGTCACTTGCTCGGTGTTCAAACACAGTCTTTAGCAGCTGTGACAGAGGAAATGATCGTGATTGCCGAAGATTTGACCCCGTCTGATACGGCGCAATTAAACCCGGCCTTTATTAAAGGGTTTGCCACAAATATTGGCGGGAGAACATCTCACTCGGCTATCATGTCCCGCTCGCTGGAGATTCCGGCTGTGGTCGGAGCGAAAACGGTGACGGAAGAGATTAAGAGCGGAATGACCGTCATTATTGATGGAACGGAAGGCACGGTCGTCATCGAACCGACAGAGGAAGAAAAGGCCTATTACGAGCAAAAGCGTCAGGACTTCCTTAAGCAGAAGCAGGAATGGGCCAAGCTTGCCGGAGAACAGACGCGGACAAAGGACGGAAAGCATCTTGAACTGGCCGCCAATATCGGGACGCCGAAGGATTTAAACGGTGTTCTCAAAAATGGGGCGGAAGCGATTGGCTTGTACCGGACGGAATTTCTTTATATGGGCCGCAGCGAGCTGCCGTCTGAAGAGGAGCAGTTTGAGGCGTATAAGGAAGTTGTTGAAAGAATGGACAACAAGCCTGTTATCATTCGCACGCTTGATATCGGCGGAGACAAAGAGCTTCCTTATTTGAATTTACCGGAAGAAATGAATCCATTTTTAGGCTATCGGGCGATCAGGATCTGTCTTGAAGAACAATCGATCTTCCGCGTGCAGCTTAGAGCATTACTGCGGGCGAGCGCCTTTGGTAATGTAAAAGTCATGTTTCCGATGATTGCGACGCTTGAGGAAGTGCGGCAGGCGAAAGCGATTTTTAAAGAAGAGGAAGAGCGGCTTAGAAGCGAAGGAGTTGCTGTTGCTGATAAGGTGGAGCTCGGCATTATGGTTGAGATTCCGTCAACAGCTGTCGCAGCGGACTTATTTGCGAAGGAAGTCGATTTCTTCAGCATCGGGACAAATGATTTGATTCAGTACACGATGGCGGCTGACCGGATGAATGAACAAGTCTCCTATTTGTATCAGCCGTATCATCCGGCGATCTTGCGCTTAGTGAAAATGGTTGTTGACGCCGCCCATAAAGAAGGAAAATGGGTTGGAATGTGCGGGGAAATGGCCGGCGATGAAGTGGCGATACCGCTTTTACTCGGTCTCGGTTTAGATGAATTAAGCATGAGTGCGACTTCCATTTTGCCGGCGCGGAGCCAGCTGCTGGGACTTTCTCAGCAGGAGCTGTCTTCCTTTGCTGAGGAGATGCTGGGGCTGGACAGTGCGGCCGAGGTGGAACGCCGTGTCAGAGAGCGCTTTTTAACAACGTAAAGAAAAAGTGGCCGCCTTATAAAGCAAAAAAGGCAGGCCGCTTTTTTTTTCTCGGGAGGCGTGGGCGGCGCATCTTCCATCTTTACATATCCTAAGAAAAATCGTTCAGCGATTTTTCATATAGATCTTCTTGCAATTAGACCTCAAAACAGCGACAATAATGAAAATAGCTTCATAATGAAAGAGGTGCGCTAACAAATATGGACCATCGCCAGGTTGAACATATTGAACGCTCATTACGTCGAGTGGCTGACATGGTTAAGCAGAAAGGGCGTGACATTCTTACGCAATTTCCGATTACCCCACCGCAATTTGTCGCTTTGCAATGGCTGAATGAGAATGGTGACATGACAATTGGAGAGCTTTCGGCAAAGATGTACTTAGCGTGTAGTACAACGACGGATCTCGTTGATCGAATGGAAAAAAATGAACTCGTGGAACGAGTGAAAGATAAAAATGACCGGCGTGTTGTGCGGATTCACCTGCTTAGAAAAGGTCAGACGATTATTGAAGAAGTGATCAAGAAACGTCAGGATTATTTAGAAAAAATTTTAACGGATTTTTCCCAGGAGGAAGTTGATACGTTGGAGAAAAGTCTGCACAAGCTTCACGATGAAATGAAGGCAATGCGTGTGAAATAAGCAATAAAAAGCTGAACTGCACAGAATAGACAGAAATTGAGGGAAGAGGATTGGATAAACCGATTGGGGTAATAGATTCCGGCTTAGGCGGACTAACAGTAGCGAAAGAGATTATGAGACAGCTGCCGAAAGAAGAGATTGTGTATATCGGCGATTCGGCACGTTGTCCATATGGTCCGCGTGATCCAGAGGATGTTCGAAGATTTACGTGGGAAATGATCAACCGCCTTTTGAAAGAGCAAATGAAGATGCTAGTGATTGCCTGTAATACGGCAGCGGCTGTAGTGCTGGAAGAAGTGAAACGGGAATTGGCGATTCCGGTAATCGGCGTTGTTCATCCCGGGGCAATCAGCGCCTTGAAGGTCACAAAGCGCGATCATGTCGCTGTGATCGGCACGGCTGGTACGATATCAAGCGGCGCCTACGAAAAAGCGTTAAAAGCGATTAATAGTGAAGTAAAGGTTGATAGTCTTGCCTGTCCTCCTTTTGTTCCGCTAGTAGAGAGAGGGGTGTTCTCGGGGGATGAGGCTGTGCGAACAGTCGATCAGGCTTTAACACCGCTCGATGAAAAGGGCTTTGATACGTTGATTTTAGGCTGTACTCATTATCCGCTGCTGCGGGAAGTGATCCGTGAACGTGTCGGCCCTGACATTGAACTGATTTCCTCGGGCGATGAAACAGCGCGGGAAGTGAGCAGCCTGCTTTATCATAAGAATCTTCTTTACGTTGATGACCGGCAGCCTCAGCACCATTTCTACACGACCGGAGATGCGAAACGGTTCAAGCGTTTAGCGGATCAGTGGATGGAAATCGACGTCGGTCATGTGGAGACGATTCAGCTAGGAGAATAAGAAAAAAAGATGCCCCGGTGGGTTTATTCAATCCGCCAGGGCGTTTTTTCTTGTGAAAAGATGGTCTATTCTTTTTTAACAGCTCGTATACATTTAGTACAAACCATCTTGGGAGGGAAAATGATGCGTAGAGTACTATTGATGTTTACGTTGCTGATCATTATGTCAGCTTGTTCTTTTGGTTCAAATGAAGTGATGCAGGAGATGGATACACCGCCAGTCAATTATGTCGATGAAAATGAATCACTTGATTTAGAGGAAGCGGGAGTCGAGGAGCCGGTTGAAGAGGAAAGCGCGGAAAGCGAAGTTCCAACAGAAACGGTTCAGCGGGAGCTTTACTTAATTGATGCGAATGGAATGGTTGTTCCGCAAACATTGACCCTACCAAAAACAGATGGGGTGTTAAAGCAATCTCTTGAATATTTAGTAGATGGCGGGCCGATTACAGAGCTGCTTCCGAACGGTTTTAAAGCTGTCATTCCAGCCGGAACGGCGGTTGACGTGAATTTAACGGAGGACGGGGTCGCTGTAGCTGATTTTTCAAATGAATTTAAAGAATATGATCCGGCAGAAGAGCTGCAGATTCTTCAGGCGATTACATGGACGCTGACACAATTTGATAATGTAGAGAAAGTTCAAATCCGCATTAACGGTTATGAACAGGAAATGATGCCGGTCAACGGCACACCGATCGGAGAGGGAGTCAGCCGCTCTGACGGGATTAATATCGAGGCGGATTCCGTTACAGATATTGTAAATAGTAAAGGGGTAACCCTTTACTTTCTCGCCCAGAATGGAGACAACTCCTATTATGTTCCGGTCACACGCCGTGTTTCAATGGAGAGCGATTCACTGACTGCTGCCGTGACAGAGCTTCTTCGCGGTCCTTCTCCTCATTCCCAGCTGTTATCTGATTTCAGACAAGGTGTCGCCTTGCAGGATGAACCAAGCTATGAAAACGGCGTCGTAACGCTGAATTTCAATGAAGATATTCTAAGCGAGCTGCAAGCAACAGCTGTCTCAACAGAAGTGTTGAACATGCTCGCCCTGACGTTAACCGAACAAGAGGGGATTGAAACGGTCGCGATCGAAGTAAATGGTGAAGCGAATGTTCTTGCTGAAACAGGGGAAGCTGTCCAGCCTGTATCCCGCCCGGAACTTGTCAATACGGGCAGCTACTAAATTCCATTGCAGAACGAGGGAAATTGGACGAAGGCAGCACTTTTCTTTATAATAGTGATGAAATGTAATAAGAAGGGGGTGTGGCAAAGAATTTATTTTCTTTTGCCACACCCCCGAAGCAGCGAGCGAAGGCTTCCGGCTGTCGTGAAGCAGACGCGCTGCCGCTGTCCAACCTTAATGTGGCCTACAAGAAAAGGGGTTGGCCCAAAGCTGAGCTTTTGGGACAACCCCTTCTTATCCTTATTACATAAAACGAATGAACGGTAGATTGAGGAGGCAAATGATGAGAACGGACGGACGGGCAAATCATGAACTACGACGTGTGGAGATCATTCCACACTTTGTTAAGCACCCGGAAGGATCGGTGCTGATTTCTATGGGAGAAACAAAGGTCATTTGTACGGCAAGTATTGAGGATCGAGTTCCTCCTTTTTTACGCGGTCAGGGAAAAGGCTGGATCACCGCTGAATATGCGATGCTTCCTCGCGCGACCGAACAGCGGAATATTCGAGAGTCCTCAAAGGGAAAAGTGTCGGGGCGGACGATGGAAATTCAACGGTTGATCGGCCGTTCGCTTCGGGCCGTTATCGACTTATCGAAAATCGGAGAACGAACGATCTGGATTGACTGTGATGTAATTCAGGCAGATGGCGGCACACGAACGGCTTCGATTACCGGCGCGTTCGTCGCCCTCGCTCTGGCGATGGAAAAAGCGATGAAGGCTGGTAAAATGAAGGAATGGCCGATTGTTGATTTTCTGGCGGCGATTTCTGTCGGCGTCATGAAAGAGCAAGGCGAGCTGCTTGATTTATGCTATATCGAAGACGCCGCCGCGGAAGTTGATATGAATGTGGTGATGACAGGAGAGCATCAGCTGATTGAGTTGCAGGGAACCGGGGAGGAAGCAACGTTTTCCCGGGCTCAGCTGGACAAGCTGCTTGATTTGGCGGAGGGTGGCATCGATTCGTTGATCATGAAACAAAGAGAAATTCTTGGAGAAATTGCCGCGCGAATTGGTCAGAAGGAGAAAGAGGAATGAAGCGGGAAGTAGTCATTGCAACAAAGAACGCTGGAAAAGTAAAGGATTTTCAGCAGTTATTCGCTCCATTAGACTGGGAAATCCGTTCGTTGCTTGATTTTCCGGAAATACCGGAGATCATCGAGGATGGACACAGCTTTCGTGAAAATGCGGCAAAGAAGGCGGAAGCGATCGCGGCAGCCTTTGGCAAGACCGTTTTGGCCGATGATTCCGGACTCGTTGTTGATGCACTTGATGGGAGACCTGGCATTTACTCAGCGCGCTATGCAGGCCCTGATAAGGATGATCAGGCAAATAACGAAAAAGTGCTGGCTGAGTTGCAGGGAGTTCCCCAAGAGGAGCGAACCGCCCGCTTCGTGTGCGTAATTGCGGTGGCAAGTCCAAACAAGGTGACTCGGTACTACGAAGGGTTTTGTGAGGGAGAGATTGCGCTGAGACCATCTGGTGAAAACGGGTTTGGCTATGATCCGATTTTTTACGTCCCTGAGCTGAAAAAAACGATGGCAGAGCTTTCCCCGCAGGAGAAAAATCGTGTCAGCCATCGGGCTGAGGCGATGAAGCAGCTTACAGCAAATCGGTCAGACTGGGAGTAAGGAGGAGATGGTATGAAAGCATTGATCTTAAGTGACAGCCATGGCCTGGTAGAAGAGGTAGAGGCGATCATTTCAAGGCATCGGGCTGAAGTCGATCTCGTCCTGCATTGCGGTGATTCCGAACTTCCTGAACAGCATCAGGCTCTTCAGCAGGCAATAGTCGTCAGAGGAAACTGTGATGCCAGTCCGTTTCCCGATGAATGGAGCGAGACGGTTCAGGGGGTGGCCCTCTATGCCACACATGGTCATAAATACAACGTTAAAATGACCTATGTCACACTAAGCTACCGGGCCGAGGAAGTAGGCGCGCATATCGCCTGCTTTGGTCATTCACATGTCGCCACGGCCTTCAAGGAAAATGATGTTATTTACATTAATCCAGGAAGCATCCGTCTGCCGCGGGACAGGAAGGAAGGGACTTATTGTCTTTGCGAACGTACAGAGACCGAGACGATTGTCACCTTCTATACAAAAGACGGAGATGTGGTCGAAGATATGATTTACTCCTTTCCGTTATAAAAGGGATAGCCATTCGAAGATGTCTTAAAAGGGCGATTTATCCTCTTTTGAGACATCTCTTCCAATTGGAAAATAACTATTGACAACCCCACAAGACTTCTGTATAGTTATAAATGTCGTCGGGAAATTAACTGTCCTGAAGAAAAGTATGGCATGCCAGTTGCGTGCTGAAACCAATAGGAATAAAATAATACTAATATGTGGGTGTAGTTTAGTGGTAAAACCTCAGCCACGAGCGACGCATCGACGAAAAGCCCCCGAGTTGCCTCGACGCAAGAAGCATCGAAGGGTAAGCGAGAAGAGGAAGAGGCATGCCAGTTGCGTGCTGAAAATAAGAGGATAATATTAAAAACGTGCGGGTGTAGTTTAGTGGTAAAACCTCAGCCACGAGCGACGCATCGACGAAAAGCCCCCGAGTTGCCTCGACGCAAGAAGCATCGAAGGTAAGCGAGAAGAGGAAGAGGCATGCCAGTTGCGTGCTGAAAATAAGAGGATAATATTAAAAACGTGCGGGTGTAGTTTAGTGGTAAAACCTCA
>NZ_JBEPKD010000046.1:0-10227 GCF_040544555.1 Halalkalibacter oceani
ACTCTCCATAAAAATGGTGAGCTGATTAAGCTCTTACGTTAATAAATTGACAGTCGCTTCACGCTGCATCCTGTGCAGGCTCCGCTGACTTTTTTATGGTGACATTCGTCACCTTTTTCGCTTGGCTTTTGTTCAGTTTTCAAAGAACTCGCGTCGCTCATTGGCGACTTTTCTAATATAACACAAAGATCAAAACAGGTCAACATAAAATAAAATTATATTTTCCTTAAAAGGCTTGTCCCTTTGTGCGGTTCCAACAATATAGCATGTTTATTGATCCGGTGTCAATATCATTTTTCTATATGAATTATTGCATTTTTTTCCTCGTACGGGGAAGAAGATAGTTTACGCTTTCCTTTGGCGTGACAAGCCTTTTATAAATGTTGAATACAATTTGATACTTCTCCTCCATCGCCCGTTTCACAAGCTCATCAATCCGCGGATCCGATAAATCCAATAATATTTCTTCCATCTCTCTCTTTAGCATATATTCCACTTCTTGCGCTTCTTTTTGATTTAATAAAAGACCTAACACCATTACCACCTCGACAATTGTGACTTTTCAACAGAACAGCAACGGTCATTTTTCAACCTTTTGCTGATATCTTCTAAATTATTTTCGATAGAGGCTCATTTTATTCATATCCTGTCCCCCTTTCCGCATACATTGTTCATAAACAAGGAAGAGGAGGACAACCAATGAGATTTGTATGGGTAGTTCACGCCAAGCGATTAAAGCAAGCATCCCTTATTGTAATCGCAGCCTTATTTACAGCGGGCTTGTTATATGTAGAGCGCTCTCATATTATGGTTTTTTCTACTGAGGACGGGCCGCAAGCTTTTTATAAAGCAGAAACCGATGACCAGGTGATTGCCTTAACCTTTAATATCAGTTGGGGGGAAAGCAGAGTAAAACCGATTCTCGACATTCTTGAACAGAAGCAGGTGGATCATGCCACCTTCTTTGTCTCGGCGTCGTGGGCGGAGAAATACCCGGACTTAGTGAAGGAAATCAAAGATCGTGGACACAGCATCGGGAGCCACGGCTATCAATACAAGGATTATACAAATTGGGATGATGAACAGGTTAGAAAGGATATCGTCCGTAGCGGAAATGTGTTGAGTGAAATCATTGGAGAGAAGCCAACCTTGCTCAGACCTCCAAATGGAACATTCGATAAGCGCGTGTTGACCGTCGCCGAAGGACAGGGCTACAGTGTCGTGCATTGGAGTATCGATTCCAAGGATTATCAGAACCCCGGCGTGGAGACGATCGTTGAAACAGTCGTACCGCATACGGAGTCTGGAGATGTATTACTCTTTCATGCCTCTGATTCTGTTAAACAAACCCACAAAGCCTTACCGATTATTATTGACCAGCTTCGTGATAAAGGCTTCACCTTCAGCAGCATCGAAGACTTAATGGCAAACACGAAATCAACAAATGAAGAAATCCACTAAGCAATAAAACAAGCGGAATTTCAAAGGGCAATTATTGCTCACTGAAATTCCGCTTTTCGTTTTTATGAAGCGGGCTGGCCCGATAATCGGTGAAGGATCAATAATTGCCATGTATTTCCGACAATGAGCGGCGTAAAATAAAGCCAGAGCCACTTCGTATCATTCACTGTTAAGGCAGGAACCCATTCAATCGTCGTGACGACCACAATAAAAAATAAGGCCGGAATAAAGGCACTTTGATTTGTGCCACGTGCTTTTAAATAAGCAATCACTAAACCATAAACAAGCAGCAGGACAGGAATGATCATATAACCAAACATCGTTTCTCCCGGCTCCGCAAAGGCGATATATCGAAAATAGAACAAATCAAACAGCACGAAAGCAATCAGGACAATTTGCACATAGTTCCACAATTTATGTGATTTAAACAGGCCAAGACCGAAGCGGTGAACCGTTAAATACGCAAAAAAGCCCATTTGGCTAATAAGCGAAAAAGCGGCACTCATCCCTAAAAGCCAAATCACCCCGACAATCAAATTGGCCGCGCCCCCTGACAGATACATTTCATAGTCAAAGGCAAACCCCACGATGGCTCCACTGACACTTCCAATGATGAGAGTGGTAAAAAATAAATAAACCACTTTTCGACTATTCACAAGCTTTTCCTCCAATTTACACTATTCCTTTCATGATTGTAACAAGCTCGCTTTAAAAATGCCAGTTGTTCAGTTACACGCATGCATAAAATGCGTGGAAATGTCTCAAATTAATGACAAAAGAACGGAAAGGAGCCGCACGCATGAAAAGGATTATGTATGTTCTTTTAGGTTGCCTGCTACTCCCCCTGGTCCTGACGAGTTGTGCAGCGGCTGAGAATGGTGGAAATAGCAGTCCTGATTATGAAAACACAAAAAAAATGATGGTGGATATGCTGAAAACCGATGAAGGAAAAGCAGCCATTCAAGAATTGATGCATGACGAAGAGCTGCGTCAGGAGATTGTGATGGATAATGCGTTTGTGAAGCAAGCCATCCAGGAAACACTAACTTCTGAAGCGGGTAAGAAGTTTTGGCAGGAGACGATGAAAGATCCTGAATTTGCTAAAACGTTTGCCGAAAGCATGCAGACCGAAAATGAAAAAATGTTAAAAGCGCTAATGAAAGATCCCGAATATCAGGGAATGATGATGACAATTCTTCAGGACCCGGAAATGGAACGAGCCGTCCTGGAAACGTTAAAATCGAAGGAATACAGACAGCAAGTCATGAACATTATGTCTGAGTCATTTGAAAGCCCGTACTTCACCGCAAAGGTAAATGAAATCTTAACAAAGGTTGCCGAACAGCAAATGGAAAAGCAGGATGAGGGCGGTAATCAGCAGAATGAACAGCAAGGAGGAGGAGAAGGCGGTCAGGAAGGCGGAGGAGCTTCTGGCGGAGGCACTTCTTCATAAAACCTATGAGGCTGGGACAAAAGGTTGTTTTTCACCTTTTTCCCAGCCTCTCTAAGCAATGAGCGGAACCGCCACGATCTTTTAAAGCCCGTTGTGAGTGGTTTCTCACAACGGGCTTGTGGCGTGTGAAGCCATTGCCAGTAGGTCCAAAGCTAGTTTTGTCTCAAGCTCTTTTTTATTGCGAGCGGTGCTCGAACTTGTCCCAAACAAACCGGGCGGCTCTTTTATGTTGTTTTTTCAATAACCCGTTTTGCAATTTGCGTATAAATGTCGCCAATCGGGTGGTCGGCCGGATAAATAGAAGGAGCAAAATCCTCTTTGTCGATTTCTGGCTGGCCTAAAGGAATCTGACCGAGCAAATCGGTTTTCAGCTCATCCTTAAGACGTTCGCCGCCACCTTTGCCGAATACATATTCTTTTTCGCCGGTCAGCTTACTTTCAAAATACGCCATATTCTCGATAACCCCGATAATTTCATGATTCGTCTTAATCGCCATCGATCCGGCCCGGGCTGCGACAAAAGCAGCCGTCGCATGAGGCGTCGTCACCAAAATTTCCTTTGAATGCGGCAGCATCGTATGAATATCAAGCGCTACATCGCCGGTACCAGGCGGCAAATCAAGAATCAGATAGTCCAGCTCTCCCCATTCAACCTCGCTAAAAAACTGGTTCAGCATTTTACCGAGCATCGGTCCCCGCCAAATGACAGGCGCATTATCCTCGACAAAGAAGCCCATTGAGATGACCTTAACACCAAAACGCTCCACAGGATAAATACGATCTGCAATGACTTGGGGACGCGCCTCAATTCCCATCATATCCGGTACGCTAAAGCCATAAATATCTGCATCAATAATGCCGACTCTTTTTCCCAGCCGGACAAGGGTTGTCGCCAAATTAACGGAAACGGTCGATTTTCCAACCCCTCCTTTCCCGCTCGTCACTGCAATAAATGTTGTCTGATTATCTGGGGAAAGCAGTGGAGGGCCTTGGAAAGCAGCTCCTTTTAGTCCACCAAGCTGCTTGATCTCATCTTCCGTTAAATTATCAAAACGCAGACCAACAGCCGTCGCCCCTTCTCCCTTTAGAATATTGACGATCTCCTGTTGAATCTGCATTTGTTCAGCTGTTCCGGTTTTAGCCAAAGCCACCTTTAAACTGACCCGTCCATCCTCTTTAATGCTAACCTCCCGGACACCGCCCGTCTCGACAATGCTTTTATTAAGGTCGCGATCTTTGACCCGCTGTAATGCTTCCATAACTGTTACTTCATTTATCAATACGGACACCTTCCTTTTTCCAATATATGCTTAGTATAGCATACTCCCCTTTCAGATGAATCCGTTTGCAGTCAGTTTTCCTGCTCCGGGGCCTCCTCGTTCGTATAAAAACGCATAATTCCCTGGTAAATCGAGGCCGCCACCTTCTCCTGATAATCCTCTGTTTCAAGAAGTTCCGCCTCTGTCGGATTCGATAAAAAACCAGCTTCAACGAGCAAGCCCGGGATTTCCGCATGCTTTAACAAAAAGACATTATGAATCGGCTTCGCCTGTCTCGTCGTATTTTCAAGGTTGCGGCGGATTTCGTCCTGAACAAATTTGGCAACTGCCTCATTTTCAGGAATAGTACGGTTGTAGAAAGTCTGGGCTCCTCTCCACTTCGGGGACGGGATCGCATTCATATGAAGGCTGACAAACAAGTCCGCTTCCGACTCATTAATGATCTCCACTCTCCGCTTCAAATCCTCGACTTTCCGCTGCCGGATTTGCCTTGTATCGTCTCCAGCTAAGTCACGGTCTTCCTCCCTCGTCATCAGTACAAGCGCTCCTGCCTCCTGGAGATAGTCACGCAGTTTCTCGCTAATAAGCAAGGTGATATCCTTTTCCTGCAGACCGGTGCGCGACACAGCGCCCCCATCCACTCCCCCATGCCCCGGGTCAACGACAATCACTTTTCCTGATAAAGGAAGATTCCATGTTGACCACGAGTCATTTGTAATAAATTGATATTGGATAATGAATAATAAGCTCACGACTGCCACAGCAAAAGCGCAGCCTTTTATCCATTTTTTCAGATTCACTCCCATCCCTCCTTGTCCCTTCTGTTCTATATATATTTGGACAAAGAATAGATTATGAAGTGATTTTAGCCGATGCGCGCCCTTCTTAGTGAAGCCGCAGGCGATGCTGCCGCTCCGCTTCCTTAAAGCCGCGATTCCACCATGTATCGACAAAGCTCTCCGTTGCCACCTTCAAAGAATCGAGCACATACTCATTATCAAGCAGCCACCCTTGGAGCAGGGTGAAGATCGCGTGGGTAATGTCAATCAGTTCCTCCTCACAGCGCTGCTTCACTTCTTCCTCGGACTCACCGAGATAGCCGAAGCGGCCATATTCCGCCCCGAGCAAATACGCATCAATCGCCATATCCATACATGGGTCGACCAAAAATGGATGCGATAAAAAATAAAAAGGTACCACCGTTTTAAATTGGGCCTCCACTGAAGCTTTTATTTCCTTTAATGATAACTTTCGTAACAGGCTCCGTTCAAATTTCCACTGCTTCTCCCGACGTCTCTCTGCTAATGTTGTGACAACTGTCATTCCTTCTCCACTCCCATTGCTTTTTCTTTTTAGTATGAGGCGCGGCTAAGCGGCACATGCAGTGGAAATGCTGTTGAAATTGCCCAAGACAGCGGATCCCCGTTCATCGCAAAAAGAGGAGCCGTCGGACGGTTCCTCTTTCGTATTGAATAAGGCTAGTTCATTTCTGTTAGTGGAAATTTGAATTTTGCATCTTCCTGTAATAATTCAGAAACGGTCACAAATTGATACCCTTTCCTTTTTAATTCTGGAACAATGATCTCCAGTGCTTGTACCGTTTGCGAGCGGTCGCCGCCAAAATCGTGAAATAAAATGATGTCCCCATTACATATATTCGAAAGAACATTGTTAACGATTGTCTTGACGCCAGGATTTTTCCAATCATATGTATCCTGATGCCATGACCACATGACGACAATATAGTCGTTTTCTCTTACATTGCTGATGATTTCATCATTATAATGCCCCAACGGCGGGCGGAAAAGACTTGGTCTTACCCCAGTTGTTGATAAAACGGTTTGTTCCGCATCCCTTATTTCTTTTGTTAGTTGACTTTTGTTAATTCTGTTAAGGTTCGGGTGGGTAAAAGTATGGTTTGCGATTTCATTTCCATTGATGATAATGTTTTGGGCGACCTCCGGATTCTCTTTCACCCGTTTTCCTACAACGAAAAATGTGGCCTTGGCATTATTTTCTTTTAAGATGTCCAGAATTTGATTCGTATACAGCCTGTCCGGTCCATCATCAAAAGTCAGCGCTACAACCTTTTGCTTAGTCTTAACCTCCCAAACGACATCGCCGTTTTTTTCATAATACCAGCGGTCGTGCTGCTCGGCATGCGCGGAATTACTCACGCATAACAGGCAAAGAATCAACCATATCATTCTCCCGGCTTTTTCCATAATATACTCCTTCATAAGTCGTTTAGTTACAGTATTCATAATGCAGCAGATAAAAAATCAGTGAACTGTTTTCTCATTTGGAAGCATTTGTCCTTTTTTCGAAGGGTATTTTTGAGGAGATTGATCGATACTATACTATCGCTTTCTCATGATGAATAAAGGTGCTGATTTTATGAAAAAATGGCTTACCATGGTTTTTCTCCCCGTTGTTTTGTTGCTCTTTCTTTCTTTTCCTTTCACGGCTTACACTCACCCTTATATTATTGATTCATACGATGTTGTGATTGATGTCGGACACGGGGGCATTGATGGAGGAACCTCGGCAAACGGCGTGCTGGAAAAAGATCTCAATTTACTCTTCGGCCAAAAGCTGATGAAGGAGCTGCGTCAAAAATCGTATCACGTCGGGATCACACGATTACATGATTATTCCTTAAGCGATGACAGTCCGTTTCCTCATCTTCGCCGGCATATGAGGGATTTAACGCAGAGAAAATTAATTGCCGATGCACTTAAGCCAAAGGTTTTTATCAGTTTGCATGTTAATTGGTCTAAACATAACAAGCGGAGAGGTCCTGTCATTATTTATCAGGTGAGCGGAAAAAGCTATCACTTGGCGCGTATCGTTCAGGAGCACTTAAACAGCTATTACAATATGAAGAAGCGTCCGCAAAAAGGCACTCCTTACTTTTTAATGAAACACCTTGATATGCCTTCGATTATCGTCGAGCTGGGTTATATAAGCAACCGCGAGGATTTTCGTTTATTAACGGATGAAAAAGCGCAACATGACATCGTCGCTGTGCTCGTTCATGCGATCGAGGAATATCTCCTTCTTTACCCGGCTGATGAGGCGTGAATGTTTCCCCAATCAATTAAGCGACCTATATCATCATGTTTATAAATGAATAGGATGGATAGAAGGAGCTGAGCGGTATGGAAATTAACCTCATTGATGAAGGCATTCTTCCCCTTCTTGACGTGATGACAATATTGCTTATCGAGGATAATCCAGTCTTAGGAATTGTTCTGTTAGCTTTATTTAAATTCGCAACCGAAGAGAGGCTTGTCAGAATCTCGTTTATTTTGTTGATCATCGTGCTAAATACAATTACTTTCGAATAAAAACACCGTTGGACGGCCCTTCCCCATTGGAAAGAAAAGCCCTTCTCCAAAAAGGAGAAGAGCTTGTAAAAACCCAAACATGCGGCTGCATCCAAGTAAGCTATCGCATGCTTACAAAGGGAGCTTGTTGGCTATCATCTTCATCGTATATTGTTTCGCCGGCTTCCTCCACAATATAGCATTCACGAACCTGACCGTTGCCCTTCGTGTTCATATAAACCTTATACGGCCCCACTTGATAGACGTCTTCCGCGTTGTTCCTAATCAGTATCTCTTCAGTGAAAGCCTCCGTCAAACCATCGGAATCTACTTCCGTGACGCTGACTGTCAGCCTGTTCTGATTCCCATTAAGTCTCTCGACCGTAGCCAATGGCGTTGCGCTGTCAACATTGACGACCGGGAGAATGACGGCACCCCATTATATAAAACATGAGCTTTTATGTTTCATTCGCTTTGCAGCTTTTTTCTCCATCCATCCAAGCAAGGATGTGAACGAACATACATTTGCCATTTATTAGCCATTGAATAACAAATAAATATTCGCATATAATATGAATATCAAGCAAACACTTGTTCTCATTCAGGAGTGAATCATCATGAAAGTGATCTTTTTAGTTGATATGCAGTCATTTTACGCTTCGCTGGAAAAGGCTCGGGATCCGCGTTTAGATGATAAGCCGGTCATCGTCGCCGGTGACCCTAAACGCCGGTCTGGTGTTGTCTTAGCTGCTTGTCCCCTGGCGAAGAAGCGCGGTGTAAAAAACGCTTCAAGGCTGTGGGAAGCTTTACAGAAATGCCCGGAGGCTGTTGTCGTACCGCCGCGGATGGAGGACTATGTTAAAGCGGCGACTAGGATCACCGCGATCTTAGAAACATTCACCCCGCTAGTTGAACCTTATTCCATCGATGAACAATTTATGGATGTGACAGGGAGCCAAAAGCTATTCGGTTCGCCCTGTAAGATCGCCCGGATGGTTCAGACGGCAATCTGGGAAGAGTACAAGGTTCGAGCCAGGGTCGGAATCGGTGAAAATAAGGTCCTCGCTAAAATGGCTTGTGATAATTTTTCTAAAAAGAGTAAAGGCGGGGTCTTTTGGCTCAAAAAAGACGAACTTGAGGAACATCTGTGGCCGCTGCCCGTCGGTTCCATGTTCGGCGTTGGCTCACGCATGGAACAGCACTTACGTAACATGGCCATTCGGACGATTGGCCATTTGGCTGCCTGTCCGGTCGAGCGTCTTAAAAAGAGGTGGGGCATAAATGGTCATGTGCTTTGGATGACAGCGAACGGCATTGATTATTCACCAGTATCCATTGGCTCCCATCAGGGCGAAAAGACGATCGGCCATGGCATGACACTCCCTTACGATTATACGACCGAGCGGGATATTCGAGTCGTGCTGCTTGAGCTTTGCGAGGAAGTTTGCAGCCGCGCACGCCGCTCACACGTCATGGGTCAAACCGTCTCATTAAGCGTGTCAGGAGGGAGCTATAGGATACCGGCCGGCTTTCATCGACAGAAGACAATCGCCTCCGCTACAAACGTCACAATGGAGATGTACAGCTACATTTGCGAGCTGTTTGACAAGTTCTGGGATGGATTCCCGGTACGTCGATTAGCGGTATCGCTCGACAAATTGCAGTCGGATAAAGTCGTCCAACTGAGCTTGTTTGAGCAGGATAGAGACCGCCTCTTACAGATCGGTTCAGCCATGGACCGGATAAAGGGCCGCTACGGGCAAACGTCCATCATCCGCGCTTCCTCTTTACTTTCCCCGGGCCAGGCCCGCGAGCGCGCAGCTAAGATTGGGGGACACTACAAATGAGTGAGTATCTCAAGCGAAAAAACTTACTCTGGGAAGGAAGCAGATTCGTCCTTCCAGAGCAAAAGGCAGCCTATTTAGAGCATCAGGCCAATCAAAATAAGCTTCCTCCTCCACTGTTGGACGATCAGGCATTAATGGAAATCGGCATGATTGTGATGGATGCCCTCCAGCGGAAGCAGGAGGTGAACGTTGTCTATTGGGATAATGGCGCTTATAAGGAGATTAACGGAGTGATTGATCTGGTGGACCATCAGCTTCAGCATTTCAAGATAAGCAGCGGGTCTGATTACGAGTACATTCACATTAAGTATCTTAAAACAGTAGAAAGGGTGTAACTGTTATGGATCGGGTAACGGACATTGAGCGTAAAACTTTAACGATCATCAACAATATGTCTCAGCTGCACCGCATACCGACTATTGATGATTTATGTCAAAAGACTGGCCGTGGCAAACAGCGGCTGCTCCCTGTTATCGAACAGCTGGCTCATGATCGCAAGGTTAAAATACTAAATGCCAAGCAAGTCATTATGCTCCCGCTCCCTCGCTGGTACGAAAGGGAGCTCGAAGAAAAAGCACGGCAAACGGCCATCGACCTGTAGCTCTTGGTAATGAAAGAGGTATGTAAGTCGTCCAAATTTGAATCCTGATTTACGCATGAAGCAGCTGCTCATGGCGCTCAGCATGCTTTGAGAAAGACTGCTTCTTCTTTTAAAAAAACGACTATTACGCGTGCGATTTTTCACCCAATTGCAAAGCTGTATAATCGGATAGGAGGTTACTCATTAGTTGAGTAGCCGACCTTCCACACCACCGTACGTACCGTTCGGTATACGGCGGTTCCTAAGTTTACACCTT
>NZ_JBEPKD010000047.1:0-9190 GCF_040544555.1 Halalkalibacter oceani
TAAGGTGTAAACTTAGGAACCGCCGTATACCGAACGGTACGTACGGTGGTGTGGAAGGTCGGCTACTCAACTAATGAGTAACCTCCTATCCGATTAACGCAGCAAAGCTGAGAATCTTAATCGAGCGGATCGACCTTTTTACCGTATTTCAGCAGGTCATAAATCGCCATCGCATCACTTGGATGGTCATCGGAATACCTTGCCGGAAACAGAGAAAAAAAGACAAAGTAAATCGAGAAATAGACAAAGTTATAAAAAAAGATATGTGGAGGGAGAACATCGCTGTGAATCAGCCCGTTCACGATACAGATCGAAATAATATTAAAGAGAGACCCGCCAAGAAAAATCATAATATGAGAGAAAGTCGTATCCTTTTTCAGCTTTTCATACTGGAAGAAGGAATGCCAAAAATAGATCCGGCGAATTTCAAAGCAGCCAATTTTACATAACCGTTTCCCTGCACCGAGGGAAAACTGTAATTTCCCGCCGAATAGCCAAACAAAAAACACATGACCAGCTTGATGGATTAAGGAGATCAGCGGCAAAATTACGAGTAGCGAAACAAGAAAAATTGGAATATCCGCAAGTGTAAACATCTCATTTTCCTCCTTTGCTACAATGAACTGTTTTGTTCTATTGCCAACCGTATCCAAAAATAATCTTCTTTTTTTATGGAAAGTTGTAAAATTAAATGGGGTAAATGGAGGCGGACCGGCATGGAGTGTGCCGGTCCGTTTTAAAGTCTAAAAAATCCGTATTCATCCTAAAGCGATTTATTTATCCAGTGCCAGCTTTAATCGTTTTCGTTTGCTGTAAATAGTGATCAAAAGTAACATCATCGCAATCCAGAATGGGGGCTGATGGAATGTATGCTTGAGGGTTAAAAGTTGGTAGAGAAACAATCCTTAGTAGCAGAAGCTAGAGGAGAACAGATTATAGTAGCATCGATTAGGACACTTTCTGATATTGGTTATCCTACTTATGAGAGGTTTAAACCTTAAGATGAACGGTAAAAGATGATAACGGTAAAAGATGATTATGAATGAAACAGGAGGAGAATGACATGGATAACATAAAAGCATTACTGACTCAAAAAATAGGACTTGGAACAGCACCACTTGGCAATATGTTTCGTGAAGTGCCGGAAGAAGAAGCACAAGCGACGATCGAAGCGGCCTGGAATGCAGGGATTCGTTATTATGATACAGCACCATTTTACGGGGCAGGACTGGCCGAGCTTCGCTTAGGTACATTTCTTTCTAACAAAAACCGTGATGATTATGTTTTAAGTACAAAAGTTGGTCGTGTCATTGAAGATGAAACCGAGGAAAAAGAAGGACTTTTTGAGTACGGCCGAACCAATAAAGTTACGACAGACTACTCTGCAGAAGCGACCCATGCCTCCATCAACCAAAGCATGGAAAGACTGCAAACCACTCGACTGGACTTTGTATTTGTGCACGACCTCTCACCTGATTTTCATGGAGACGAGTGGATCGCCAAATTTGAAGAAGCGCGAACAGGTGCCTTCCTTGTTCTTGATGACTTAAAGGAACAAGGCGTCATAAAAGGATGGGGGCTGGGCGTAAACACAACAATTCCAATCGAGCTTGCCCTTCAACTTGAAGAAGTACATCCAACTATTTGCTTACAAGCAACCCAATACACACTTCTTGATCATGAAGATACTCTTCGCAGAATGATGCCTGAAGTCGAGCAATCAAAATCAGCCATTGTTGTAGGTGCACCGTATAGCTCGGGAGCCCTGCTTGGCGGAGATCACTATAACTACGGTGAGATCCCACCAGACGTTCAAACGAAAATTAACAAATTAACAGAAGTAGCAGAGTCTCACGGCGTCAGCCTAAAAGCAGCAGCGCTACAGTTTTCAACAGCGCATCCAGCTGTAGCTGCGGTCATTCCTGGATCAACGAGACCCGATCGCATTGAGGAAGACCTCGAAGCCTTGCGAGAGAAAATCCCAGAAGCATTCTGGCAGGAATTAATTGAAAAACAACTCATTTCAGCAGTCGCACCTTTGCCGTTGTAAAGGAATAAAGTGTACCCTTTGTAAAGGACATTTTCATAAAGCCTAAGCTACTTCTAAAAGATGGTCACTGCACGATAGCGTAAAATAGTTTGTGTAAATGAATAAAAGCGCTTTTCTAGTAGAATAAAGTTAGCGTTAACTAACTCATTAACAGATAAACAAAGAGCTGTGGCTAGATTCTCTATAAAACCAGTTACTAAAAAGTACTGTAGGCTGGACTACTAATCCACAGCGTTGCTTTTAGTATAAAAAACGATACTAAAAAAGCACAAGAGGTAGCGAACCTCTTGTGCTTAATATACAAGGCTGGACAAAAGGTAATAACAACCTTTTGTTCAGCCTCTTGTCTTTTTTATTCTGCTAAAATCTCATCAAGCCGAGAGGTGTCGACAAGTCCGTCTAAAACGGGATCCTGATCCATAAACTTTAATTCATAGGATGCGTTTGCCCATTCCTGCAGGGCATCAGGATGCGTCTCGGTCGTCACCTTCATCCGATTCCACGCTTTTTCAAGCACTGGCTCCGGCAGGCGGTTTTGCGTCAGATCATACAAATGATCGTTAATGGTCGTCAACGTATCAGCGACATCCGCTTCTGTATAGTCGACCGCTTCCTTATGACCACGGAGAACAGCATCCACCGCTTCCGGATTTTCTTCGAGATATTGCTTTGATGTAACCACGACGACACTAGGCAATGTTTCGCCTAAGAAAACCTGGTCCCATTCGGCGACGACATTGGCATTATGCTCTTCGACAAGGAATGTTCCCCAAGGCTCAGGAGCAGCAGCGGCGTCAATTTGTCCTTGTTCAAACATCGCGACCATATTGGCCGGCGCAATACGGGACTGATGCTCGACCGTTCCACCGACGCGGTTTGATTCTAGTCCGATATCCTTCAGCATAATTTCAAGCTGAACGTTGTGAGTGCAGCCGTTACCAGGGGTACAGAATGATTTGCCGCCAAAGTCCTCCAACGTTTCAATCCCTGAATCTTCACGTGAGACGATTAATGTCGCCCCGTTGGCCGCAGCGCCGAGAATGACAATATCTCCTCCCGCGAGGAAATAGTTAATTGCCGGACCAGGCCCTACATAGCCGATATCCAGATTTCCTGTTTCCAGCGCATCAATAAAATCATTTCCATTAGGAAAATGAGTGTATTCCGCTCCTCTGTCCCCGAGCTGTTGATCAAAAAAGCCTTTCTCTTTGCCGACAATTGCCGCGGCATGATCGAGATTAGGAAAATAACCGATTCTTACAGGACCGTCTTCCGTAGAGGAACTGCCCGTGCCGCCGGCTCCGCATGCTGTTATCGTCGCCAGCAGTAAAGCAGCTCCCGTCATTTTTAACCATTTTTTCATCGTTGTTTCTCCCCTTTATTTTTTTATGATTTGGCATATCCCCAGCGGGTGAGGACCTTTCGTTCAATTGGATTAAAAATAAAATATTCAACAATAAGACCGATGATCGCAATGATGATCATAATCGCAATGACAAGCTCCATATTGAAAAAGTCACGTGCATCAAGCAATGTTCTGCCGAGCCCGCCGCGTCCGAGCAATTCCGCCGCCATTAACGCGCGCCAGCCAAAAGCCCATGAGAGGCGAATCCCTGTAAGCGCGGATGGAATCGAAGCGGGAATCATCACTTTCCAAATTAACTCATAGCCTTTGTAGCCCATCGTCCGCGCGGCGCGGATCAGGAGCGGCTGGACGTTCTTGATGCCCATCCGGACATTCATCGTCATCGGCCATGTACCACCAAGCACAATCACAAACAGGATCGCCCCGGTTCCTCCCTGGAACATCACGAGGGCGAGCGGCAGCCAGACGATGCTCGGAACGGACTGTAACGCAACGACGAGCGAGCCTAATGTTTCATCAGCGAGCTTTGAAGTGGCGAGAATAATGCCTAAAATCGAACCGATGAGGACGGCGAGCAAAAAGCCGAGTCCGATCCGGCCGATGCTTGTCGTCAAGGCGGCCGTTAAGATCCCTGTCTCGAAAAATCCTTTATAGAGCTCAACAAAGGAAAGAAGAGGAGAGGGAAACATCTGGGTGCCGAAGACGTCAAGTCTATATATGGTCTCCCATATTACGATGAGAGCTGTAAAGAAGAGTAGCCTTCTGACTACGGTAATCATCACCCATCTCCTCCTTCATGACTTTCTCGATCTCGCCGGCCAATTGCTGGCTGATCTGTTCTTCCAGCGCGGCAAAGGCCGGGTCCGATGATTTGCGCGGCCGGGCCATCGGCACATCGTAAATGTTGACAATGCCTCCGGGGCGGACTCCCATTAAGACGATTCTGTCGGAAAGCAGGATCGACTCGCGGATATTGTGGGTGACAAACAAAATCGTTTTGCCTGTCTGCTCCCAAATATATTGCACCTCTTTGTGCAGCATCGAGCGCGTCTGTTCATCTAATGCGCCAAACGGTTCGTCCATCAGCAGCACTTCCGGATCCATCGCCAGAGCGCGCGCAATCGAAACGCGCTGCTTCATTCCTCCGGAAAGCTCATGAGGATAGGCGTCGACGAATTTGCTGAGATGAACAAGCTTTAAGTATTCGAGTGCTCTCTCCTTTGCTTCCTGCTTGGAATATTGCTTCTTAATCGCAAAGATGACATTATCGAGAACCGACATCCATGGCATGAGAGCAGCCTCCTGAAACACAACGCCTCGATCCGCTCCGGGTTCTTTTACTTCGCGGTTCCCGACAAGAACCGTCCCCGTGCTTGCGTTTTCTAAACCTGCGACAATATTAAGTAAAGTCGACTTTCCGCATCCGGATGGTCCTAATAAGGAAACGAACTCACCGGACTTTACATGCAAATCTATATGCTCAAAAACAGTGTAGGAGGTGTTTTCCTGCTTGTTTTCAAATGTTTTCCCAACTTGTTGAATCTGAATGTCAGACATGCTTGACAGCCTCCTTCCCTGAAAGAAAATATTTTTATAAATCTTATAAAAATAGTCGGTTATTCATTTTAGTATATGTAGAGGGGCGGATGCTGTCAATTCTTTTTTCGCAAAACAGCGTGGTATATAGAGGATCAGCATGAAAAGAACAGCGGTCATTCGATAGCAAAAAGCTCAGTACGCAGGTAAGAATTAAAATGGAAAAAGGGAAATGATGACGGGCAACTTTCTCAAGGGAACAAATATATGGTAAGATAGGCGTTGTAATGCACTTGATAGTGGGAAAAGAAATGGGCAAAGACAAGGAGAGCCGAAATGACGAATCATTTTGATGTAGTAGAGGCGCTTCGTCATGCGCGTCACGACTGGTTGAATATTATGCAGCTCATTAAAGGAAATCTGGCGTTGAAACGCTATGATCGAATTGCTGATATTATTGACGAGGTGGCGCGCCAGTCGAGTAGTGAAAGTGAAATTTCAAATATACAAGCCCCGAGTGTGTCCTATTTTTTGTTGACGTTTAATTGGTTCTGCCGCGAGATGAAATTAGAGATGGATGTGGCGGGAGATGTCTTTTCTTTGGCAAAGCAGGAGCAGGAGCTGTTACGCATCTGCAAGCAAATTATAGAACGCTTAGCTCGTGAAAGCACATTGGACACAGAAAACCATCTGCTACTGACTTTTTTATTTACCGATCAGCAGTGTGAGTTAACGTTTGATTATCAGGGAACATTACAGCAAGAAGGGCAGTCTCTCGTTGAGTATGCGGCTCAGGAGCCGGCTGTCGAACTCGTGGAAGTTAGTAAACAGGAATGTGTCCTACTAACTCGTTTTACAAGAAGCTGAGGTGAAGAAAGATGTTTGTCGATAAAGTCAAGGTTTATGTAAAAGGTGGCGACGGAGGAAACGGAATGGTTGCGTTCCGTCGAGAAAAGTACGTGCCCGATGGGGGCCCGGCCGGCGGTGACGGCGGAAAAGGCGCAAGCGTCGTCTTTGAAGTGGAGGAAGGTCTGCGAACGTTGATGGACTTTCGTTATAACCGGCATTTTAAAGCGGATCGGGGAGAGCATGGCCGCCCGAAAGGCCAGCATGGTAAAAATGCGGAGGATATGGTCGTCAAGGTGCCTCCGGGAACGACAGTCGTTGATGAACAAACAGGACAGGTTATCGCTGATTTAACCGAACATGGGCAGCGCGCTGTTATCGCCAAAGGCGGCCGTGGCGGCCGGGGAAACATCCGCTTTGCGACGCCTGCCAATCCCGCACCTGAAATCGCGGAAAATGGCGAGCCGGGAACAGAGCGCGAAGTCGTTCTTGAGCTGAAGGTGCTCGCTGATGTTGGCCTTGTCGGGTTTCCGAGCGTTGGTAAGTCAACATTGCTCTCGGTCGTCTCGGCGGCCAAGCCGAAAATCGCCGATTATCATTTTACGACGATCACGCCTAACTTGGGCGTCGTCGAAACAGAGGATAACAGAAGCTTCGTCATGGCTGATTTGCCTGGATTAATTGAAGGGGCGCATGAAGGAGTCGGCCTCGGTCATCAGTTTTTGCGTCATATCGAGCGGACGCGCGTCATCGTTCATGTGATTGACATGTCGGCTCTTGAAGGGCGCGATCCTTATGAGGATTATGTGCTGATTAATGATGAATTGAAGCAATACAATTTACGTCTGTTGGAGAGGCCGCAGTTGATTGTTGCCAATAAAATGGACATGCCCGAGGCGGAAGAAAACCTCAAGCGCTTCAAGGAACAGCTTGAGGACGATCACCCTGTATTTCCGATTTCAGCGATTACGAGAGAGGGCGTACGGGAGCTGCTCTTAACGATCGCCGATAAAATTGAGCAGACGCCGGAATTTCCGCTTCATGAGGAAACAGAGGAATCAACCCGGGTTGTCTACAAGCATCAGAAGGAGGAAGCCCGGTTTGTGTTATCGCGTGATGATGATGGCGTCTTTGTCATCTCAGGGCCGGAAATCGAGCGCCTCTTCAAAATGACCGACTTCTCAAGGGACGAATCGGTCCGCCGCTTCGCCCGCCAAATGCGGCACATGGGAATCGACGAAGCACTCCGCCAACGCGGCGCCAAAGACGGCGACCTCGTCCGCATCCTGAAGTTCGAATTTGAATTTATAGACTAGACAAGAACCCCCAGCCCGCCCTAGGCTGGGGGTTCTTGTCGTAGCGAAGAGCGAAGCCGCTGCGAGGTTTTGAAGTCCGCAAGGAACGGGTTTCTCCTTGAGGACGGGCAGCGAGCGAGCCGGAGCAGAGTCAGCCCGCCCTAGGCTGGGGTTCTTGTCGTAGCGAAGAGCGGGAGCTTTCGTAACTCGAAGAAGAGTAATGGCTCCGCGCGTTGCGCGCCTTGCTTCGAGAAATCCACTCGTAGCAAGGCTTTCAAAATCAGGCAACGGCTACGCTCATTACGAAAAAGCTGCTGAAAAAGTGTAAATCGTACTTTTTCAGCAGCTTCTTGTCTCTTCGTGGGAGACAGGTTTTCATTAGTAAGGGACAAATTTGGGGGATGATGTTGTCAAAAGGGGTTGCGAATTCTATAATGGGAAGATAATGATCTACTGAAAGAAGGTGAACCATGCTATGGCTTCGCGTAAATCATTTTATCTCGTGCGTGAGGATATGCTTACGGACGCGATGGAAAAAACACTGGAAGCGAAAGAACTGCTGCATTCCGGCAAAGTGAAAAAAATCAATGAGGCTGTACATAAGGTCGGGTTAAGCCGCAGCGCCTTTTATAAATACAAGGATGGAATTTTTCCTTTTCATACAATGGTAAGAGAAAAAATCATCACACTTTCGATTATTTTAGTAGATCGGTCTGGTTCATTGTCACAGCTACTCGGGAAGGTTGCTGAAACAGGGGCAAACGTGCTAACGATTAACCAGACGATTCCATTGCAGGGACGCGCCCATATGACATTAACGATAGACACGGCCCCGATGAAGCTTGAATTTGATGAAGTAATGGAGTGGCTGGAAGGGCTTGAAGTAGTGGAAAAAGTCGAAATGGTCGGCTCGGGATCTTAGGGAGGAGAGAGCAGCATGAAAATAAGTTACTTAGGACCAAAAGGAACATTTACAGAAATGGCAGCGAGAGGGCTGTTTAAAGAGCAGGAGCTTGTTCCTTATCAAACGATTCCTTTCTGTATGGATGCCGTCGCTGCCGGGGAAGTCGATGCAACGATCGTGCCGATTGAAAATGCAATCGAAGGATCGGTAAATATGACGCTTGATTATTTGATTCATAAACAGCGCCTGCCGATTATTGGCGGCGTCACTGTACCGATCGCCCAGCATTTGCTTGTCCATCCGGAAAACAGACAGCAGCCGATTGAGAAAATTGTTTCTCATCCACACGCGATTGCCCAATGTCATGATTTTCTTCAAGCGAAGCTGAGCGGGGCGGAGTGGGAATATATGAATTCGACCGGAGCGGCGGCTGAATTTGTCGCGAGCCATCCCGAGCAGAAAATCGCGGCGATCGCCAATGAACTGGCCGCTGAAGAATATCAGCTTGTGCCGCTGCATGAAAATATCCACGATTATTCCCATAACCGTACAAGCTTTGTCGTTCTGAGCCGGACGCTTGATATGCTGCACTTGCAAGAGCCGGAGCATATCGCTGATAAAACGAGCTTGATGGTGACATTGCCGTCTGATTTTTCCGGCGCGCTTCATCAGGTGCTGTCCGCCTTTGCGTGGCGCAAGCTGAATTTAACGAAAATTGAATCGAGACCGACAAAAACCGGCTTAGGCAATTATTTCTTTCTAATTGACGTCGATGGCCTGGCTGATGATGTGCTGATTCCAGGGGCAGTTTCAGAGCTGGAAGCGTTAGGCTGTGGGGTCGATATTCTTGGAAGCTATCCGTGCTATCAATTAGTTCCCCAGGCGGAAAAAATCCGCTGAGGACAAAGTGGGAAGCGGCTTTCTGAGCTTGAGAGGGCGAGACAAAACTAGCTTTGAACCTATTGGCAATGGCTTCACACGCCACAATCCCGTTGTGAGTGGGTTTCTCACAACGGGCTTTAACAAATCGTGGCGGTTCCGCTCATTGCTTAGAGGCTATGACAAAAGGTAAAAAAACAACCTTTTGTCATAGCCTCTTTCCTACGATTAGTCAAGTACTACTTTATCAGTTGAGGATTTTTCCTCTATTACGATTTAGTGCATAGGAAAAAAACCTCAGTAATTCGAATTTT
>NZ_JBEPKD010000048.1:0-8027 GCF_040544555.1 Halalkalibacter oceani
AGCTGATTAAGCTCTTACGTTAATAAATTGACAGTCGCTTCACGCTGCATCCTGTGCAGGCTCCGCTGACTTTTTTGCGGTGACATTCGTCACCTATTTTTCGCTTGGCTTTTGTTCAGTTTTCAAAGAACTCGAATCGCCGATGGCGACTTTCATATCTTAACAAACTCTATAGGGCTTGTCAACAATATTTTTTATTTTTTAAATCGCTGTCTTAGCGACAAGAAATAATATAACATTAATAATTTCTCTTTGCAATACTTTTATTTCATCTTTTTTAAAAACAATCGCTGCACACTACGAGAATCATGTGCAGCGTTGTTGCCAGTTGTTCTTAGTGAATGGTTATTGCCGTTTTTACGTTCTTATTCCCCTTCACGATGTCTCATTTGCGGGAACAAGAGAACATCACGGATAGAAGGCGAATTCGTCAGAAGCATAACAAGACGATCAATTCCGATTCCCAAACCGCCTGTAGGCGGCATTCCGTACTCAAGAGCTTCTACGAAATCCTCATCCATCATTTGCGCTTCTTCGTCACCTTGCTCCCGTTCAACAAGCTGCTGTTCGAAGCGTTGCCGTTGATCAATCGGGTCATTAAGCTCCGTAAAGGCATTGGCGTGCTCCCTGCCGACAATAAATAACTCGAAACGGTCAGTGAAACGCTCATCCTCGGCATTCTTCTTAGCCAAAGGCGAGATCGCCACCGGATGTCCGTAGACAAAGGTCGGCTGAATTAATTCTTCTTCAATAAAATGCTCGAAAAATTCATTGACGACATGTCCATACGTCATCGTTTCTTTTACCGGCACGTTATGTTCCTTAGCAATAGCCCGCGCTTCTTCATCAGACATCTCCTGCCAGAAATCAACGCCTGTCTTTTCCTTAATGGCGTCCACCATATGAACCCGTCTCCATCTCGGCTCTAAATCAACCTCGTACTCGCCGTAAGTTACCTTTGTCGTTCCAAGCACTTCCTGGGCGATATGGGCAATCAGCTGCTCGGTCAATTCCATAATGTCCTGATAATCGGCATAAGCCTCATACAGCTCAATCATCGTGAATTCCGGATTGTGTCGCGTCGAGACGCCTTCATTGCGAAAAACGCGTCCGATTTCATAAACCTTCTCCAATCCGCCGACAATCAACCTCTTAAGATGTAACTCAATCGCAATCCGCATATAGAGCGTCATATCCAAAGCATTATGATGGGTAATAAAAGGACGAGCCGAAGCTCCGCCGGCAATCGAATGCATCGTCGGTGTTTCCACTTCGAGATAGCCCTTTGAATCAAGATAACGACGCATCGATTGCAGAATTTTACTGCGCAAAACAAATGTATTCCGCACCTCTGGATTCATAATTAAATCAACATAGCGTTGTCGGTAGCGCTGCTCAATGTCCTTTAATCCGTGGAATTTATCCGGTAATGGTCTCAACGCTTTTGATAACAGTTTAAAGTCCGAAACCTTGACTGACAGCTCGCCAACCTTTGTTTTAAAAGCGGTTCCTGTCACTCCGACGATATCGCCAATATCTATCGAATTAAATAGCTGGTATTGCTCTTCTCCGACTGCATCCTGACGCACATAAATTTGAATCTGGCCGCTCAAATCCTGGATGTGGGCAAATCCAGCTTTTCCTTTTCCTCTTTTCGTCATAATTCTTCCGGCCAAAATCACTTCATGGTTTGTTTCTGAAAGCTCCTCTTTCTCCACTTCCCCATATGCTTCATTCATTGCAGCCGCTGTATGAGTCCGTTCAAACCTCGATCCGAAGGGGTCATGGCCCTGTTCCTGCAATTGCGCCAGTTTTTCTCTGCGGACAATCAGTTGGTCATTTAATTCAAGCTCCTCAGCCATACATGTATCATCTCCTCTTTATCATTAAAAAACCGCTTTTATGTCAAACGCACTTTATGTAGAAAAACTGCCAGCGCTAAACACTGGCAGTACACTTGTCCCAAAGGCATTATAGTGAAGTCAAGCGCAAAAGTCAAACCGCACTTGCTTCTTTTGCTGCATTCTCTTCTAATTCTTCAATATAGGCATACAATGTTGTCGCGACATCTTCTCTTGTCTCAAAGCTGTTGATCTTGTCACGAATCCGGCCATTGCCGGACATTCCCTTCAAATACCACGCAGCATGCTTTCGCATCTCACGGACGGCAACATGCTCACCTTTTAAATCAATCAGACGATCGAGGTGCGTCATGCAAACGTCAATTTTCTCCCGGGGCGTCGGCGGCTCTAACAGCTTGCCTGTTTCAAGATACTGCACGGTCTGGTAAAGCATCCATGGATTTCCGAGCGCCGCGCGGCCAATCATCACTCCGTCCACCCCAATCTCATCCAGCATCCGGCGTGCTTCCTGTGGTGTTGTCACATCACCATTGCCGATAACCGGGATGCTGACAGCCTGCTTTACTTCCTTAATAATATGCCAGTCGGCCTTCCCTTCATACATCTGTACGCGGGTACGGCCATGGACGGCGACTGCACTGCCTCCTGCACGCTCCACTGCACGGGCATTCTCTACAGCGTAAATATGATCAGCATCCCAGCCGATGCGCATTTTAACTGTAACAGGCTTGTCAACCGCCTCAACCGTCGCTGCGACCATCTCATAAATTTTATTCGGATCGAGCAGCCATTTCGCCCCGGCATCACACTTCGTAATTTTCGGAACCGGGCAGCCCATATTAATGTCAATAATATCGGCATTTGTGTGTTTATCAACAAACTTGGCGGCTTCAACGAGCGTTTCCTTTTCTCCACCGAAAATTTGTAAGCTTAACGGCTTTTCACGTTCGTCGACGTACAGCATGCTGAGCGACCTTTCATTCTTATTAAGAATTGCTTTATCACTCACCATTTCGGCACAGACAAGACCTGCCCCGAAGTCCTTTGCGATTAAGCGGAAGGCCGGGTTACAAACGCCTGCCATCGGCGCCAACACAACTTGATTTTTCATTTCAATATCGCCAATTTTAAGCACAAGCTTCACCTCCCTGTAAGTCTACTTTTATTTTGATGTTAATTCTGATCTTGAAATTTGAAGGACGGTCACGATTTGAGTAAGCAACTCCTCATCAGGCTGACGTTGTCCTCGTTCCACTTCACCGAGGACAGAGACAGAGATGCCAAGCTCCCTTGCAAAAGCCTCCTGCGTATAGCCCTTTAACTTTCTAAATGCTCGAATGCGTTTTCCGTATATGCTGGCTTCCATACTTTTATCCCTTCTTTATCCGGCAGCTTTTCACATAACTGTTCGATAGACGTTCTTTTTGCCTCAATATAGAGCTTCGGTTCCAGCTCCATAAGGGGAACCATTACAAAAGCTCGCTCCCACATCCGTGGATGGGGAATGATCAGATGCTCCATCTCCATATTTTCTTGGTCGAACAGCAGAATGTCAAGATCTATTGTCCGCGGCCCCCAGCGCACCTCACGCTTGCGACCGCATTGGAGTTCTATCTGCTGGGTAACTTCCAATAATTCACTTGCCGTCATTGAGGTCGCCACCTCGATGACCATATTTAAAAAACGTTGCTGGTCAACATATCCTACAGGGTCGGTCTCATAAATTGAGGAACGGCGCAGGACCTTGATCGCATCCTCCCCATGAAGCAGGGCAATAGCTTGTTCTAAATACGCTTGGCGGTCCCCTAAATTCGAGCCTAAGGCGATAAATGCATGATGATTCATGAGCGCGACCTCGTCAGCTCAACGGCCACGGAGCGGTAATGTCCCGGAATAGGCGGGTCAGGCTTGATCACTTTGACCGTGCAAGACTGAAGTCGTTCATAGGAACGCAAAAGTTCAGCGGCAATCTTTTCCGCCACTGTCTCAACCAGTTTGACAGGCTTCCCTTCGACAATTTTCCGAACCCGCTCATACACATCGCCGTAATCAATCGTTTTGTCAATCGCATCGGTGCTTCCGGCCTCCGACAAGTCCATCGCCAGAACGAGGTCAACGAGAAAACGCTGACCGAGTTTGTTTTCTTCCGAAAAAACACCATGGTATCCGTAGAAGGTTAATTCATTTAAATAGATTTTATCCATTTTTCTCTCCCTTCCTCATCAGCACGTCCATCATTTTCACCATCCGCGCCATTTCCTTCACATCATGAACACGCATGATCTGACAGCCTTTCATCACCCCGTAGCATACCGTCGCCCCTGTTCCTTCCACCCGTTCATCGACAGGCAGCTCAAGCGCCTTCGCAATTAAAGATTTCCGCGAAGTACCGAGCAGCACCGGGTAGCCAAGCTCAACGAACACATCCAGATGCCGCATAACCTCAAGGTTCTGTTCATGTGATTTCGCAAAGCCGATCCCGGGATCAAGGATAATCTGTTCGCTTTTGACTCCGGCTTCACGACAGATCTCGATGCTTTCCTGTAAATCAGCCTTCATGTCTTCAATTAAATGGTTGTAAACGGCTTCGCGACGATTATGCATCAAAATGATTGGCACCTGATAATCGGCCGCAACCTGAGCCATTTTTTGATCCCATTTTGCTCCCCAGACATCGTTAATCATCGTCGCCCCTGCTTCAATTGCCTGCCTCGCTACCTCAGCCTTATACGTGTCAATCGAAATTGGCAGCGGGACCGCCTCGGCGACCGCTTTGATCACAGGCAGGACACGCTTCAGTTCTTCTGCTTGATCAACCTGAATAGCATTGGGTCTTGTCGATTCGCCGCCGATATCAATCATATCCGCACCAGCCTCATAGAGCTCACGCGCATGGGCAACTGCTGCTTCCACTTGATTGAATTTCCCCCCGTCCGAAAAAGAATCAGGCGTTGCGTTCAAAATCCCCATCACGAGCGTACGCTGCTTTGTCTCTTGTAAAATCTCGTTTTTCTTATTGCGTTGTTCGATCATGTTGAACCTCCATTAAGTTCATCTCTACTCCATAACCGTTGCCGATAGTGTTGAAACGCGTCCGACAGCTTCCTTATAAGGGGCAGATCTGTTTGATACGTTTGCTGACCGCAAGAACGTAAAGGTACGACTTCCTGAATCGAATTCGTCACAAATGCCGCATCGGCCTCGAGCAGCGCTTCCGCCTTGTAACAGCCGACTTCCACCGGAATTCTCCACTGCTCTAACAAGGCCAGCACGAACTGCCGTGTAATGCCGTCTAAAATGCCCGTCTGCAAAGCCGGCGTATAGACGACACCTTTTTTGATCCAAAACACATTTGAGACAACACCTTCTGCCACGAGGCCTTCTTCTGTTAAAAAAATACCTTCCTGGTCAGGAGAATCACCTAACTCCCGCTTGGCCAGCACATTATTGAGATAATGATGTGATTTCAGTCTCACTTCCCCTTCAGGCGTGTTCCGCCTTATCTGTAACAGAACGGCGTCCTTCAGCTGAGCTTTCACCGGCGGCAGCGGCTTCATGTAGACAATAACCGTCGGCTGCTCGTAGCGTCCGGTTGGCAGCCCTATCTCCGCCGGCCCGGCCGAAACATTCCAGCGCACATACGCATTTTTCAGCTGATTGGCACGAAGCAGGTTTGAAAGAATCGTCAGTGCCTCTTCCCGTTCCATCCGCCATTCAATCGCCAATGTCTGTAAACCGGCATGCAAACGGAGAAAATGGTCATCCAGTAAAAACGGATGACCACCATCTACGCGAAATGTTTCAAACAACCCGAGCCCATACATATATCCATGATCAAACGCAGAAATATTCGCTTCGGCCTGATCAACAATTTTGCCGTTTAGGTAGATGAACACACGCGGTTCTCCTTTCGATAGGTGTCAACGAAATTGCGGAGCAACTGCTTGCCGGCCGCCGTCATGATCGATTCCGGATGAAATTGCACTCCTTCAATCGGCAGCTCGCGGTGACGGATCGCCATAATTTCACCTTCCTCGGTTTCTGCGGTGATCTCAAAGCAGTCAGGCACTGTTTCTCTTTTGACGATCAGTGAATGATAACGCGTCGCGGTCAATGGAGACGGCAGTCCTTCAAAAATCGTTTGTCCGTTATGAAGAATGTCCGATGTCTTCCCATGCATGAGCCGTTCAGCGCGCACGACGTCGCCGCCAAACACTTGGGCGATGGACTGATGCCCGAGACACACTCCAAAAATCGGGATCTTGCCCGCAAAATAACGAATCGCCTCCATGCTGATCCCCGCTTCATTCGGACTGCATGGCCCAGGGGAAATCATTAAAAAGTCCGGGTTCATTTCCTCGATTTCAGCTAACGTCACCTGGTCATTGCGCTTCACCACGAGCTCATGGCCCATTTCCCCTAAATATTGAACGAGATTGTACGTGAAAGAATCGTAGTTATCGATCATTAGAATCATTGTTTTTTCCTCCTCAGCTCAGCTGTTTCTGTTTACTCATCTCTTCTTCACTAAGCTCAAGCGCCCGCCATAGCGCCCGCGCTTTCTTCAATGCTTCCTTATATTCAAATTGCGGCTCCGAATCAATCACGATCCCGGCCCCCGCTTGCACATGCGCCTTGCCCTCGTGACAAAGCATCGTCCGGATCGTAATATTAAGCTCCATGTTCTCATCAAAGCCAATCCAGCCAATCGAGCCGGTATAAACGCCTCGCCTTACCGGTTCAAGCTCCTCAATAATTTCCATCGTCCGTACTTTCGGAGCGCCGGTAATCGTTCCTCCCGGAAAAGTCGCCCGGATGACGTCATAAAGATCATAGCCGTCGGCAAGCGTTCCTTTAACGTTCGACACAATATGCATCACATGAGAGTACTTTTCGATCACCATTAATTCATCGACTTCTACCGTGCCATAGGCCGATACCCGACCAAGATCGTTTCTCTCGAGGTCGACAAGCATCACATGCTCGGCCCGTTCCTTTTCATTTTCAATCAATGTCGCGGCAAGCTGTGCATCCTCTGCATCCGTGCGGCCGCGCGACCGTGTGCCGGCAATCGGCCGCGTGCTTAGCTGCGCCCCGTCTTTTTTAACGAGAAGCTCTGGCGATGAACTGACGAGCTGAAAATCAGGTGTATGAAAATAGCTCATATAAGGCGAAGGATTGAGCTTCCGCAGCCGGTCATAGACATTAAGCGGCGACGTTGTCAGCGCCTTTGTTTGCCGGACAGAGAGATTGACCTGGAACACATCTCCCGCTGCAATATATTCCTTTATTTTCATGACCGCCCTGCAAAAATCCTGCTCCGACAAAGAGGCCTCGACTGACGCTTCACTGTCTGCTCCGGCAGCGGGCTGTTTACTCTGCACCGTCGAGAGCGGTGTCTGCCATTGCTGCTTGTACTGCTGCAGCCGGCCTTCCATTCGTGCTTCCGACTGCAGGGTGCCATGAACGATGACCCACAGTTCACTTTGTTGATGATCATAAATAAACACATCATCAAAAAGCATAAAATAAACGTCCGGCAAGCCTACATCATCGCTCGCCTGTACGGGCAATTGTTCAATTTCACGGACGATGTCGTAGCTGAAGTAACCGATCGCTCCGCCTTGAAAGGGCGGCAGCTCAGGAATCGTCTCAAACGTGTAAGGTGAGAGAACCCTTTTTACCCCTTCTAACAGCGGCCCGCGCTTCACTTCCGTTTTTCCGTTTTGCACCACTGTTAAAAGCTGATCTTTTCCTGATAAAATCGCAAACGGTTTTAATCCGATAATACTGTACCGCCCGCCGCGCCCGCTTTCCAGTAAAACATGATGCGGTTCTCCTGCCGCGAGACTTTTGTAACGCTCATACCAGCAATCTTCTGCCAAAGAGAAGGACGACACTTTTTTGACCCGGCCTGACTGACAGTTCACAAATCGTTGCTCCAAAGAGGTCCCTCCCATTCCAGTTCCTTTTTGTCTATTCTACATGAGAACGGAGCGAAAACACAATAAGCGATCAATAGAGGCTGGTTTTTCTCAAACTTATCATTTGCGAAAAACCGGATCTCCCAGAATCGGATAGGAGGTTACTCATTAGTTGAGTAGCCGACCTTCCACACCACCGTACGTACCGTTCGGTATACGGCGGTTCCTAAGTTTACACCTT
>NZ_JBEPKD010000049.1:0-7532 GCF_040544555.1 Halalkalibacter oceani
TAGTCAAGCCGCGTAATTAATTTTTTAAAAACACTAAAAGCGAAATGGGGGTCGTCTAACAATCGTGAACTAGGCTTTATGAAATTGATTCAAGTTACTTTAATAAAAGTTTTGTACAGTAAATTTACTCATTTCTATTTTTGTACGGGTAAGCGCTTCCGAAACATAACTTAATGTTGTTCCCCACGATACTCCCAGTACATCTCCTGGCTGACAAAGCTCGGTCAAATAGTTTGCCAGTTCCTTCCCTACATCCTTATTAATTAATGAAGAAACCTCGATATAGGAAGGGGCCACGAATACTTTCTTTAAATTAAATGTATTTTTAATTTCCTGTTCAAGCTCATAAACGGATTCAAGCGAATATTGGATCGTCACATTCACAATCCCTGTTTTGAGAGCCGCATCTAACATCCGACTAATTGTTGGTCTTGAATACAATAGCTTCTCAGCAATCTGTTGTTGAGTTAAACCAGCCTCATAATATAGTTTAGCTACTTTAATTAGCTCACTTTTCGGATACAAACATCCACCACCCCTGTCCGATATTTTGTTCACTATCTTTTACATATGTTCACCCTGTTGACGTTATTATACAAAGCAACCACACCATTTGAACAGAAGGAAATTCAAAATAATCAAAATTGAACAATTGTTCAGCCGAGGGATTGTGAATCCTGAAAAACATTTTGTCCTGCGTGTGAGAAGTAACTAGCCTTCAAATATCAGCGTTTATGACGTCGGACTAAGCTAAAGTTTAAGTGATGTTGAACTCCAAGCATCTCCTACACAGCCCTAAAATTTGACCTGAAAGTTATCTCACATTATCATGTTAGTTAGTACTAACTAACATGGCTGAGAGGGATGAGGAAAGTGCAAAAACAGATGAAACAATATATAATTTTAATTATCGGATTGCTTGTAATGGGTATAGGGATTGCCATGGTCACACACGCTGAACTAGGCACTACACCAATTGCCAGTATACCGTATGTATTGAGTTTTATTTTTCCTTTAACGATAGGGCACTTTACTATCTTCTTAACTGCTTTATTTGTATTGGTCCAGGTGATGATGTTATGGAAAGATTTTCCTCCATTTCAATACTTACAGTTATTAATTGGTCTTGTGCTAGGTTATTTTATCGACTTGGGCATGTTGATTTTTTCTAATTATCACCCTTCCTTCTATGTGGAAAAGCTATTTTTATTAGTTGGAGGGTGTATCATGATCGCATTAGGAGTAATCCTTCAATTAGCAGCAAATACAATTCTTAACCCGGCAGATGGGATAATAAAAGTTATTTCAATGAAGTACGAACAGAATTTTGGAAGGTTGAAAATAGCCTTTGACTCATTACAAGTAATTATAGCTGCGATTATTTCGTTTTGGGCGTTTGGGGAAATACAAGGTATTAGAGAAGGAACGATTCTATCGGCTTTCCTTGTCGGTTTTTTTATTAATATGATTAGAAGAATACAACAGCTGCCTCTAAAAAAAGACAGTATAAAAACGGGTGATGATATGGAAACAGAGGAAAAAATTTTAAATTCAGCTATTTCATTAATGGCTTCAAAGGGGTACAAAGCTGTAACCATTAAAGAAATCGCAGCCCATGCTGCTGTCAGTGAAATGACAGTATACCGCCAATTCGGAAACAAACAAAATATTTTAGACGCCATTATCGCTAAATTTCAATATGCTTCTTCCATAAAAGAACAATTGGAAAAAGAGCTAACCTACGAATTAGAGCATGATTTATTACTTTACTCGACCATCTATCAAAATTATATGCTGAAGAACAAACAAATCTATATGATTTCTGTTCTCGAGCGAAACACAATACCTGACCTTCACCTCACTCTTTACAAAAACGTTGAAGAAATTCAGCAGTTTTTATTAGATTACTTCAGAGAAATGCAAAATCAAGGTAAATTGATTAAAGGCAACATAGACTCTTTTGTAGCCTTATTCATGCGCTTCAATTACGGACATTTTGTTTCAGAAACATTGCTAGGTTTTTCAAATATTCCAATTTCAAACGAAGAATTCATCCAGGACTCTGTCTCTGCTCTAGTCACAGGCTTAACTCCTAAAGGTGCTGAATAAAATCGGACCTAATTTATATCACTGATTTGATATCTAGCATGAAGCTAGTAATGGGGAAATAAAAAAGGTCGGAGCTTGAGACAAAACTAGCTTTGGACCTACTGGCAATGGCTTCACAAGCCCGTTGTGAGAAACCCACTCACAACGGGCTTTAAAAGATCGTGGCGGTTCCGCTCATTGCTTAGAGACTGAGCAAAAGGTAAAAAAACAACCTTTTGTCCCAGTCTCGCCTTCAGTTTTAATTAACAAAGTCACTAATTAAACATGAAATACACCGATTGAGATGATAATAACGATAATTGAGCTCTTAAAATTTCTAATCTTTAATCACCCTTTTCTCAAACTCTATTTCATCAGATATTTTAATTCCGTAATCACCTATTAATGGAATAGATGGTTTTATTTTTCTAGCTTTATTAATTGCTCCGATATGTACACTTTTAAATGAAAATCCTCTTCTTTGATAAAATCTAATTGCATTTAAATTGTCATTACTAGTAATTAGGTTAATAGACTTAATATTTTTATTTACAGCAATTTCTTCTAGTTTTTCTAACAAAAGAGACCCTATATTCTGGTATTTTTCAATTGCCTCTAATGTTAAAATTTCAATATTGCTTCCTTGTATCGAATAAGCTAGTATACCAACTATTCTTTTATTACGTTTAGCTAAAATAATTTCCTCATCTAAAACATTGAAAGCATTGCCCCTTGATACCATAGTTGTACCTCCCCAATGCTTTTCAAAGAAATTACTTATTTCAGGTAGGTCACTTTTTGGATCAGCTTTTTTTATAATAAGCTCATCTATTGTCGATTCACTATTGTTTGATAAACTTATATAAGCTATTTCTTTATCTTTATCATCAACAAAATCAAGGTGAATTCCTAGTTTCATTGCATTTATTAGGGCTAGTTCTTGAGCATAAGAAGAAAATTCTTTTGGATCAATATCAAAGAAAAAGAAGCTTTCTGGTGGATTTTCCACATACCATTTGCCACTGGTTACCTTAACCTTATTAGTTTCAATAAAATCCACATTAATATCATCATATAAAAGAGCACGACCCTGTACAAATTCTTGTGTAAATTCTAGTAATTTGTTATCCGAGAAGGAATTTTTTTCTCTTGAAAGTAACCAAATTGTTCAAATTTACTATGTATCCAATTTATAAGGTCAGTTTTATTTAAATGATTATTTTTCGATAGAGCTATCAACATAGAGATATAATTTATAATAGTTCTAGATCTTTTTTCTCCGATATTGTAGTAAGAGTTTTCTAGGATTTTTTGCTTGTCATTCATGAATAAATACAACACCTTTTTTTCTCTTAATATTACCATATTTATCAAATGAGTCTAAAAAGTAAAATTCCAAAATTTATACCTTCTCCCAACTTAATAACTTTCTTTATTCTCAGCAGTCTTCATATTTCCATATGCTCTTTCACGATACACGCTTTCTCGTATCAAACGAGATTTAAAGTATTGCTCCAATTTTTTATCTGTACAATATATATAACAACCTTTTTGTCCCCTGGTCATCAATGTGCGATACGTGTTACGAATAATTTTATCTGCTACCTCAAGAGCTTCTTTAGGAGATTCTTTAAGCATTTTCTTAATTCCCCTCAATGATTGATCCGTTTTTGCTCGCTTTGTATAGTCCGTTATGACTTGTCCATTTTCATATCGCAAATCATCACCAATAATAACTCCCACATAATCAAACTCTAATCCCTGGCACGTATGAATACACCCGGCTTCATGTACAGAGTTTTCATCAATAGCCCATGTTGTAGAGCTATCTAAGTTCCAGCTGATCCCAAAGCCATGCTCTTCAATTTTAATATCATGAAAGTTTGAATTCGTCCGGTTTTCCTTTGGCCACTCCCAGCAATATCCGGAAACTATTCTAGATTTATTTTTAATTTTATTTTTCTTTTCAATTTCTGCTTTCATTTCATTTGGAGTAGAAAACACTTTAAAATCGTAATCTAATCCCATATCATTTGCATTTGCTGTTTCACGGATTTGCAATACATCATCGAGCCAGGCGATATAGCCATCGGAGCCGTCACATCTAAATTGTGAAGCTAAAATACCCGATGTAACTTCTGCGCCATATTCTTCAGCATATTCCCTAATCATCTCTACACTACCAATATCCTTCAAAGTTACTCGCTGATTTTCATCAATAAAAAATACAGACATTTTAGCGGTATGAATAATTTCCTTTATCTGATTCTCTCCTAAATTTTGAAACATCCCAGATTTCTCATTTAACCTATGTGCCTCATCAACAATCAATACATCCAGTTCATCTTTTTCCGATTCTGTATAGCTGCCAGATCCTTTGAATAAATTATCAATTCTAGTTTTTCTAAAGTCACCTTTTAACTTCGTAGAGTAGACATTTCGCGGTGCTGAATTTTTTGTGACGTATTGACAGGTCATTGTTTCATTTGTCAATGCAACTAATAAATTGACAGCCAATACGGATTTTCCCGTGCCTGGTCCACCTTCAATTATCATGACTTGTTTAGTATCCGTTTTAATAGCTCTTTTTGCTAATTGGAGTGCTGTTTCATAAAACACCTTTTGCTCATCAATCATCACAAACTCTTGATTACCCTTTAGCATATTTGACAATGAGTCTTGAAGTGATTTTGAAGGTCGAATTCTCCCTCGTTCAATTAGATATAAAATTTCTTTCTGATCTCCAAATTTTATATATTTCTTTATAAAATTTCGTAGCTTCTCCACTTCACCTTTGCCGTATACAGGGGCTAGGCCAAGATAATAATCATAATTTTCATCGGTTAATGGATCATTATCACCGATTCGATAATTATGTAAATACGCACATGGTTTTAACTGGATGAATTGCTCTTGCACATTTTCATTGTAATCTTCAATAAGTGCAGCATAGGACCACGCTTGGTAAGAAGGATGGGGTACTTCCTGCAAACTACGGTTGAGGGCCGTTTTAACAATAGCTTCTTTTCCCTCAACCTTTTGTACTTCTGACCATTGTTTCAATTCAACAATAACTACAGAATCTTTCTCACCATCATGACCAGATAGAAGAAAGTCCACTCTTCTTGATGTATATGGAATCTTATACTCAATTGCAACACCAGCGTCATTTGGAATTAAGGGATCATTTAAAACACGGTACATATGTAACATCGAATTATCCCAAGAACGAATTTCCGACTCACTTGTACGTCCTAGTTTCAATTCAAATTGTGTCAGTATATGGGAAACAAGAACATCTTTATCAACATGTTCAAGAAATTCTTGTTTGCTGGCTTCATAAACGATCATTTACAGACCTCCAAAACAGTTCTATATTAGTAAGAATATTTTATCATGAAAATAAGATATTATAGCAAACCACTCATGAGATTTTCATGATAGACTTTTGTTGCACGCAGCTCCATCCTTTCTTTGTTTCTCGTCAATTCAAGGATAACAGGATCAAAGGAGCTTGCGTGTCTTTTTTTGTCCTCATTGTGCGAATACCCCAACATTTATTCTAGAGCCTTTATTTTAGAGCCCTTTTTATAGGCGAATAGTACGCATAAACACGAAAAAACGCTCCCCTTACGAGAAGGGAAACGTTGATGTCTTGCATGTTTTAAGTACCGGTGGTCGGGGTCGAACCGACACTCCCGAGGGAACACGATTTTGAGTCGTGCGCGTCTGCCAATTCCGCCACACCGGCACATCAAATATTATGGCGCGCCCTGAGAGATTCGAACTCCCGACCTTTTGATTCGTAGTCAAACACTCTATCCAGCTGAGCTAAGGGCGCATATGGTTGTCCTACTAATGCCGAGGGCCGGACTTGAACCGGCACGGTAGTCACCTACCGCAGGATTTTAAGTCCTGTGTGTCTGCCAATTCCACCACCCCGGCAGGGTAGTAAATAATGGAGGCGGTACCCGGATTCGAACCGGGGGATAAGGGTTTTGCAGACCCGTGCCTTACCACTTGGCTATACCGCCGAATAAAAAACAAAGCGGAAGACGGGATTCGAACCCGCGACCCCCACCTTGGCAAGGTGGTGTTCTACCACTGAACTACTTCCGCAAAATGGCTGGGCTAGCTGGATTCGAACCAGCGCATGACGGAGTCAAAGTCCGTTGCCTTACCGCTTGGCTATAGCCCAATACTTATGTATAAATGGGGCGACTGATGGGAATCGAACCCACGAATGCCGGAACCACAATCCGGTGCGTTAACCACTTCGCCACAATCGCCACATGATCAAATTAATTGGCAGGGGCAGTAGGAATCGAACCCACACCGGAGGTTTTGGAGACCTCTGTTCTACCGTTAAACTATGCCCCTAAATGGTGGAGGGGGACGGATTCGAACCGCCGAACCCTGAGGGAGCGGATTTACAGTCCGCCGCGTTTAGCCACTTCGCTACCCCTCCAAAGACACATTATCTATATTACACAATATGTTTTCTTCAGTCAATATATGAATCTAGAGTAAAAATGCCGGCCAGAGGACTTGAACCCCCAACCTACTGATTACAAGTCAGTTGCTCTACCAATTGAGCTAGACCGGCATAATAAAAACTGCCGTACATACACAAAATCAGTAGTTATAAATGGTGGCTTGGGACGGAATCGAACCGCCGACACATGGATTTTCAGTCCATTGCTCTACCGACTGAGCTACCAAGCCGTTTGTATTATTAAGAAATAAATGGCGGTCCGGACGGGACTCGAACCCGCGACCTCCTGCGTGACAGGCAGGCATTCTAACCAACTGAACTACCGGACCAACGGTATTGCGGGGGACGGATTTGAACCGCCGACCTTCGGGTTATGAGCCCGACGAGCTACCAGACTGCTCCACCCCGCGTCGTTACAAAGTGTTAAAGCTATGGTGGAGGATGACGGGATCGAACCGCCGACCCCCTGCTTGTAAGGCAGGTGCTCTCCCAGCTGAGCTAATCCTCCGACTCTTAATGGTTATGTATAACAATCGATAAAGCATCTATCTTTAAAATGGTGACCCGTACGGGATTCGAACCCGTGTTACCGCCGTGAAAGGGCGGTGTCTTAACCGCTTGACCAACGGGCCACATATAGCAAAATTGTTACTGGCGGAGAGCGAGGGATTCGAACCCTCGAGACGGTTTTACACCGCCTACACGATTTCCAATCGTGCTCCTTCGGCCAGCTCGGACAGCTCTCCGTGGTTGGCTCCACAGGTAGGACTCGAACCTACGACCGATCGGTTAACAGCCGATTGCTCTACCACTGAGCTACTGTGGAATGTATATGATTTGGCTTATGTAAAGAAATCGCCCGGCAACGTCCTACTCTCACAGGGGGAAGCCCCCAACTACCATCGGCGCTGAAGAGCTTAACGACCGTGTTCGGCATGGGAACGGGTGT
>NZ_JBEPKD010000050.1:0-7193 GCF_040544555.1 Halalkalibacter oceani
CCGCCAGCGTTCGTCCTGAGCCAGGATCAAACTCTCCATAAAAATGGTGAGCTGATTAAGCTCTTACGTTTTAAAACATTATTGACGAGATTCCTTGTTAGCAAAGTAACAATTCTTCTCTTTTTTTCGCTTGGCTTTTGTTCAGTTTTCAAAGAACTCGTTAGCGTCGTTTGTTAGCGACTTGATCATCTTATCAAACGATTTAGGACAAGTCAACACATTTTCACAAAAAAATTCACCTTCCACTTCAATCCTATTAGGAAAAGCTAGTCTAAAAGTAACTCCACCTTTATCAATCGGGAAAGTTATCGCTCTTTTTTTGTTAGATATGATAAAACAATTGTCATATTTTCTAAAATTCACGTTATATTTTCTGACGATCATTCGGACTTTTTACCTGCGACATGGTATCTTAGCTTAAAATTCAGAATATTCGCTTTTGGGAGGGGATCAAGTGGAAGAGTTACAAATGCACCTAAACTTCGTTTGGGTCATTCTCGCCAGCATACTTGTTTTAATCATGCAAGCGGGCTTCACTGCACTAGAGGCTGGAATGACCCGGGCAAAAAACTCCATTAATGTAGCGATGAAAAACGTTGTCGATATTATTATCGCAACTATCCTGTTCAGTCTTATCGGCTTTCCTATTATGTTCGGGGAAAGTGCCGGAGGGTTATTTGGAACTGATTCATTCTTTTATAGTGGGATGGAAGAAGATCCATGGAATTGGGCATTTTTATTATTTCAAATTGTATTCGCTGGAACTGCCGCCACAATTGTATCTGGAGCGATAGCAGAGCGCGTCAAGTTTTCAGGCTATGTCATCGGCACTATATTAATCATTCTAATCATTTATCCATTTTTCGGACACTGGGCATGGGGCAGTCTCTGGAAGGAAGGGCAGGAAGGCTGGCTCGAGGGCATCGGCTTTATGGATTTCGCCGGATCGACCGTCGTCCACTCCGTTGGCGCCTGGGTCGCGTTAGCAGCAGCGATTGTCATCGGGCCGCGGATCGGCAAATATACAGAAAATGGAGAAGCCCGCTCCTTTACAGGAAGCAATGCCGTTATGGCGACGCTTGGGGTCTTTCTTCTCTGGTTTGGCTGGTTCGGCTTTAACGCTGGGTCAACGACTTATGCTGACACGAATATCGCCCTGATTGCCTTGAACACACAGCTCGCAGCAGTCGCCGGCGGTTTACTCGCCTTGTCGGTTTCATGGTGGCTTTATCAGCGTCCCCATGTCGAAAGCATTTTAAACGGGATTCTTGGCGGACTTGTCGCGATTACGGCCGGAGTAGATGTCATGTCCCCGTTGAACTCACTCCTGGTCGGAGCAATCGGCGGAGCAATTGTCGTCCTCGCTTCCCATTTTATTGAACGAAAATTAAAAGTAGATGATGCGATCGGCGCGATTGCTGTTCATGGGGTTGCCGGGGCATGGGGCACGCTTGCCATCGGCTTTTTTGGCAAGGCGGAGCTTTTAGCATTAGATAGCCGCCTGCAGCAAATCGGCGTTCAGGGGATCGGGGTAATCACAGCTTTCATTTGGGCTTTCGGTCTCGGCTATATTCTCTACTGGAGTATTAACAAGATTTACCCGCTCCGTGTTAGCCGCGAAGATGAAGAAGCCGGTTTAAATGTGTCCGAACATGGTGAGCGGATTGCGATGGTTGACTCGATTATCGCCATGCAGGAAATCGCTGCGGCGAAAGGGGATTTAACAAAAACATTGCGCGTCGAACCCGGCGAAGACACAGCAGAGCTGCATCACGCCTTTAATACGTTGCTGCTGCGGCTAAATAGCTTGATTGAACAGGTGAAGACGGAATCGAACTTTGTTTTCCACGCTTCAGATCAGCTTATCTCGCTGACCGAGAAGCTCGAGAAAAGTTCGGGACAACAAAAGGATTATATCGGCAAATCGAAGGAGTACTTCACAAAGGCGAAAAACCAGCTGGCGGAGGAGCTCGCGACGGATGAACAGGTCCTGGCCACGATCCAGGAATCCTTCAGTACGATGGAACAGCTCGGCAGTAAGTTTGATGCAATCCAACTGGAAATAAGAGAGATGTCCTCCTCTCTCGCTGATGTAACCGAATCAACTGCCGAAACCCATCAATCCGTTGATCAAATGAGTAATCATATTGAACAAATTTCCCAATTCTCAGGAAAGATCGAAAATATAATTACGACGATTAACTCGATTACCGAAAAAATCAACCTGCTCTCGCTTAACGCGAGAATCGAAGCCGCGCGCGCCGGTGAGCACGGCAAAGGCTTCTCCGTAGTCGCTGATGAGATTCGTAAGCTCGCTGATCAATCGCAGGAAGCAACGACGCAAATCTCAGCGATTTTAAAAGAAAATGCGACGATCATTGACTCGGGGCAAAATCAATTAAAAACATTTATGATGAGTTTCAACTCGTTGTACAAAAGTCTCACCCAGCTGCCGAGCCGCTTCACTTTTATTGATGAAAGCATTCTAACGGTGAATAATGAAACAGCTTCCTTTGTGAAAAAACTCGATAAAATCAGTAAAGAAACCTCTGAAATGGGGCATAACCGACTCCGACAACAGGAGGAGATGGACAGTCTCGTCAAAACGATTGATGATATTTATGCGATTGCCGAAGACACCAGTACCCTGTCGGATGAAATTCGTGACAGCTCGATCAAAATGAAGAAGCAAAGCAATACACTGCGGCAAAGTGTCGATCAATTTAAAACGAATCCAACGTTAACACTTACACAAGGTTAATACAAAAAAAGATCGTCCGAAGGCATAACCTTCCGGACGATCTTTTGCTGGATGCACCCTACTCTGACAAGAAGACAAAGTATGCTAAGAAGACGAAGAATAAGACATACATAATCGGATGAACATCTTTTCCTTTCCCCTTACAAATCATCGTAACAGGGTACAAAATGAACCCAATCGCAATCCCGGTTGCAATGCTGTAAGTTAACGGCATCGTCACGACGGTTAAAAAGGCCGGGACAGCGATCTCAAGCTTCTTCCAGTCAATCAGACCGAGAGAGGACGCCATTAAAATACCAACGATAATTAAAGCCGGCGCCGTCACTTGATCTGTCACCACTGCCAGCAGAGGCGAGAAGAAAAGCGCAACGATGAATAACAGAGCTGTTACCACTGAGGCAAAGCCTGTCCGGCCACCAGCAGCGACACCAGAAGAAGATTCAATATAGGCCGTTGTCGTCGACGTTCCTAAAATCGCACCAATGGATGTCGCGCTTGAATCGGCAAGCAACGCCTTATTGGCCCGCGGAAGCTTATTATCCTTAACAAAACCGGCCTGATTGGCCACGGCATATAATGTTCCGGCTGTATCGAAGAAATCAACAAATAAAAATGTAAGAATGACAATAAGAAGCTGGACGGTAAAGACAGATGACCAGTCAATCGCAAAAGCTTGACCAAAAGTTGGAGCAAGCGAAGGCACAGCGCCAATGATACCGTCAGGCATTTCAATGACACCTGTGATCACCCCGGCAAGCGAAGTGAGAATCATCCCGTAGAAAATGCCGCCTCTCACGCCACGCACCATCAGAATAACCGTAATCACCAAACCGAAAATCGCAAGCAATGTCGTCGGCGCGTGAATGATGCCAAGCTCGACAGCCGTCGCTTCAGAAGGAACGACAATACCGGCATTTTTCAGGCCGATAAAAGCGATGAACAGCCCGATACCAGCCGCTGCTGCATATTTCAATTCAGCCGGAATCGCGTTAATAATTAACTCCCGTACACCAACTAACGTAATGAGAATAAAAATAAGACCAGACATAAAAACGCCGAACAAAGCAACTTGCCAATCAATGCCCATTCCGAGCACGACAGAGTAAGCAAAAAAGGCGTTAAGCCCCATTCCAGGCGCAAGAGCGATTGGGTAGTTCGCCAGCAGACCCATGATCAATGTCCCTAATGCCGCCGCCAGTGCTGTTGCCGTAAAAACAGCGCCAACATCCATGCCTGCATCCCCGAGAATAGACGGATTGACAAACAGGATATAAGCCATCGATAAAAACGTCGTCAAACCAGCGATGATTTCTTTCCGATAGGACGTGCCATTCTCCTTAAAACCAAAATACCGATCCATTTGATAGCCTCCAATTTATGATTTCCTTCCCACAAACAACGAAAAAAGCTTCAGGCCTTCTTTGCCTAAAGCTTTCCTCAAAAAATCCGACATATTCCGTTATTTGTGGAATAGGTTGATTTTTCGTAGTCAAGCTATTTACGGCAGCTTGGTAGAGACTTGCAGGCCATATTCCTGCAGTTATACGAAAATAAAGTAAGAAAAGAGAGAAGCCTCTCTCATTCATCCATAAGAAGTGTAGCAATCAACCTATCCGTTGTCAAGAAAAATCCGAACGTTAAAACGAAAAAATTATTTAATATTCGCCTATTATAATTCTACCTTCACAGTTTCACTTATCGAGTAAATCTTTTTCAGAGACTACTATCCAAATTTTATCGCCTCATCAACAGACCTGTCAATTGGAGGTCACTGAAAAACGTTCTTTTCCGTAAATTTGATAATCCACCCCATGCTCACTTCCAAAAATGCCGAGGTTAGTCCTGAAGAGATCTGTACCAGCCGTCGAGATAATACTCCATTGCGGTTAAGGCATTTTCCTTAAAATTAACCTGAAAACCCTTAAGCCTTTGTCCGGCAATCGCATGGCGCATCACATCCGGCGTATTGGCGATGTTCACATAGCCGACTATGATCGCATTCTGAGCTCCAAGCAAATGAAAAAAGGCCTCTTCATTAAAAAAACTTACTCGTGCTGCCAGAAGCCGCAACACTGGTTCCAAAGCAGTCGACATGGCACGTGTGGCTTTGAGCGCTGTTTCTTCGTCAATATTTTTCTCCAGAATCGTATTCTTAATTGCACATAATCGAATAAAGACAGAATCCAGCTCTAAAATCCCAGCCATCTCGTCGAGAAAAAAAGCTTTAAATTGTTCATAAGTCATATTTTTGATGGGTTCCAGAACGTTTAGAAAATGGCGAAAGCGGCTTTCATATTCCAAAAATAACATTTCCATAAACAGAATTTCTTTCGTTTTGTAGTAATAAAATAATGTTCCATTAGAAATCTTGGCTGCTTTGGCAATATCGCTCATTTTTATCTCTTCGTATTCCACGTTTCGATACATTTCCCGAGCGGTTTCCAGAATCATTCTGGCTTTCTCTGCTTTAGCGCTTTCCGTCATAGCTCTCTTCATTGATTTGATACCTCGATTCATTCCCGATGCTTATTTCAGCTGACTCATTACAAGTCGATCAAAGTTTTTGTCCCCAAGCCATTTTCTTAAAAAAATGACAGGCTTCGCCATCTTCCCAACAGCATATCTGGGTTTAGGACGTCTGGCTGCAATTGCTTTCGAAACCGTCTTCGCCACCAGGTCAGGAGACGAGCCTCCGCCTGCCCCAGAGGAGTTCTGAGCTGCCTTGGCAATAGAATGTGCCATGTTCTTATACGGACCGTTTCCTGATTGTTTCAATAAACGTTCGCTTACCAAATCTCCAAATGCTGTCTCAATCGTTCCAGGCTCGATAATAACCACATCAATACCAAATGGTCTCAGTTCTACTCGTAAGCAATCCGACCAACCTTCCAGCGCATGCTTGCTTGCCGTGTACCAAGCCACCATCGGACCGTACATTTTCCCGGCCACTGAGGAGGTATTAATAATTTTTCCACTTTGCTGTCTTCTCATATATGGTACAACAAGCTGAGTAAGTCTGGAAAGACCGAATAAATTGACATCGAACTGATATTTCGCATCATCAAGGCTTACTTCTTCCATACTTCCAAAAAGGCCAAATCCGGCATTGTTAAACAGCACATCAATTTTCCCTTGTTCGCTGATAATTTTTTCGATACATGCTTGCACGTGTTCCTCTTTCGTTATGTCCAAGGAAAGGATTACAGCTCCTAAGCCTTGAAGTTCCTGCATTTGTTCAACTCGTCTTGCAGCGGCGTACACTGTATGACCTTCTGCCAGAAGCTTTCGGGCTGCCGCCTTACCGATACCGGATGACGCCCCCGTTATTAGAATTACCTTTTTGCTCATACACAGATCCCTCCACTCAGAATACATTAAATCATCAATTGACTAACAGTCATTGACTCTCAATCAATTATAATTGATTGAGAGTCAATTGTAAACACCATTATCACCTTTCATGATGAGTTTTCAGTGTAAATGCTGACTCATGACTACAATCAATAGCAGGCAAAAGGCAAAGAAAATCGAATCGACGAAACCAGAAGCTAACGGTTAATGGGCAGAGTTTACCCTGAGCTTGAATGGCTCTTACTTCTTTGCTGAATCAACATGCGGTTGTTGGCATTCCATTGGCAGTCAGACATTATCAGGCCACTGAAAAACTTCCTTTTTCGTAACTCGAAGAAGAGTAATGGCTCCGTTCATTACGAAAAAGCTGCTGAAAAAGTGAAAATCGTACTTTTTCAGCAGCTTTGTTACTTGCGGCTTTTTATAGAACGGCCTCCGGAAAAACATGTCTCTCTTGCAGGTAGTGAAGTAATTAAATTGGATGAGACCCGCCTATCAAATTTCAGGCGAATAGAGAAATTCATTAACGACGTTATAAATTTCTACATAGATCTCCTTATAATCTTCTTCATCTTCTAAAGGAAAACCTGGCACAAAATAATAGTCAACATTTTTATTTCCATCTAACAAATAGCCAAAGGCAGCGGAATTTTCGATATTGATTTCAACGAAAACAACCGGATATGGTAGATCTTTGAATTCATTATGATACCATTCTTTATAATCTTCAATTTCTAACGCATCTGGTTTACCTTCCACTATAATGAGATGTAATGGACCCTGTTCATGAGAGTTCATATCATGGTAATGAATGTTATCGAATTCTATAAGTTCCGGGTCTCCAATCACCCCTACATTTAAGTAAGGCCCATTGTAAGTCATGTCTGACTCAGAACAACTACTAAGAAAACTTAAATTAATAACCAAAATGTATAACACTATTTTTCTCATATGTTTATAGACCTTTTCTTAGATTCCTTTTATTAATAAATCGGATAGGAGGTTACTCATTAGTTGAGTAGCCGACCTTCCACACCACCGTACGTACCGTTCGGTATACGGCGGTTCCTAAGTTTACACC
>NZ_JBEPKD010000051.1:0-6479 GCF_040544555.1 Halalkalibacter oceani
GGACACCCTTGCTCTTGGCTAATGGTTGGCAACTGCCAGCCCCCATAGCGGACTTTCACCGCCTAGCTACGCGCCATGCGTGGCGCACTAAAAAGAGGGCTTCGAAAGCAACTGCTTTTCGAAACCCTCGCAGAAGACCGGACGTGTCTCCTTACTTAGAATGCCGGATCGTCAGCAGCAGGGTTTCCCCTGCCACTGTGTCTGTAGCTGGCTCTTTGATCACGCTATCCAATTGATCTTGATTGGTGATGATCACAGGCGTTAAGGCACTGGCCGCTTTTTCTTTCACAAGATTGAGATCAAACTCGACCAGCAAGTCGCCGACTCGAACCTGATCGCCCTCTTTCACGTGGGCTTTGAAGCCTTCTCCATCCATCGTAACGGTTTCAAGGCCGATATGGATCAGCACTTCTGCTCCGCCTGCCGTCTTAATTCCGACCGCATGCTTCGTTGGAAAAACCTGAACAATCTCACCTGAAACCGGAGCAAGCACGGTTCCGTCAGCCGGATCAATCGCAAACCCGTCTCCCATCATTTTCTGAGAAAACGTCGGATCCGGTACATCTTCTATAGGAACAAGCTTTCCCGTTAAAGGAGCGTGAACCATCTCTTCCTTAGGTTGAATTGGGGAAGCCTCTTTTTTATCAAGCCCGAATAATTTTTTTAACATCGTTTTTCGTCACCTCTCTCGAGTATTCCCTCAGTTAGATTCTTTCTTGTTACTTTACCCTACGTGTTTCATTATCAAACAACTTTGTTCCTTTTTTCAAGGGAGATATCTCAATTGTTTCCTGAAATATCAGTAATGACGGCAGAACTGTACCGAAACGTTCAAAATCCTTCTTTATGATCCATGCCTGGATAAAGATGTACAGCTAATTTCCGCATTTGATGAGACCGTCCCCTGCCCCGATGCATAGTCTATACTATCTTATGATGAAAGGCGGTGGATAAACATGGGATTCTTCGGCGGATCAGGCTGCGGCTGCGGAGGTTACGGCGGCGGATATGATGGCGGATATGGATATGGACCGGTTGCCGGTGCTGGCTACGGCGGTGGCGGTTATGGCTGCGGTGGCGGCTTTGCGTTAATCGTAGTCTTGTTTATTTTGTTGGTTATTATCGGTGCTTCTTATTGTAAGTAAGAAAAACCGATGGGGGGCTCCGCTGGAAAATGTTAAAGCAGGAGCCCCTGCTTTTTTGCTTTCCAACGGCAATGGGCGAATGAATTTTCAGAAATATAGGCTAACATTCGTTTTTTTCGAAAAAAACCTTTTATTATCTTTTGTTTTGTTCTATACTATCCCCTATATACAAACAATCAGCCAATTAAACTCGTATAATCGTGGAGATATGGTCCACAAGTTTCTACCGGGCTGCCGTAAATGGCCTGACTACGAGTGATAATTTGTACACCGTACGTAAAAAGTCCGGATGTCAAGTTCTCACTCAGCGAGAGAGAGCTTGATGTTCGGGCTTTTTTTGATTGAACAAAAAGGGAGAAAAGGGAGAGATTACAGAATGGAAGCATTAAAGAAAGCGATCCAGGAGCGCGGTAATGTGCTTTCTGATCACGTTCTGAAGGTTGACAGTTTTCTAAACCATCAAGTCGATGTCGAGCTGATGGCAGCGATCGGCACCGAGTTTGCAAAACGCTTCGCCGATGAGCAAATCACAAAAGTGTTGACGATTGAGTCATCCGGTATTGCCCCAAGCTTTATGGCGGCTCATTATTTGGAAAGCCCGCTTATTTTCGCCCGGAAAAAGAAGTCCCTGACGATGAATGATCATGTTTATGTCAGTCAAGTGTATTCGTTTACGAAACAGGAAACGAATGACATCACTGTCTCGAAAGATTTTCTTCAAGCTGGAGACCGCGTATTGATCATCGACGATTTTCTTGCCAATGGACAAGCTGCCAAAGGTCTGATTGAGATTGTTGAGCAGGCCGGAGCCAGCGTCAGCGGAGTCGGCATTGTCATTGAAAAATCATTCCAGAATGGACGGCAGCTCCTTGAAGAGCAGGGCTATCGCATCGAATCATTAGCCAGAATTGCCGCCTTATCCGACGGTCAAGTCCGCTTCATTGAGGATCGTCTGACTACAACGTCTACCAACTAAGGAGAGAATGCAGATGTCTACGAAAGAAATTCATTATCCATTATATAAAAAAGAAGATACAGATGCTTTTTTTGCCTTATTTCAAAACAACCTCGCTAATTTTGTCGTCATTGCCGTGACGATGCTCGGGCTTGGCTTTCCGGCAAGTATTGTTTTTGGAAAAGTGATTCCCGGAGCGGCCGTTGCTGTCATTGTCGGCAATCTTTATTATGCGTATATGGCGAAACGCCTCGCTCAAAAGGAAGGCCGGACGGATGTCACCGCCCTTTCCTACGGGATCAGCACCCCTGTCATGTTTGTCTTTTTATTTGGCGTCCTCGTCCCGGCCCACGCCTTGACCGGTGATCACGAGCTCGCCTGGAAAATCGCTGTCGCCGCCGCCTTTTTAAGCGGTCTCGTTGAAGCTCTTGTCAGCTTCAGCGGCAACTGGATTCGCGCACGTCTGCCCCGCGCCGCCCTGCTCGGTGCGATCGCCGGGGTAGCGCTGACGTTTGTCGCCGGGGAAATGCTATTTAACACCTTCTCCATCCCGGTTGTCGGTCTTGTGTCACTTGCGATCATTCTTGTTGGTATTGTCGGTAAAATCGCGATGCCGTTTCGCATTCCGGCTTCTCTCTTTGCCGTCCTCGCCGGTACAGTGCTTGCTTTCGCGCTCGGTTTTCAATCGCCTGAACAAATTAGAGAAGGGTTGGCAAACATCGGCTTCTACCCACTCATTCCTTCGCTTGCACCATTTGAAGGAATGAGCTACCTGTTCGGCGCTCTAATCGGGATTTTGGCCGTGCTGATTCCGATTACTCTTTATAATGCGATTGAGACGATGAACAATGTCGATGCGATGGCTGCTGCCGGAGACTCCTACGACATCCGCGAATGCCAGGCGGTTGATGGCATTGGGACGATGATTGGGGCGATTTTTGGCGGCTTGTTTCCGACTACGGTGTACATCGCTACAGTCGGCTCAAAGGAAATGGGAGCCGGCCGGGGCTACAGCATTTTAAATGCGATCGTCTTTGCGCTCGCGGCCATGAGTGGTGTGATTGCTGCACTGGCTGCGATTATTCCATTGGCCGCTGTTGCGCCGATCCTCGTATTTGTCGGAATGTCAATGATCGGTACAGCTTTTGTATCCAATGAAAAGAAATATTACCCGGCCGTTGCGTTGGCGATGCTTCCTTATCTCGCCAACTATGTGATGACCCGCTTTAATAATGCCGCCGGAGAAGTGGTAGCCGGTATTTCAGAAGGAATTGTACCACTCGGTCAAGGGGCAATGTTCACGGCGATCCTGCTCGGAGCGATGACGGTCGCAATCATTGATCGCCAGTTCCGTCAGGCGACGATTTTCGCCCTTATCGCCGCACTGCTGTCATTTGTCGGCTTCATGCACGCTCCGGCTCTCGCATTCAATGCGGCAGGCGATTTCGCCGTTGGCTATATGCTAGTCGCCGTATTCTTCATCTACTGCGCCTTCGCCACACGCACAGCGGCCACAGCCGAAGACCCGCTGAAAAAAGCGGCATAAGAAAAGAGCTTAGAGAAAAGGGAAAGCTACCCTTTTCTCTAAGCTCGAAGCAATATGAAAGCATGCGCCTGCTTTAAAAACCATGTGCGGATTTCACTCACCATTTCGGGGATGTGCCATGCAATGGCTTCACACGCCACAAGCCCGTTGTGAGAAACCCACTCACAACGGGCTTTAAAAGATCGTGGCGGTTCCGCTCATTGCTTAGAGAGGCTGGGAAAAAGGTAAAAAAACAACCTTTGTCCCAGTCTCTTCTACTGTTCATAAATCATTTTGCGGGTCATGCCTCCGTCGATCGTGATGTTCTCTCCGTTAATAAAGGAATTGTCGTCGTCTGCGAGAAACAGACAAGCTCGGGCGATATCGTCAGGTTCGCCGACGCGCTTGGAAAAATGCTGGGCGTGATCCTGCTCGCGCAGCTCTTCCCGCTTTCCAGTATGAATCCAGCCTGGACTGATCGCATTCACCCGGATTCCTTCTTCTTGAAAGGAGGCGGCCAACGCATGCGTCAGCGCGACAATTCCGCCCTTTGAAGCGGCATACGCTTCCGAATGCGGTTCAGACATTACAGCACGGGTCGAAGCGATATTAATGATCGCCCCTTTTTTCTGCTTGCGCATCACTTTCGCAGCCTCTCTTGAAAAAAGAAAGACGCTTCTTACATTCGTCGCGAGAATATCATCCCATGCAGATGCGCTAAGATCAAAAGGAGAGCACCATTGCGATTTGCCCGCATTGTTAATCAGAACATCGATTCTGCCAAATTGTTGCTGAACGTGGCTGACAAGCTCGATAATTTGCTCTTCGCTCCTGACATCACAGCGGATCGGATGAGCTTCACCATTCTGCTTTCGGATACCGGCAACCACTTCCCTCGCTCTATCTAATTCGACGTCGGCCAGGATGACGATGGCTCCGCTTTTGGCGAACGCCCGGGAAACGGCTGCGCCGATCCCTTGAGCCGCTCCTGTTACAATGACAACACGTTTATCCATTTTCCCCCTCCTTTTGTCTCCAGTATAGCCTAGCTTACCTGCTTTTGAAAAAGAACACGATCCTGGGCGGCATACATCCCTGTCACGATCATGACGAGACTACATCCGATCAAGAGGAAAATCGCCGGTGTCCAGGAATGAAAGTGATCAAACAAATACCCCATGAACATCGGGCCGATCGCCGCTAAAAAATAGCCTCCGGATTGAGCCATCCCCGACAAATTAGCCGCCTCTACGCCATTGGATGTCCGCAAGCCGAATAACGTAAGGGCCAAACTGATCCCTGCGCCCTGCCCTAATCCAAGCAGGATGTTAAAAAGGGTAAGCGAAGCAACGCTTCCTCCGCTGTACAGACCGATAAAGCCGACAAGATAAAGCGTAACAATCGCCAGCACAATCGGCCGCTGGCTCTTTAGCCGTACTGCCAGGATCGGAACGACGAGCGTCGCCGGCAAGCCGGCAATCTGCATCACCGTTAGCAACCAGCCCGCTGTCGGCACATCAACTCCACGGCTGACGAGAATTTCCGGCAGCCAGGCAATCAGGCAATAAAAAATCGCCGACTGAAAGCCCATGAAGATCGTGACTTGCCAGGCTAATGGTGAACGGAAGAGCGAGCTGTTCGCTTCAAATACCGGTAACGTCTTTGGCTTGTGCTGAACGCGCAATTGCGGCAGCCAAATCAGCATGCCCGCTCCTGATAAAAGCGCCCAAACAGCTAATGCCTTTTGCCAGCCGAGCCCGAAAGTCTCTGCAAGCGGAATACTCAAGCCGGAAGCGAGAGCGGCCATCAGCGACATCGAAGTTGTAAACAGACCTGTCATGACGCCCATTTTTTCTGGATATTTTTCTTTCACAATTGCCAGGATCAGCACATTACAAATCGCGATCCCGAGACCGATCATCGCCGTCCCGACAAATAAAGCCGACAAGTACCCTGTAGAACGAAGCAAAATTCCAGCTGTTAAGACGACCAAAGCCAGAAAAACAACCGTTTCATTTCCGAGCCTTCTTCCCATTTTCGGGGCGACAATTGAAAAGACGCCAAACGCCAGTAATGGCAATGTTGTCAAAAGCCCGATGGCCGTATTCGACATTCCCGTATCAGCACGGATCCAGCCAATTAACGGTCCAACCGATGTAATAGCCGAGCGCAAATTAAAAGCAGCAATAATGACGGCAGCAAGAAATAACCATGTGCGTAATGAAACATGCTTACTCCCAGCCAGAGCATTGTTCTTAATGTTCATCTCGATCTCCCCTTATTTCATACCCGCACTTTTTCTTTCGTAATCCAGTGCGTGATATCATAAAATCTAACAATTATCAATTTCCATATTGTAACATGAAAATGTTCTTTAGTGTGACGAAATAATGACGCTATTTTCGTTGACGTAACCAATGACTTTTAAAAAAGCAACACCATTTCTTACGTTCACGCCTAGCAACAGCAATTCATGTTTCAATTTCCTGATAATCGAGAATATAACTTAGAAAGCAGACTTAATGGAGGTGTCGCTATGTATATCCTGCTGAGCTTTGTACTGATGATTTTCGCCGTTATCGGCACGACTTATCAGATTGGCAGTTTTGCTATTTATGTATTGCTGGCGCTAGCTTTTATTCTCCTTTCCGCCCATGTCCTCAATCATGTGCCAAAACGTGAAAACATCACGGAGAAATAGGCTGGCTGTTTTCAAGAGGCTGGGAAAAAGGTTGTTTTTTACCTTTTTCCCAGCCTCTTTTCCTACGATTAGTCAAGTACTACTTTATCAGTTGAGGATTTTTCCTCTATTACGATTTAGTGCATAGGAAAAAAACCTCAGTAATTCGAATTT
>NZ_JBEPKD010000052.1:0-3953 GCF_040544555.1 Halalkalibacter oceani
AGGTGTAAACTTAGGAACCGCCGTATACCGAACGGTACGTACGGTGGTGTGGAAGGTCGGCTACTCAACTAATGAGTAACCTCCTATCCGATTTAGACCGATGAGACAAAGTAGACTAAATAACCTATTTTTAGTAAATTATATAGGTCTTTAGATTTATTTGAGTCTTTTTTGAAATAATGTAAAATACTTACTTTTTTAGTTGGGAGAAGAAAAATACAGCCTTCAACACTTGCGATCACTGGTTGTCAAACAGGTAGTAATTTCCCTGTGTGTGGCTGCACGAAGCCTTCCAGCGGTAACCGAATGCTTTCTTTTTAAATGCGGCTCCAGAATCTTGGCAATGAGAAGGGAGACAATTTCCTGATATTCGCTTGTCGTAATGGCGTAGTGGCCCTCTAATTCTTCTTCCTTCCGTAGCTTTTCCTGATCAAAAATAGTGATTGTTTGGCACTTTCAAGGATCTCGCCTGTTTTGTAGTTCAAAGCAATACTAGTTGGGGAATTAACGAAAGCGGCTGGAATTTCTCCAGGTTCTTTTTACGTTTTCTATTTTCTATCAATCTAAAGAAGAACTGTACTTTGATATTTTAGAGCAGGAAGAGAAGCGAATTAGAGAGAGGTTGCAAGTGTATAAACATAAACAGCTTCCTTTTGCCAAGGGAAGATTTGCAACAGTTTCTCCTTCAAGGACTGGAGATGGTTAATCAAAACCCATTCTTGCGGCTACTCTTTATGGAAGGTGAATTGGAAACGCTCCTGTGGAGGCTGCCGCCGGGAAAGATGGAAAGACATATCCAAAACGATGCCGATGCCCTGTTGCCGATCAAATTATGCAAGTGGCTGATGATATTTGTGATCGTGTTGCTTTTATCAATGATAGTGAACTCGTTTTGTTAGATTCGCCGCGGGAGTTGAAAACAAAACGGGTAAAAAAACCGTTCGTGTTGAGTACAAAGCAGGAGGCAGTCTACACCGAATAACATTAAAAATAAAGCGAAAATAAACCATACCCAAGTTGATGAGTAAATGCCAGATGACCTCGGGTAATTTCATAGTGTAAGCAGATGCTCTCTTTGAATTGGCATCTGCTAGGTGAAATAATTTTCAAAGTCTGCTGGGCAAACGTCAATTTGCGTTTATCTTCCGGTGATGCCAATGCTTATGACAACAGATTTTCTATTTCTCTTTTTCGGAAGAGAGCGATTTGCGGTACGTCGTTAATCGTAATAGCCACGATCTTCACCTCTTTGAAACGTTGCAATAAACCAGCTGTTTCCGAATTCATCCTTAACACCACCGCTTCTTTCACCATAGGGCATGTCCGCCGGTTCATATAGAGAAGCGGCTCCCGCCTCCAATGCGCGCTTGTAGCACTCATCCGTGTTGCGAACAAAAACATGAAGTGAAGTTTCATTTGCTGGCCACGCCTCATTAGCATTCGAAACTTCGACGATCCCATCTCCGATACGTACTTCGGCATGTGTAACCTTCCCATTTTCATCCTCCGAGCGGTGAAGCACTTCCGCATCGAAAACGTCTTGCAAAAAATCCAACAATTGATCGGCGTGTTCCGCACGCAGTGTCGGAATAACTGAAGAATAACTTTTTGGGGTCCACTCGTTTCCCATTGTAATGCCCTCCTCGTGTTAAGTTGTAAAATGCATGCGGCATAAGCTGCGCTTGTTCCTGCTTGTTCATACATTATTCTACATCAACTATCACAAACCGTATTGTAAAAAATTGACCCCATCCTTCATAATTGCACATGATTGTAATGCCTCCCGGGAATCGTTTCATAATCAGTCGGGTTCAATCCGGAAAAAGAACAAAAATCCTTAATAAAGTGAGACTGATCGTAATACCCGCAGTTGAATGCGATATCCGTCCAATCTATCATGGTTTGCCGTTCATTCATTTTCCTTAGCACTTCTTGGAATCGACGGATGCGGCTATAACGTTTTGGTGTATAGCCGGTTTCCCTCTTGAACAGTTCGATAAATCGTCTGTGACTGATGCCAATTTGGTCAACAACGTGTCGCACGTGATCCGTCCGTGTGCTATTTTTACCTAAATGCTCAATCGCAAATTGAACGGCCGGATGTATATCAAGCGGCTTAACAGCCAATTGCAGCAATCGGTCGGTAAGCACATGAAACATTTGCTCAACCGTTGGTAATTCGAGCAGATCCTCGCGCAGATTTTTAGCTAAATGCCCCCAAATCGCATCCATCGATTGTATAGCATTATGCAATTGATCGAGAGGATAACCGAGAAACGGATAAGCGCCGCCCGGCTTAAAATGAACGCCAATCACTCTTGTTTCAAGCGAATTGTAAATCACAAAATGACTGGAATGAGGCCCACAGACAAATACATTGTTGAGCCGCAATGTTTCGTTCAACGCAGTTGCCATGTGGACTTTTTCCGCATTTAAATCAATAATGAGATCAACGGAACCATCCGGTAAAGTTCGCTCATTTTGACATGTTATATTTTGGTTTTCCATGTACCAAAAATATTCCACGAATGGCGATAATATCCTATGTGGTTTGCAAGTGTGGACGATCATGGCGAAACGATCTCCCTTCGAATTAGCTGTTTTACAATCCTCAAAATGCTTTTAATGATAAATGATCGCACTGGCCAAATAATTGAAAGTGGGGGAGCGATTTTCAATTTATTATGGCTATTATACCGTAATTTCGATCATCTTCTACCTGTCCCTTTTAATAACTTCAACAGTAAACCCGCCTGGTGCTCGAACATAAAAGGAATATTCATGATGATCAACCGGAGGAACAACCTTATAGCCGTCATTTTTCAAACGCTGGTCCACTTGTTCTCTGCTCTCCTGAGTAAAATTGATATGAAAGGTTTCGGATACTGAACGTCTTTTCCTTTCATTAATGTTAAGACAAACTGACCATCGTCACCATACATGACAGCAGATCCGTTTCCATGGGTACCATATCTCAGACCAAATCCGTTTCCAAAAACGCTACTGAAGCATCAACATCATTAACCGATAAATTGATATGAGCCAGTTTCACATAACCACCTCTTTCATCTAGTAAGAGCAATCTCTGTACCTAATAGTCAACTTCTTGTAAATGTATTGCTCTTTTTTGTACGTTATAGCGATATAGCGTAAAAACAATGATAAATAAAATCGTCAATCCTAGAAAAAGATTACTGTAGATGGTGCCTGCCAAAGAGGATGACAATGGATTCCATGAACGGCTTGTTTCAATTTCGATAACTCTGCTATACAGGCCTATGGCAATGGAACCGGCAATAAAGTTTTGCATCATTAGCAATCCCATGCCGATCCCTGCTTGGTCTGCTGGTAGCGTTAACGAAATGGTCCGAGCATCACAATCGCGATGAACGATTGACCGACGTACCCTAAGATAAGCAAACAAGTGATCAACCATACACTGAAACTAATCAACGCGGCCAAAAGGAAGAAGCACGAAATCACTAAGACCGAGGCGATCGAAAATAAAGCGGTTGGACCTTTAAGATCCACTAACTTCCCTCCTTGATGGTTTAACAGTGCCGTAACCGCTGCGGCAGGCAATCACCAGGCCAATGAGGCTTGCATGAATGCACCTCTGCCAAAAATAAAGGCGTGGTGAAAAATAAAGAATAGCCGATGCCTGTGACAACAAACACAAGCATAAGATAGAAAGTGTATTCCCGATTTCGAAAGAGAAATGGTTGCACAAATGGATGCTTAGTTGAAAGTTAATGTTCATCATACCTTGCAATATGCAAGTAGCCAAAAGCAGTTGCTTTCGAAGCGTTTTTTTAATTGCTGTAGACAAATCAGACGCAAAAACCCATTTAAGTAAATTGAGTCAATTTCATAATTTGAACCCTTAGTCTCGCAAGGTTTTCAAGGCACGAAAAAAGGAGTACCTCCCCAAAAGTCGAATGAGTTAAGTGACG
>NZ_JBEPKD010000053.1:0-3750 GCF_040544555.1 Halalkalibacter oceani
AAGGTGTAAACTTAGGAACCGCCGTATACCGAACGGTACGTACGGTGGTGTGGAAGGTCGGCTACTCAACTAATGAGTAACCTCCTATCCGATTGATTCATGAATAAGGGTCTGCCTGCTGCTGATGAGCGACGTTTTGCTCATGGGATAAAGACGGATTCCTTTGTTCAGCCACGTAAACAAGCGGACAAAAGCGGGTGATTCCTTCTGCGACCTTCATGCCCCCCATTACAGCCCCCAGCAGCGGAAGTGAATGGGACGGGTTGCGGGCAAGCTTAGCTGTGGCCCAGGCCAACAAGGTGAATCCGGCAGTTATTCGACAAAGCGCGTCAACTCTTCCGATATTTGGTCTCATATTCAGCCTGCCTTTCTGTCAAAATTGATCTTTCACAAAAAATTCGTTAAAAGATATTACATCTTTCGTGAGGTAAACCATAAAAATATGTTACGATTGAAAAAATAGGAATTGATGAAATGAGTGATGATGAAATGCCAGAGCGACTTTATCGCTGGACAAAACAACGACTAAGGCAACAGCTTGCTGTTGTGCAAGGAGACAGGGCTCCTTCACTGGTCCTTAAGGAGGCCACTTATTTAAATCATGCCCGCCGCAAGTGGTTGACCGCCAATATTTGGGTGACCGAGGACCGGATCGTTTATGTTGGCGATGAAATGCCTACGAAAACAACGGGAACAGAAATTGTAGATTGTAAAAAATCCTTTGTGGTACCTGGCTATATAGAGCACCACGCCCACCCGTTTCAATTATATAATCCCCACAGCTTTGCGAAATATGCGTCCTCCCGGGGGACGACAACGCTGATCAATGACAACATGGTGTTTTTTTTGTATCTTGAAAAAAAGAAAGCGCTTTCCATTATTGAAGCCTTGAATGAGCTCCCGGCGACGATGTTCTGGTGGTGCCGCTATGATGCCCAGACCGAGGTGCTGGACAACGCCTTCTTTTCACATTCGAAAATGAAGGAATGGCTCGAGCATCCGCTTGTCATTCAAGGCGGAGAGCTGACATCGTGGCCGAAGGTGTTAAACGGAGATGATTCGATTTTACACTGGATGCAGGAAACGGCACGTCTGCGCAAGCGGATTGAAGGACATTTGCCCGGGGCTTCTGAACGAACTTTGGCGAAGATGGCTCTTTTAGGGGTCACGTGCGACCATGAGGCGATGACGGGAGAAGAAGCGGTGCGACGTCTAAATCTGGGCTATATGACCTCTTTACGCCATTCGTCGATCCGGCCGGATTTACCGAAGCTGTTAAAAGAAATGAGAGAGCTCGGCGTTGACTATTTTGACAGATGCTTAATGACAACCGACGGATCGCCGCCTTCTTTTTACGAAAATGGCGTGATGGATCAGCTGATTAAGATTGCAATTGATAGCGGGCTTGATCCGATTGACGCTTATTCGATGGCAAGCTATAACGTCGCAAAATATTATCAGCTTGATCAGAAGCTGGGGATGATTGCGCCTGGCCGGATTGCGCATTTGAACATTCTTGAAGCGATTGATCAGCCGAATCCGAAAGCGGTGCTGGCAAAAGGCCAGTGGCTAGTACGGGAAGGCCGACAATGCGAAGGCTTTGAGTCGTTTCCTTGGGAGAAGTTCGGCATCGGACCGCTTGAAATTGATTGGGATCTCTCCGAAAGTGATTTATCTTTTTCCATGCCGATGGGAATTGAAATGGCGAATGCCGTTATTTTGAAGCCGTATCAAATCTCGGTGGAGCCGACAGGCCAGGAATTGGCGACGACGCATGATGAAAGCTTTTTTGTCATGATCGATAAAAACGGGAAGTGGCTTATTGCGACAATGATTAAAGGCTTCGCCACGCACGTTCTCGGCTTCGCCAGTTCGTTTTCGAACACCGGTGATATTATTTTGATCGGGAAAAATGTATCCGATATGATCGCTGCTTTCCGGGCTTTGAAAAAGCAGGGAGGCGGAATGACGCTCGTAGAGGATGGAAATGTGATCGGCAGCATGACATTGGAGCTATTTGGCGTTTTATCAGCGAAACCGATGCAAGAGATTATGGAAGAAGAGAAAAAATTTGTTACACTGTTAAGAGAGCGCGGATATAAGCACGAAGACCCAATTTACAGCCTGCTCTTCTTTTCCTCTACCCATTTGCCGTATATTCGTGTCACCCAGCGTGGAATTTATGATGTGAAAAAGAAAACGGTACTCTTTCCTGCAATTATGCGGTAAACTAAAAAAAGAGATCCTTTAGTGAGTTAATTCAGGAAAAGGTTGTGCATGAAATGAAAAAAAGAAGCAAATGGATGGCAGCAGTTGCGGCTTTGACGATGCTGGTCGCGTGTCAGAACGATGAACCGACGGTGGACATAGAAGAAGAGGAACAGGTAGAACCAGTTGAAGATGTGGGAGAAGTCGAGGCTTCTCTCCCTTATACATATCCGTTAACAGGGGTTGGAACGGAGGAGCAGCTTGATCGCCGCGTTGTCGGAGTGACAATTAACAATCATCCGGCGGCTAGGCCCCAATCGGGCTTGACTTCCGCCGATGTGGTCTATGAAGTGCTGGCGGAAGGTGAAGTGACCCGTTTTGTCGCTTTGTATCACAGCCAGCTGCCGGAGCGCGTCGGACCTGTGCGCAGTGCCCGGCCATATTTTATTGACTTGGTCAACGGTTATAACGGAATGCTCGTCATTCACGGCTGGAGTCCGGACGCCGAGCAATTGTTGAATGGCGGAGCGGCGGATTTTCTAAACGGGCTGTATTATGATGGAACGCTTTTTGAACGTTCTTCCGAGCGGCAGGCGCCTCACAATTCCTATATTACGTTCGAGCACATTTGGGAAGGCTTTGAATCTCGTAATTATGAGCTGGACGGGCCTGTTCCAAGCCTTGATTTCTATGAAAATGAAGAGATTCAAATAGCGGGTACGGACGGAAAAGCAATTGAAATTAATTATTATGACCGGAATATGGTTCAGTACGCCTTTGATGAGGAGCTGGGTCTCTACCATCGGTTTAATGGGGAAGAACAGACGATTGACGACGAAACGGACGAGCCGATCAGCCTGGCGAACCTGTTCGTTGTCGAAGCTGAACACCGGACGCTGGATGATGTCGGACGTCGTGCCATTGATCTTACCTCCGGCGGTAAAGGAATCCTCTTTCAAAGCGGGATCGCCAGTGAAGTGGATTGGGAAAATCGTGATGGGCAAATTATACCTGTCAAGGATGGGGCACAAGTCCCGCTGACTCCTGGACAAACATGGATTAATATTGTTCCTGCTCTTACAAGTGTCACCTACTAAATGAAAAAGGAAAGGTGTGAATGACATTGCAAATAGATAAGCTGCGCGGCAAGGAGCTCGATCAACTATTTAAAGCGATTTTGTCATTAAAGGATCTTGAGGAATGCTATCAATTTTTCGATGATTTATGTACCATTAACGAAATCCAGTCCCTTGCCCAGCGTCTGGAGGTAGCCAGAATGCTGCAAAATGGCTTTACCTATCATAAAATCGAAACCGAAACCGGCGCTAGCACCGCGACGATTTCCCGCGTCAAACGGTGCCTGAACTACGGAAACGACGGCTATAAAATGACGCTTGACCGCGTGAAGGAAAACGAACTAAAAGTCGAAGAATAAAAGAGCCACTCAAAAGGCCGGTGTTAGCCTTTTGAGTGGCTCTTAGCCTGAAAGCGGAGCCGCAGGAAGGTCTTCAAATTCATGAGTGATGTTCTCATGAATTCCAG
>NZ_JBEPKD010000054.1:0-2725 GCF_040544555.1 Halalkalibacter oceani
GACTAGTCAAGCCGCGTAATTAATTTTTTAAAAACACTAAAAGCGAAATGGGGGTCGTCTAACAATCGTGAACTAGGCTTTATGAAATTGATTCAGTTATAAATAAAATGAAATATTTCGTTGAAAAAGCTGAAAAAGGGATGGAGCTTTTTAAAACAAATAAAAATGAAAGTTTGAAAATAGCTAAAGAGTTAAGAGAGGAATTGGACCTTGAATATAAAAATAATAGCTTAGTGAGGATTATTAACACATATAAAAATCATGAATTGTTTTCGGGTTACTATAGTCCAGCAGTTCATGAAGCCCTTGTTTCAGTCACTGGTGTTATGTCTTATGAAAAGTTGTTTAGTTTTCTTTATGATGTAAAAGGTTATATGAAATATTACTTACCGAGTAAATACAGAGAATGAATGTACAAACACCGCAATGGTGCTTTTTCTGATCTCTAAACAACCCTAATACCCGGAGGTAGCAGGTGATGTAAATAAGGAAATCGGAGTGTCTTGTTTATCGGTACACAAATTCATCGAGCAGGCAAAAGTGAAAATAAATAAAAAATATCTTGCTTGTCATGCAAGCAACGTACTTTCATCAACTATAAGTGAAGGTGAAAATAAACATCTTCATAAGTTGAGTTGATTTGCGTATTTGCGCGTAGTTATTTATGTCAATCCTGCTTTGCGCGGGGTAGAGAATTAACGTCTGCTGCTAGGGTCCGGGGATAGCCCGAACGTGCGGCAGGCGCCTTTTTTGTATATGCATAAAAAGACCAGAGTGGGGACTCCAGCGAAGTCTTATTATGTGTAAAAAGTTGCAGGAACTTATACCTTCGTGTCGAATGTTGACACTTGAGGTGAAAAGTATGGGATTAGATTTATCAGGCGTTGACAACAGTCCAATAAACAATATTGCGATTAATGCAGGAATTATGATCATAGTAACAATTGTAGTTACTGGGCTTGTCACAATGACATTAAGGGCAATAAAAATACCAGAGGTCCTAGTCAACAAATTGATTGCGTTTATTGCCATAATAATTCTTGTTGGGACTTTTTACATTATGGATCTCTGGGGATTGTTTGTTGGTTTTTGATATTAAAGGTAAATAGTTGCAGGGAAATAATACATCATGAAATTTGGAGTAGAGGGGGAGAGAAAAGTGACAGCTATTATTTCATACGTAAATAGGTCGGGATTCTCGATCATTTTATCTGACACCAGGGAAATTTATTCTAATGGAGAATACGTTGATGGTATTTCTAAAAATATTGAACTTCCTTATCATGGGTGGGTTAGTGGTGCAGGCCAAGGCGATTTCTTAGAAAAATTTAAAGAGGAATTGGCTAACGCAGAGACAATTGGAGGGTCTGAGGGTAAAAAAGATATTTCTAATTTATATTTAGACGTGTTGGTTGATTTTAAAAGATCTGGAATATGTACTTTTGAAGAATTAGACAAGAGTGTAATAGTTTTATCTACTTTGTGGAAGGAAAAGGATATTGTTAATTATATTTTTGAGATAAATCTTTTATCATTTAATCATTTCGGTAAAAACTTAATCTCAATTGATGAAGGTGAGATTTATATAGTCTACCCAAGTGATTTTATTGAAAATAAAAATTTAGTTGAGACCATTACAGATAAATACACTTTAAATATCGGTCTCTTAAATTTTAACGATGTTTTAGAAAAGATGTTAATAATATTTAAAGATATTTCATTGAAATCGGAACAAGTTAGCAAGACATGTGAAATGGGGCTTTTATTCCTAAATGAAGATGGTTTTTATAAGTGTAAGATAAGCGGGGATATTGATGATCTGATTAATGATATTAAGCATGACGAACTTTTTAATCGTCTCAAGTTAGTAAGAACATATAAACTTAAAGCGAGAGATTAGCATCTTTGTGCAGATGTTTTATGGATTATTAAAGGGGATGGTATTGATGGAAATGGCTCCAAAAGGCACATTGATAATTGATTACAAGGATATTGCTGATTTACATGAAGCTCTTGAAAACGGGATTGAACTAAATGTCGCTATCAAATCGCTATTTATCATTAATGCTCTTGAGACAGAGGGTATAAATGAGGTGAAGGTATCAGCAGAGCCAGATGAAAACAATAGAATGTTCGTAGAGTTTGCTCTAAAATCTATCAAAGAGTTTCTTCAAGAGAGGAATCATAGATAAGCACCCATTGGGGTGTTTTTTCTTTTCTAAAACACACAATCTAATTCATAAAGCAGAAGAAAAGGAGGGATAAGGTATGAACATAATGGCTATACCTGTTACTAAAATAAACCCAGCTCCATATAATCCTCGGGTAGACCTGCAGCCAGGTGATCCGGAATACGAAAAGTTACAGCGATCAATAAATGAATTTGGCTATGTAGAGCCTTTGGTCTGGAATGAACGGACCGGGAACCTTGTAGGAGGACATCAGAGGTTTAAAATTCTATTAGAGAGCAATCCTTCGCACATCGATGTTTCTGTAGTTGACCTAGATTTGGAGAAAGAAAAAGCACTGAACATTGCTCTTAATAAGATTAGTGGAGATTGGGATGAGGAAAAACTTGCACTGGTACTCAAAGATTTGACCAACAGTCCAGTTGGCATTGAATTGACCGGATGTTTATGGCACACTAGAAATGTAGGAAACGGCAGCTAATTTATGTACATAAAAAAGGCCACTTGCCAACATCCTGAAAAATACATACACTCCT
>NZ_JBEPKD010000055.1:0-2603 GCF_040544555.1 Halalkalibacter oceani
AATTTCCCTCGCCATCACAGCTCAGCCTTACGGAAAGCGGATTTGCCTACTTTCCAGCCTACCTGCTTGGACGCGGCATTCCATCGCCGCGCTTACCCTACCTTTCTGCGTCCCCCCATTGCTCAAACGGTGAGGAGGTGGTACAGGAATGTCTACCTGTTGTCCATCGCCTACGCCTTTCGGCCTCGGCTTAGGTCCCGACTGACCCTGAGCGGACGAGCCTTCCTCAGGAAACCTTGGGCTTTCGACGGAGGGGATTCTCACCCCTCATTCGCTACTCATACCGGCATTCTCACTTCTGCGCGCTCCACCAGTCCTCTCGGTCTGACTTCGCTGCACGCAGAACGCTCCCCTACCACTGACACCATACGGTGCGAGTCCATAGCTTCGGTGATACGTTTAGCCCCGGTACATTTTCGGCGCAGAGTCACTCGACCAGTGAGCTATTACGCACTCTTTAAATGGTGGCTGCTTCTAAGCCAACATCCTGGTTGTCTGGGCAACTCCACATCCTTTTCCACTTAACGTATACTTGGGGACCTTAGCTGATGGTCTGGGCTGTTTCCCTCTTGACTACGGATCTTAGCACTCGCAGTCTGACTCCCGAGGATAAGTGATTGGCATTCGGAGTTTGACTGAATTCGGTAATCCTGTGGGGACCCCTAGTCCAATCAGTGCTCTACCTCCAACACTCTTCCCTCGAGGCTAGCCCTAAAGCTATTTCGGGGAGAACCAGCTATTTCCGAGTTCGATTGGCATTTCACCCCTACCCACACCTCATCCCCGCACTTTTCAACGTGCGTGGGTTCGGGCCTCCATTCAGTGTTACCTGAACTTCACCCTGGACATGGGTAGATCACACGGTTTCGGGTCTACGACATGCTACTGATGCGCCCTATTCAGACTCGCTTTCGCTACGGCTCCGCCTCATCAGCTTAACCTTGCAACATATCGTAACTCGCCGGTTCATTCTACAAAAGGCACGCTGTCACCCATTAACGGGCTCCAACTAGTTGTAGGCACACGGTTTCAGGATCTCTTTCACTCCCCTCCCGGGGTGCTTTTCACCTTTCCCTCACGGTACTGGTTCACTATCGGTCACTAGGGAGTATTTAGCCTTGGGAGATGGTCCTCCCGGATTCCGACGGGGTTTCACGTGTCCCGCCGTACTCAGGATCCGTCTCGGAGAGAAGGGCATTTCAGCTACGGGATTGTTACCCTCTCTGATGGATCTTTCCAGATCGCTTCACTTATGCTCTTCTTTTTTGACTCCATATGAGACGTCCTACAACCCCAAGAGGCAAGCCTCTTGGTTTGGGCTGTTTCCGTTTCGCTCGCCGCTACTCGGGAAATCGCATTTGCTTTCTCTTCCTCTGGGTACTTAGATGTTTCAGTTCCCCAGGTCTGCCTCCTCGTATCCTATGGATTCAGATACGGGTATCATCCCATTACGGATGATGGGTTCCCCCATTCGGATATCCCCGGTTCAAAGCTTACTTACAGCTCCCCGAGGCGTTTCGCCGTTCGTCGCGTCCTTCTTCGGCTCCTAGTGCCAAGGCATTCACCGTGCGCCCTTTCTAACTTAACCAATTTTGGCGGCAGATCTTCTTCGCATGTCTTCGTCAGCTTCGTGTTTCTCGGTCATGTCACGTAGGGAACTACGCTTCATTCCTCGAACACTTGCTTCCTCGACCTGCTCGAATCTCTTTGCCAAAAACGATCTTTATCAAAAGGTCGTTTTTTAGACAATGTCTCCATTGCCTTTGAATTCTTGACGTTCGTTCGATCTCATCTTGTTTTGTGAACAAGACTCCGATGAACTTACTTGTTATCATGATCTAGTTTTCAAAGAACCAATTGACAGAAGAATACTCTTGTCAATGAAGCTACCGACTTCGTTCCCCTCATCGAAGAACAGATTCAGCAACTTAATTTTTGAGAGATTGAATTCTCTCAAAGTGGAGCCTAGCGGGATCGAACCGCTGACCTCCTGCGTGCAAGGCAGGCGCTCTCCCAGCTGAGCTAAGGCCCCAAATCAAATAATATGGTGGGCCTGAGTGGACTCGAACCACCGACCTCACGCTTATCAGGCGTGCGCTCTAACCAGCTGAGCTACAGGCCCCCACCATTCAATGAAAATAATAATATCAGAATGACTTCATGCTGCCTTGCGACGAGTAACCGCAGGAGCAAAAGAATTCATTCAAAACTGAACAAAGCAACTGACCTCGTTCCCTTCATGAGGAACGTCATTGTGATACTGCATGCAGCTTTGCGACGAGAAAGCGACGCAAGGAGCGCGCAGGAGCACATTCCAGTAACTTTATTGAGAGTTTTGAGTACTCTCAAAACTGAACAACAGCACAAGCGTCAAACAACCGAAGTTGTTCGTCGATTAGAGTCTAAACTCCATAGAAAGGAGGTGATCCAGCCGCACCTTCCGATACGGCTACCTTGTTACGACTTCACCCCAATCATCTGTCCCACCTTAGGCGGCTGGCTCCAAAAGGTTACCCCACCGACTTCGGGTGTTACAAACTCTCGTGGTGTGACGGGCGGTGTGTACAAGGCCCGGGAACGTATTCACCGCGGCATGCTGATCC
>NZ_JBEPKD010000056.1:0-2518 GCF_040544555.1 Halalkalibacter oceani
TTTGCAGCCGCGTAAAAAACTGCGGATGATTGAAGCTCCTTTTTCAAAAACTGTTCATATAAATGAGATAAATCTTCAATTGTCCCATTAAAACGATTGTGTAAATCTACTGATTCAAGGTTTTTTCCCTCTGGTACTGCGTTCATCGCATCGTGATCGTCTGTAATTACAATAAAATGGTTTCCTGGTACGTTATACTTCATTGTTTATCCCCCTTTAATTTACACTCTACTGAACCGTTTAACCTCGAACTCTTTGACCGCGTGGTTCACTTCGTCCGGAAAGATCATATACTTATTGCCATCACTTTCGACGTGTTGACGGTATGTCCATGCGATTTCCGGGATTGAAGGAGGTCCAACGGAGTCTAATGCCGTAGGTACTGTTTCCCTCGCAATTTCAAACGGCAGTGATGCCAATTCATTCTTGAACGAAGCAAAGTCTGCAACCGATTGTAAATACGCTATTTTCGCCGATTCAATTGCTTCTAGCTTTTTAGGTGACTCTTTGCGATACTGTTCCTCCGCATATTCTCTCGCTGCTCTTACCGCTTCAACCGCTAGGCTGCGGGTATTATCAACCTGTGCGTGTTTTTCGTTATACGCTTTCATTTTTTCATCAATTTTCTTTGGATATTTAGTCATGTAATCGCTCCTTATTGTTGTTTTTAATCAGAATCCACTAACGTTTTTAACTTAAGTTGAGGCTCATTAAGGTAACGTGAGTAACCGACACCTAAACGACTTTTAATCGCATCCTCATGAAGGCCTTGATAAAGTTTAGTGCTAAAACGACCATTCATCGATTCTAGGATTTGTTTTGCTTCTCGTTTGTCCGGAGTCAGCGCCTTCTGTTGTAATGACGTATACACACTCCGTAACTTACTCATATCAGCCGACGTGATGGTCGAGGAACCAGAAACACGATCAGCGATACCTGGTAACTCTTTGACCAATTGCTCCGCGAGATAAGGATTATCGATTGTTTCTGCGTAGGTGGTGAGTTTATTAACAACTTCACGACCACTTAAAAATACGGCATCCAGCTTTAATTGAGTTACTTCGCGGTCATGTAATGCGACATCCATTTCGTGTGGTTTTTCCAGCGGCTCAATTAATGCTCTTTGTGCATTGTTTTGCGCCTTTACAACCGCTTTTTCAAACTCATCTCGTTCCGTGGCTAACGTTTCCATTAATTGTCGACCCATCTTTTCGTTGAGTTCTTCACGTTTCTTTTCTTTGCCTTCGGGTGACAACAAACCGTCATTTTCAATTTCCACCTTTAATTCATCGTACATTTTCTGGAATGTGCGGATATTTCCTGTTGCGCGTTGTGTGATTTCATTTACAGTTTCTCTCGCTTGTCTTGCTTCTTCGATATACTTTGGCATTAATGATTCCCCCTAATATTTATAAGTGTGTCTACCGACTATTCGACAGTAGCTTAATGGTTTTTGTTCCTTCTTTAAATCTCGATAACAAGAAGAATTTTTCGCGTCCTCTACTTCCTGCTCAAGCTCGCGCCGTCTCCTATCCGCCCTAATCTCACGAGCAATCGAATCATACGGAGTGCTCACGCCTACACCACCTTCACTTTGACCTCCGCGAAAATTATCTTTGCATTCTTGATTGACGACGATCCTTTTTTGGTTAGTTTTTGATAATGACGTTTACTGCCTTTTTTCCCTTCGCTGACTCCTTGACCTCACATTCGACAATGGCCCCGGCCTCCGGTGTACCCGCTTCAACCTCGCGCCAATGCACGAATAAACCATCGGTTGTAAATCCGTAGCCTTTCGTCTCGTCGTACCACTTCAAGCGGCGCTTCTCGTTCTTTTCCCGTTTTACTACCTCTTTGCGCGGACAACGATAGCCTGTGTCCTCTATATAAGCGATCTCATCTCCGGTTCCTTCTCCGCCCGACCAAACAATCGGCTCATACTTCCGCTGCTCGAAACTTTCTAATCGCGGCGCTAAGCTGTCTGACATACGTTCTCTTCCTCCTTTACGTGTCCGAAGCGATGTTCTACGTGGTCAAAGCACAAGTGATAGCAAATCTCGTCGAGAGCATCGCGGCAATGACGGATAACCCGATCATATGACCATGTTCTCGGATATGCCTTACTCCACCGGTCAATTATTTCGCCAGTATTAGCATCTACTACAATCGCGTTTATCGTGTGTCCACCTTCGGCTTTTTTGATCGTTTCATGTCTAACAATTGCTGGACGCAAAGGCTCGACCTCCTTTATGATCTCGTGTAACTCCTGGCTTTCCTCACAATACCACGCTTCGTATTCGCGATCCTTCTGCCCGTATGCGTACTCCCGGACTGTTATTCGTTCACAAATAAACTCGTCCCCCTTATCGGTTGGCGACGCTTTAGAACGTCAAATAAGCGTTACCTAACCTAATACACTCGGCAAATAGTAACGTTTGTCTATCGCTTGATTTCGCCGCTAAAATCGGCTGTTTTCGCGTCTATTACCCCCTTACTCCTGAAATTTCTAAACGGTTTT
>NZ_JBEPKD010000057.1:0-2502 GCF_040544555.1 Halalkalibacter oceani
AGCATCATCGCTCCGTTTAACTCGGCGATCGGCACGGTCGGTCAATACGCAAGTGCTCTCGGACTATTGTCCGGAGCAGCTCTCGCAAATACCGGTATGGCCCGACTGTCCGCGATCGAGAACGCACAAGTCTCGCTTGAAGTCATGATGGGCGACGCGTCGGAGGCTAACGCATTCCTCGACGACGTTCTAGCATTCGCAAAGACGACACCGTTTGCCTTTCCGGACTTAGCGGAGACGGCGCGTAACCTCGTAGCGTTTGGGATGGATACTGAGCGCATTATCCCAACGATGCAGGCAATCGGGGATTCTGCGGCTGCGTCCGGTAAAGGATCGGAGGGTCTGCGTCAGATAGCGAGCGCATTCGGCGCGATGCAGGTGGCCGGTACGTTATCGCTCGGTGAGGTCAATCGGCTGATGGATGCCGGTATTCCCGCGTTGAAGATCCTCGCCAATCAGACGGGCAAGTCAGTCGAGCAGATCAAAAAGGATATATCCGCGGGCATGTATGACTCCGTGCAAGGGATCGAGATGCTAGTCGACGGGATGCAAAACGGGACGGACGGCATTGCCGGGGCCACCGCAGCTATGGCCGGTATCATGGAACGCACAAAGGACACATGGACGGGATCGGTCGATAGTCTCAAGTCGTCGATCAGTTCCACGATGGCGACGATTATGGAACCGGTAAAGCCGTATATCCAGGACTTTATGGCATGGTTCGGCGATACATTTTCGCGACTGCCGGATCTCATATCAATCGGAGGGATGTTCGCGTCGCCAATCGTAACGGCGCTATCCACGGTGACAGACGGCGGGCAAAAGGTTATGGACGTGTTCAGCGCTGTCGGCCAAAGGGTGAGCGACTTCATAAAGCCGTGGGCTGGATTATTCGGTCACATCGGAGGCCATTTTGAGAATTTAACCGACGCGGTACGCTGGTCAGGCGATTCAATTGAGGGGATGCTCGATAAAGGAGATAAACTTAAAGGCGCTCTCTCGTTTCTTTCCGATTTAGGGACGACGATTAAGTCAGGTTTCGAGTCGGCGGTTAGCGGAATCCAGTCGTTTGTGTCAGCGATATGGCCTCTCGCTACTGTACTCGCAAAGGATATAGTCGAGCGGACAAAGCTGATCCTGCCGTACATTATGCAAGCCTTCGGGGGGATCGCGTCGTTTGTCGGCGGAATCGCGTCTAAAATGGGCGCGTTTTGGTCGGAGAATGGAGCGCAGATTGTAGCCGCTGTTCAAAATGTTGGAAACTTCCTGCGGGGAGTTTTTATGGTAACGCTACCGATTATCGCGACAATTGTACAATCGGTATGGGGCAATATTAAAGGCGTAATCAGCGGAGCGCTCGACATTATCCTCGGGCTTATTAAGACGTTTAGCTCGCTCTTCACCGGAGATTGGGCCGGAGTATGGGCCGGCGTGAAGCAGATCCTAACGGGGGCTGTAACGGGCCTGTGGAACCTCGTACAATTGTGGTTCGTCGGACGTATTGTCGGAGTGGTTCGATCATTTGGCGCTAGAATCCAAACGTTGTTCCAGAACGTGTTTAACCGGGCAAGAGCGTCGGTATCTAACGCGATGGATCGGGCCAAAACAGCCGTGAGTAACTTCTTTGATCCGCTGCTATCGTTTTTAGGACGTGCAAAGTCGGCGTGGTCTGATTTCACGGGGCTCCTCGGAAAATTCAAAATGCCGGAAGCAGTATCTAACGTCATTAGTGGCGCAGGAAACCTAGTCAATCGTGTAACTGGCGGACGCGTAGCTGGATCGCATTACCACGGACTAGAACGCGTCCCATATGACGGTTACGTTGCGCGGTTGCATAAAGGAGAAACGGTACTGCCGAGGGAAGAAGCCGAGTCCTACCGGAATGGTGGCGGCGGTGGAGCTCCTACTGTTAGTGTAACCGTGGGAACGATGAACGTGCGGAAAGAAAGCGATATTGATGCGGTGGCCGGAGCGTTATTTAGAAAGCTCAAAACTGAGTGGGAGGGAGGAGTTTAATGAGGAGATACGATCTAAACGGCGGCGTCAGAACATTTCGAGCGGAAGGAGGATCACATAATAACCTCGTACCGCTTATTCGTGAAATCGGCCGTAATACTGACGTTGAAGTTCGATTTGGCACTGTAACGTCAAGACCGCCGGATCTTCGCATAAAAGAGGATGGAGTAGACCGAATATTAGATCCGGATGATTGCGCGGTGGCCGAGAGAGTGACGGGATCTAACGAGCTTAGACCGGGGGATCGCGTTATCTTACTAGCGTATGCGACATCGATAGGGACGCAGTATGTCGTGATCGACCGATTGGTAACGTACGGGGGCGCTTAACGGCGTCCTTCTTTAATTTTACGGGGGTGGTAAACATCGACAATATAACGGAAAAACTCGAGGAGCTAAAGGAACGCGCGGAAAAGTTGAAGGTGGAAAGGATCGCGGCCGGGCTTCCGGAAAACGGGCCGCCTAACTTTGTGCCGGCTCACGTCGT
>NZ_JBEPKD010000058.1:0-2433 GCF_040544555.1 Halalkalibacter oceani
TGTTTATGGCACACTAGAAATGTAGGAAACGGCAGCTAATTTATGTACATAAAAAAGGCCACTTGCCAACATCCTGAAAAATACATACACTCCTGTATGGGCATATCTTTACGGGAGGTAGTATAGGAGATGTTAGCAATGGCTGAAGTTAATTATATCAGACACGAAACGAATATAAAAGGTTGCAGCTATGCAGAAGTAGCGCGGCAGATGGGGGTAGATCGGCGAACGGTGAAGAAGTATTCCGACATGGAAGATTTCAATCCGGAGAAACCGATCAGACAAAAAAGAGTATCCCCTGTCATGGATCCAGTCAAACCGATTATCGATGAATGGCTGCTAGAGGATTTTAAAAAGAAAAAGAAGTTTCGCCGGACAGCAAAACGAATCTATGATCTATTAGTAGAACACCATCAGTTTACAGGATCTGACCGTTCGGTCCGGGACTATGTTTCCAAACGCAAGCGAGAGTTAGTAGAAGAAAGCGAAGAGACCGCTCTGCCATTAGAAACAAAGCCAGGGGCCACTCAGGTGGATTTCGGAGAAGCCCCTTTCCTGCATGAAGGTGAGGAAGTCATCCGTCATTTCTTGGTCCTTTCCTTCCCTTATAGTAACGCATTTTTATACCAGGTGTTCCCGTCGCAGAATCGAGAATGTTTTCTGCAAGGGTTAGCGAATATGTTTGAATTTTTGGAAGGCGTGCCGCATACCATCCGTTTTGATAACCTGTCACCTGCCGTCAAAAAAGTATTGCCGGAAGGCGAACGGGAACTTACAGAAGAGTTTGAGCGATTCGCTGCACACTATGGCTTTTCCTATGAATTCTGCAATCCGAACAGCGGCAATGAGAAAGGGCATGTAGAGGCCATGGTGAAGTATATCCGCAATAATTATCTGTTGCCAGCTGTGCCGTACAATCGTTTGGCAGCCTTAAATGAACAATCCTTTGCCTGGAGTGTGGGCGATCGGAAAAGAGCACATTACGAAAAGGAACTGCCGATTTCCGAACTTCATTTGGCAGACAAGGAGCAGCTGTTACAATTGCCAGGTAAAGCCTACGAATGCATTCGCTATGAACATTTGAAAGCAGACAAGTATGGATTTATCCGGATTGACCGGAAACAGTATTCCACGTCACCCCGCTTTGCAGGACAAGCAGTGACAGCCAAGCTTTCATTCGATCAAGTGACCATTCTAAATGAAAAGAATGAAATTCTCATCACACACGCACGACTCTATGGAAGTGAACGAAAAGCGATGAATTGGCAGCCATACTTAACACTGATGGCCAAACGGCCAACGGCATTGAAATACAGCTCCTTCTATGACCAGCTGCCGGAAGAATGGAAGCTCTACATGGAAGCCTGTTCGTTGGAAGAGAAGAAAGCAGCATTGAGCTTACTGGCCGTTCTTCTAAAGGAGCAGGACTTCGACCTGCCAACTGAGGCATTGCGTATGGCTTCTGAGCATGGACATCCAACTGCCGAGTCGATCAAGCATGTCTACTATCAGTTAGTCAATGGCCGTGGCATTCGAGAGACCTTATCACTTCCGCGATTGTCACAGAAGTTACCGATGGCAGAACCCGCTTCACGAGGACTTACCCACTATGATCAATTATTCGCGATGGCTGGAGGTGAGCAGTCATGAAGGAATTGATCGAGGAGCATGCGAAGCGATTAAAGCTCAGTTGGATTCGCGAGCATTATCATGAAGTGGAAGCATCCTCTCAAGAGGAGTTTCTACTGAAACTATTTGAAAAGGAAATCGAGCAACGAAAAGAACGGAAATTGAATCTCCTGATCAAGCAATCGTTATTGCCGGATATATCCGGCAGGCAGTTTGATTGGGATGGAATTCATATGAACAGCGATTTATTGAAAGAGGATGTATTGGCAGGAAGATTTATTGAGAGAAAAGAGAATCTCATTTTGTATGGAGGGGTAGGAGTTGGAAAGACCCTTCTAGCCTCCTTGTGCGGCTGGAATACGATTCATCAGACACAAAGGAAAGTACGCTTTTATACGATGGCCCAGCTGGTGAATCAACTACTGGAAGCCCATGAGAAAGGCACGCTCGGTAAAATCTACAAGCAGATAGAAGGATTGGATCTATTGATTTTAGATGAACTTGGCTACGTACCACTACATAAGCAGGGAGCAGAACTCCTGTTTCAAGTGCTTAATTTGTGTTACGAACGGCGAAGCGTAATCGTTACGACAAATCTTCAGTTCGGACAGTGGAATCATATATTCGGAGATCCCATCTTGACAGAAGCGTTTATTGATCGTTTAATTCATTACTCGCATTTACTGGTGTTTAATCGAGAAAGTTTTCGACACAAAGAATCATTACTCAATCGTTAAAAAAGGATGTTGGCAAGTAGCTACATTTTTAACTGCCAAATCATACATTTCCTACTTGCCAAATACA
>NZ_JBEPKD010000059.1:0-2172 GCF_040544555.1 Halalkalibacter oceani
GTCACTTAACTCATTCGACTTTTGGGGAGGTACTCCTTTTTTCGTGCCTTGAAAACCTTGCGAGACTAAGGGTTCAAATTATGAAATTGACTCAAATGAATTAAACAAATAGTTTGTAGTTCTACCAGCCCACTGGAGGACACTGATTGATTACTGATTCCCGTAGTCTGTCGGTGTCCTTTTTATTTCCAAAAGGAGTAGAAGACATTGGATATTGTCGTGACCATCCTGAAGTCAGAATACAAAAATGCTGATATTGAATCGGCAGCTATGGAACAGGACTCTACCCTCGTGAAGTTTTGGACATTAGCTGTAGCGCCCAGGCATTTAAAATGGCGGGCGGGTATATTTAAGCAGCATGCTGGTCGGTCATGGCATAGGAGGATGACTTAAATTTGTTTGAGAATAAAAGTGGATGAGTAAATTTGTTTAACACTGGGCGATACTAGTACAAAAGTATAAATAAAAGGTGGGAAAGTATTGCCTCGTAAAAATGAACAAATCAATGAGCAAAAGAATAACGTTGTTAATTTGGATACGAGCGAAAATAAAAAATTGACCGAATGGTTAGGTTTTATTTTGGATTACCTATCGGACGAAACGAACGAAGAAATAGATGTTGAATACTTATTTGATAACGCAGAAGGATTGCGCGAATGGTGGGAGCAATATCAAGAAAATAACCGAAAAATAATTATAGAAGAAATTAAAAATAAGCTGGGGAAATTGTCGTTAGAGGAACTAAAAGAGATTAGAGAAAAAGTAAAAGGGGATGACTAGAAGGGTGATCATAAATAAAAATAACGTCGAACAAGCACTCAGAGACTATCACTGGATGCCGAAGGAAATCGAACGAATTAAAAAGAGGTTAGAGGAAATGGACACCTCTGTTACAGCAATGTATGGAATAGAAGCTTCCCTCCCAAAGCCGAAAGGAGTGCATACTGATAAAGTTGGAAATGCGGTTATTCGGAATGAAAAACAACACCGTTATTTAAAAAAGTTGCAGGCGAAAATGAAACTAGTAGAGGATAACATAGATAGTATTGAGGATGATAGGGAAAAGGCTGTGTTATTTTGCATGTTAGATGGGATGACTCAGGTCTCAATTAGTTTGCATCTTGGATTGAGTGAAGCGAAAGTCAGCAAGATAAAATATTCAATTGTCAATCGAATGTACGAGAACGTGAAGGAATTAAAGAAAGTAAAGGTATAGAAGAAAAGAAAGGTTTTTTCCGGATTTACTGAAGTAATATACAATGAAGCTAGTAACAAAAATAAACAGATTTACAAGTCGCAGGTCAGTTACGTAATTATAGTAGGTAAGTCGGTCCGTCTTGAGCAAGGCGGGTGAAAAAATAAACGTCTGTCGCTATAGTTGCGGCGGGCGTTTTTATATAGGTGAGGACGATGAACAAATGTAAAAAGTGCATATGGGCGACGTGGATTTCTGATAAAAAAGTCCTGTGCATGTTTAACAAATGTGTAAAACCAGAAAGATGGTAAATAATAATAATGAGGTGATAAAAATGAATCAATCAACTGAAGAGCTGACGAAAATTTTAAGCGACAGAGAAGGTGTAGAAACTTTACGCGTTGAACCATATGAGAAAGTTGTTATCACGACCGAACGAGGCGAAAAAGAATTCAGTGGTCCGGCCGTGATCTTGGTTAATATCGACTAACCAATTCGATTGTTACGAAAATCATTTTTAATGTAATTGTGATGAAATTGACCTTTTGAGGAAGCGTTTAACAAGCCATCATAAACGCTTCTTGGTACGTTGTAATAGTCGTACGTTCCGTTATGAAAATCTATTCTTAATGTTTGGGTGTTTTCGTCATAACCAACCGAATTAAGATTTGACGAAGAAACTGGTACCATTCTCATTTAAAAAACACCTCCTTTCATTTTACATATTTCAACAAATAAAGGCGCTATCCTTCAAATTTGTAAATAATACACGAAAAAGGTTGCAGGATAATAGATTCTATTGCCGAATGTGTAGATGAAAGGAGGCGTTTATGTTGAAAGAGCCCTTATTTAATGGAAAAAGAAATGTTTTAAATGAAGAAGTTGAGTCAATTTCATAATTTGAACCCTTAGTCTCGCAAGGTTTTCAAGGCACGAAAAAAGGAGTACCTCCCCAAAAGTCGAATGAGTTAAGTGAC
>NZ_JBEPKD010000060.1:0-1910 GCF_040544555.1 Halalkalibacter oceani
TTAGTGCGCCACGCATGGCGCGTAGCTAGGCGGTGAAAGTCCGCTATGGGGGCTGGCAGTTGCCAACCATTAGCCAAGAGCAAGGGTGTCCATCGCGAGGTGGAATCTGAAGGAAGCTGGAGGCAAAGTTCCGACCCGAGGAACACGAATCGCATCAGGCATCCGAAGTGGGATGAGTCTGCTAAACAAGACGAAATCCAATAAACTGCACAGACACGAGGATGTAAATGTGGCGGGTACATGGGATGAAAGTTACGCGTCTTACCGTGGGAGGTCTCACGGACACATAGAGCGTCTTTGCAATATGTGGTTGAAATAAGATTTATCGTGAGAAGTCAGCAGATACCATAGTAGTAACGCAGTCGACAGCGTTATGAAGGGTTGAACCTAAGGAGGTGTTTAGTAAATGAATGTTACCAAAGTCGGGACAAAAGAAAGCAGAATACCTTGCTGTAGCAAGGGCTGCCCGCAAAGAGATAGTGCGGAACACGAAGGGTATGCGGGAGTGCTTACCGACAAGCGGATAACTGAAAACAACAACACCAATGCCAACAGTCGAGAGAGCGGGCTTTTAGAGAGAATCTTGAACCGAGTAAATCTTAACGAGGCTTACAAGCAAGTGAAGAGGAACAAAGGTTCACATGGTGTCGATGGGATGAAAGTAGAGCATCTTCTGCAATATCTCAAAGACAACGGGGATGAACTTGTAAAGCTTGTTCTGGACGGGAAATACCGTCCAAATCCAGTCCGTAGGGTTGAAATACCGAAGGACAATGGGAAAAGGCGTACGCTTGGAATCCCAACAGCAGTAGACAGAGTGTTACAGCAAGCCATCACGCAAGTGCTGTCGCCCATCTTCGAACCGCAATTCGCTGAAACAAGTTATGGTTTCAGACCCAAGAGAAGCGCTCATGACGCGTTGAGAAAGTGTAGGGAGTATGCAAATCAAGGATATACCTATGTTGTCGACATGGATTTGGAGAAATTCTTTGATACGGTCAACCAATCGAAGATGATCGAATTGCTTTCTAGAACCATTAAAGATGGCAGAGTGGTATCCCTCATACACAAGTACCTACTGGCAGGAGCGATGAACAAGGGAAAGTTCGAGGAAACAGAGCTCGGGCTCGTTCAAGGCGGGAATATTAGCCCTTTGTGTAGTAATGTTATGCTGAACGAACTTGACCGAGAGCTGGAACGCAGAGGAATCAGATTTGTCAGGTACGCCGACGATATGCTTCTTTTTGCCAAGACAAAGCGATCAGCGCAGCGGATGTTAGACCACATTCTGCCCTACATCGAAGGGAAACTGCGGCTAAAGGTAAACAGAGAGAAAACAGTGGTTGCCTACATCGGCAAGATTAAGTTCCTAGGATACGGATTTTACCCGTCGAAAGACGGAATCAAACTACGCATCCACGCAAAGAGCGTCAGCAAAATGAAAGCAAGGATAAAAGAGCTCACGGCTAGAAGCAATGGGCTTGGATATGAACGGCTGAAATTACAGCTGAAACAATATATCACGGGATGGACTAATTATTTCAAACTCGCAGATATGAAGAAATTGCTCAAAGGAACAGATCAATGGTTAAGACGAAGGTTACGGATGTATATCTGGAAACGATGGAAACGAGTTCGAACCAGATACGCAATGCTACGTAAATTCGGAAACAACCACAACACAGCTCTCAAGTTCGCGTGTACAAGAAAAGGCTATTGGCGGATTGCCAAAAGCCCAATTTTAAGCACGACTGTAACCGATGCTCGCCTAAAACAAGCAGGATACGCATCTTTCTCGGAACATTTCAAAACTGTTAAGGTGTAAACTTAGGAACCGCCGTATACCGAACGGTACGTACGGTGGTGTGGAAGGTCGGCTACTCAACTAATGAGTAACCTCCTATCCGATT
>NZ_JBEPKD010000061.1:0-1887 GCF_040544555.1 Halalkalibacter oceani
TTGGTGTGCCCGGCATGTGCATGGGCTATAGGGTTCAAGTCCCGAGCAGTGAAGGTCACTGTAACTGTTAGCCAACGACAAGGGTGTCTAGGGTGACCTAGAATCTGAAGGAAGTCCGAGGCAAACCTCCGCTCCGAGGAACACGAATCTCATCAGGCGCTTATTCTTGGATGAGACTGCCAAACAAGTCAAAGTCCTAGTGACCAAAGGGGATAGGTGTAAATGAGGCGGAGACATGGAGGGGAAGGACATGCACTTACCCGGGGAGATCTAGTAATCATGCGGAAGCTTTCCGTAACCGCTTGTACGAACAGGCGCTGAGACACTAGAAGTCAGCCGAAGCCATAGTACGTGTCTGATCTAGACAGACACGGAAGGGCTGAATCAGGAAAGGAATAAGATGCCTTGACGTACGCTATACGTGTTGAAGCAGAAAGACCAATCGGACCTGCTCTTCTGCATGTAGCGGTGAATTCCGTGAGGGGCTTGAGAGAGGGCGGAGCGTATAGCCACACAACGAGAACCATCTTATACGAAGGAGTGGAAGAACGATGTTGGATCAGATCTTATCAAGAGAGAATCTCCTCCAAGCGCTGAAGCGAGTGGAGTCCAATAAAGGAAGTCCGGGCATCGATGGCATGACGACAGAATCCGTCCGATCATACCTGATGGAAAACTGGGATTCCTTAAGGAAGGAAATCATGGAGGGAACCTATCGCCCACAACCTGTTAGACGGGTCGACATCCCGAAACCGTCTGGAGGCGTGAGGAAGCTAGGGATCCCAACGGTGGTGGACCGTTTGATCCAACAAGCCATTGCTCAAGTGCTTTCAAAGAAAGTCGACGCAACCTTCTCATCAAATAGTTACGGGTTCCGACCAGGGAAACGAGGACATGATGGGGTAAGGAAGGCAAGAGGATACGTTCGAGAAGGATACGGATGGGTGGTGGATCTGGATCTCTTGAAGTTCTTCGATCGAGTTCATCACGACCGATTGATGAGACGACTGAGTCAAGTGACACAAGACAAACAGGTTCTGCGCCTGATCAGACGGTACTTACAAGCAGGCATCATGGAAGATGGACTGGTTCAACCGAGCACAGAAGGAACACCACAAGGTGGTCCTCTTAGTCCCCTGCTTTCCAATATTGTGCTGGATGAATGGGATCAAGAACTGGAGAAACGAGGGTACCGTTTCGTTCGCTATGCCGATGACTGCCAGATCTATGTGAAGTCTCGACGTGCGGCGAAACAGACGTTGGAAAAGATGACAACGTTCGTAGAAGAAAAGCTTCACCTCAAAGTGAACCGAGAAAAGAGTGCATGGGGTCGACCGTGGGACCGAACGTTCTTAGGCTTCACGTTCACTCGACATCGGAAAGACCCGAAGATTCGTATCTCAAAAGAGAGTGTCCGGCGATGTAAAGATCGAATTCGCCATCTTACCTCACGTCGCCAATCGATTCACATGGAGGAACGAATTCGTCGCCTAAACCGATTTATCACAGGGTGGATGGGCTATTATCAATTGGTGGAGACCCCCTCTTTCCTTGAGAAACTGGATTCATGGGTGAGAAGACGGTTGCGAATGATCCGCTGGAAAGAATGGAAGACAACCCGAACGAGACAACGTAAATTAGTGTCTCTTGGGGCTAGCAGAGGGAAAGCATGGGAATGGGCAAACACGAGGAAAGCCTATTGGCGAGTAGCGAGAAGCCCGATCTTACAGAAAACCCTCGACTCCACCTATTGGAAGGGTCAAGGGCTCAAGAGCGTACTGGAACGTTATGAAACCCTTCGTCAGACTTAACTGAAACCGCCGTATACGGATCCGTACGTACGGTGGTGTGAGAGGTCGGGGGTTAGTCGCCCCCTCCTACTCGATT
>NZ_JBEPKD010000062.1:0-1757 GCF_040544555.1 Halalkalibacter oceani
CTTTTTAGGTGACTCTTTGCGATACTGTTCCTCCGCATATTCTCTCGCTGCTCTTACCGCTTCAACCGCTAGGCTGCGGGTATTATCAACCTGTGGTAGATGGCGCAAACGATCGCGGTATGCAGTTAACGACATTTCCTTTTCGGTTAATTGCTGTCGGAGTTTCTTCTCGTCTTCACTGATTTCTTCGATGGATTTTTCGACACTTGCCTTGAGCTCCGTCTTTATCTTCAAAATATCCGACTCTAATTCTTTGATTTTCTCGTTTACCTTCTGCCTGGCTTCAATTAACTCACCATGTTTTTCACTATATGCTTTCATTTTTTCATCAATTTTCTTTGGATATTTCGCCATGAAATCGCTCCTTAATGAATAATTTTTTTCGGATCTTTCAATAACGTTACAAAGTATCGCCACCAATTAAGCTCGTCTAGCAAGTCGATCGCATCATCAATCACCGCAGCTTCTTCCGGCCGTAAATCGTCCTCATCGGAAAATAACCCATAATCAACCGAATTGAACCGGCTTAATGTTCGTTTTGCCGCAGATACTAATGACGGAAACCTCGCTTCATCACCCCCAACAATCTCTAACACTATCGCTTCTTGCGTTCCTCTATCGAACAGTACCGTCAATTGAATAAGCGGATGAACTTTTGCCACTTGCCGAAGCGCGCGGCGCAGGCCAATATGACAAGCCCTATTTGATTCTGCTTCACTGACATTACGCAAAATGTATTGATCGGACTGGACTATGCCTGTATAATTTGCGAGTGCCCAACTGAAAACGCCATATTTTTCACCGGTAACATATGATACAAATAATGAATAACGCATTACACTTGATCCTTTGCAACTACGTTTAATCGATCCCACTCGTTCATCAAGACCCCTCCTTAATAATGACGTTTACTGCCTGTTTGCCCTTCGCTGACTCCTTGACCTCACACTCGACAATCGCCCCGGCTTTTGGCGTTCCAGCTTCGATCTCGCGGAAATGCACGAATAGTCCATCGGTAGTGAACCCGAAGCCTTTCGCCTCGTCGTACCACTTCAAGCGGCGCTTCTCGTTCTTTTCCCGCCTCACTACCTCTTTGCGCGGACAACGATAGCCAGTATCCTCTATATAGGCGATCTCATCTCCGGTTCCTTCTCCACCGGCCCATACTTCCGGCTCGGATCTGCGCTCTTGAAAGCTCTGTAATCGTGGTTCTAAACTGTCTGACATACGTTTTCTTCCTCCTTTACTTGGCTAAATCGATGTTCAACGTGATCGAAGCACAAGTGATAGCAAATCTCGTCGAGAGTATCGCGGCAATGACGGACGACCCGATCATATAACCATGTTTTAGGGTATTTCTTGCTCCACCGGTCAATTATTTCACCTGTATTCGCATCTATTACAATCGCGTTAATCGTGTGACCACCATCGGCTTTTTTGATCGTTTCATGTCTGACAATTGCTGGACTCATAGGCTCGACCTCCTTTATAATCTCGTGGAGCTCCTGGCTTTCCTCGCAATACCACGCTTCATACTCACGATCCTTTTGTCCGTATGCGTACTCCCGGACTGTTATTCGCTCACAAATAAACTCGTCCCCCTTATCGGTTGGCGACGCTTTAGAACGTCAAATAAGCGTTACCTAACCTAATACACTCGGGAAATAGTAACGTTTGTCTATCGCTTGATTTCGCCGCTAAAATCGGCTGTTTTCGCGTCTATTACCCCCTTACTCCTGAAATTTCTAAACGGTTTT
>NZ_JBEPKD010000063.1:0-1603 GCF_040544555.1 Halalkalibacter oceani
TTCCTACGATTAGTCAAGTACTACTTTATCAGTTGAGGATTTTTCCTCTATTACGATTTAGTGCATAGGAAAAAAACCTCAGTAATTCGAATTTTTAAACTGAGGATATTCGTGATATAATATGTATTATTGGTCCATAGAGACCGCGTACGAGTAATCGTACTTTGTATTGTTCCTAATCATGGAATACATACATTTTATGAGCTTGTTCATACAAGCGACCACGGCAACCTTGTCCTTCTTGGGGGTAGGTTGCTTTTTTAATTTGTAATAATAATCGACAATATGGTTTGGAGCTGCTTTTTGTTGGCGAATCATGTTTCGGATAATAAAATATAAGATTTTTCTTCCTTTAGGGTTTCCTCGTTTATTGATATGATCTTGCCCAGTGTATTTACCTGATTGATATCGTCGAATATCAATGCCAATAAATGCATTAACTTTTTTATGATTCGAAAAACGAAATAGGTCACCTAGTTCCCCAATAACTAGAGCGGCACTGATTTCTCCAATTCCAGGAAAGCTAATAAGCAGGTCGAATTCAGGAAGTTTTTTTGCTTCGGTAATCATCTCTCTAGAAATACGTTCTTTTTCCTCTAATAGGTGAAGGAGCTGCCGTGCATAATACTGTACCTTTTGAGTAGGAACGCTACTTTGAGACACGGCTGGATAAGAAGATTGTGCGTAGTTCATAATGTCTACAGCTTTTTGTTTCGCGCGAGCCTGTGAGATGTTCTTAGTTGTGTGGTTAACGAATCGATTTTTAATTTTCGTTATGCTAGAGCTGAGAACGAGAGCTGGATGAGGAAACAGCTCAATAAGCGCCAATGCATACGGTGTGAGTCTGCTTGAGAAAAACTGTTCAAGCTCTGGAAAACTCAACTGTAGGGCGTTGTGTAAGTACATGCGCATACGCTTGATCTCCTCTTCTATTTCTTGATAAAAGCGTGAGAGATCTCGAAGGTTTTGATAGACGTCAGATTGATGTATTTTTTCTTCTCTCTTGTGAAGGGGATGAGATTGCGCTAATACGTGCGCATCGTGTTTATCCGTTTTCCAACTTCTGAGCGTTCCTTGTTCAAGTTGTTTTTTAGCTGCCAAAGGATTCAATAGACAATAAGGCAATTTATTCTTTTGGCAGAAAGCTTCGACTGGTTTCGAATAAATGCCTGTTGATTCGAAAACGACCATCATCTTCCCGGTAAAGCGTTGAATCTTCTCAAGTAACTGTTGAAACCCATATTGATTATGAGCGATCTCTCCTTCGTAAAGACATGTTTGATCTTGATAAATAACGGCATAGCTTTTCCCCATTGAGACATCTAAAGCAGTGACAAATTCCATGTTTTCTCCTCTTTTCTTTACGACAGTTGAAAGTTCTCCACTTATTCATTCCGATTCTAATTTCCTATACACGAGCTCTAGGGCCCCAACATACTTAAACCTGATTCAAAAATGAAAGTGAAGAAGCCCTGTTTTTTATTCGGATTCGTAATCCCCGAGGCTTTGTTCGGGCTTTCTTTCACTCCTCACTATAACTTAAAAAAGAAATAGTGGGTACGATCACCCGTCGATGACCTTACCCACTAATCTTAGTATGTTT
>NZ_JBEPKD010000064.1:0-1214 GCF_040544555.1 Halalkalibacter oceani
TTTGACAGAGGGTATCTTGCGCTAACGGACAGCCTTTGCATTCTTTCGGTCGTGTGTATTTTAACGTCTCGTATCTCGCGTCGTAACTGTCGTACCGATACGAATGCTCTCGAACACACGTAGGGGCAAAATGGTGATCGAATCCTTCTATATTCGGTTCATTTCGCTTGTTGTAAGCAATGACAGCCCCAGTCTTCATTCGATAGAGTTGTTCGTAAATCGCAGGGGCATCATACCCTGCATCGAGTGTGCTAAAGGCGATTTTTAATTCAAAAAGACGCTCTTGCAGTCCTTTTAATAAAGGGATGGCTGCTTTTCCATCGTTCAGGTTTCCCGAGGAAAAGAGCGACTGAAGGATATACTGGCTTTTGGCTCCAACCGCGAAGTGGCCTTTGTAGCCAAACCAAAAAATGTTTTTTCCTTCACTGTTTTTCTTGATGCCCCACTTAGGATCAAGGGGGACAGCGGATCGCAACTCGACTAAAGACGCGTCAAGTTGGGCTTCAATCTTTTTCTCGAAAATCGGACGAACGGCTTCTTGTTCCGCTTGTTCTTGAAGCCATTTTTCTTTCTCTTCTTTTGATTTGCGGCCGCGCTTTTTTGGCTCAGACCTAGGCTTTTCTTTTTTCGCTGGGGCTTGGTCTCTCGCTTCAATGTGAGTCGCATCAATGGCGATCGTGTCATCGGTGATAAATCCTTCTGCTATCGCTTGATGGATGAGCTGTTCTTGAACCTGTTCAAGAACAGGTGATTCTGCTATTTTAGAGAGCATTCTTGAATAAGATGCTTCAGATGGAATCGCATCAGAAAGAAGGAATCCACAATCCAATCGGAACATAAAATCGTGTTTCAGACGTTTAATCAAATCCTTTATTGTCGGAATTCGCTCAAGAATTCGAGCGACGAGTGAGTAGATCATGGCGGAATAGGTGAGCTGAACAGGCGCACCGTATAGGGCTTTTTTTGACACGACCGCAAGAATCGGGTTGATATCAATTGCTGAAAAAACCGCATCAAAACGATGGGTAGGCTCTAACTCATATAAATCATGCAGGTCAAACAGGCTTTCTTGTCGTATAATAGGCATAGGGAGTCTTCCTCCAGTCTGTAGTTTTGTTTCGTCACTTAACTCATTCGACTTTTGGGGAGGTACTCCTTTTTTCGTGCCTTGAAAACCTTGCGAGACTAAGGGTTCAAATTATGAAATTGACTCA
>NZ_JBEPKD010000065.1:0-1106 GCF_040544555.1 Halalkalibacter oceani
CGTTTTAATGGGACAATTGAAGATTTATCTCATTTATATGAACAGTTTTTGAAAAAGGAGCTTCAATCATCCGCAGTTTTTTACGCGGCTGCAAAGGAAAGATTTCAAGTCAAATCGGCTCAACAAACAATGAGTCAAGTGGCAACCGAGGTTAAGTCATTCACCGATAAGTTATACGCCGGCCAAACTGATTGGAGCTTGGGAGACGCGGTATTAACCTATCAAATTGATTTCGACGCGATGAGCAATCACGATAGTCCGTATATCTCAAGCGTAGGCCAAGTAGGTTTAGACATTCTTGCGAAAGTACAAGAGTTAAATGGCAAGTATTTGTCGAGAGATGAACAGCAGTCAATTTTCGATGATATAACAACTTTATTTGAAAGTTATAACAAACTTACTTAAAGGCGTCCTAACCGGGCGTCTTTTTTATTTTACAAATTTAGGGAAGGTGATTATTTATGGGAATATCAGCAAGTCGGCGTACACGCATAAGAGGATTCATACAGGATTATCAAAAATTTATCCTGCGAGCAACAAAACCAAGTGCGGCACGTCCTTTATTAAAACATAGTGACTTCGCGGCCGTTCTCGCGGCTGAAAGCGATGAGAATATCGCAAAATTAGGCGAATTAATGCTCGAGATTATAGTCACAGCAGATACGGGAGCGCGGGATCCGAGTTATGAGGTAGGTAATAAGGCGGCGGATAAATTGAATTTTCTCATTGAAGATTTTCATTCCGCTCTTGAGGCGGTGGGGCTAGATGTCAGCCTTTGATTTAACGGCCCGCCTAAGACTAGTTGATAAATTTACCGCTCCAATGCGTAAAGCCGCTAAGTCCGTCGAAGATATGGAAAAGGTGCAAAGGGCAACGCAAAACACCCTTAAAGGGGTCAGCAAGCAGACTAGCAAGGCGATCAGCACCACGCAGCGTCTCGGCCAATCGTTTAGCCGCGTTACGCCAAAGTTTACCCGTATGGCCAGCAGCATTCAGTCCGGCGTCCAAAACAGCATCATCGCTCCGTTTAACTCGGCGATCGGCACGGTCGGTCAATACGCAAGTGCTCTCGGACTATTGTCCGGAGCAGCTCTCGCAAATACCGG
>NZ_JBEPKD010000066.1:0-1022 GCF_040544555.1 Halalkalibacter oceani
AGAGGGTCGAAGGTTCGAGTCCTTCATGGCTCACCATTTTGTAATATGCGGGTGTGGCGGAATTGGCAGACGCGCTAGACTTAGGATCTAGTGTCCTTGTGACGTGGGGGTTCAAGTCCCTTCACCCGCATTACATATGTTGCGGAAGTAGTTCAGTGGTAGAACACCACCTTGCCAAGGTGGGGGTCGCGGGTTCGAATCCCGTCTTCCGCTCCATAAGAGTCCTGCCGGGGTGGTGGAATTGGCAGACACACAGGACTTAAAATCCTGCGGTAGGTGACTACCGTGCCGGTTCAAGTCCGGCCCTCGGCACTTACGGTTTTTGCGCCCTTAGCTCAGCTGGATAGAGTGTTTGACTACGAATCAAAAGGTCGGGAGTTCGAATCTCTCAGGGCGCGCCATTATTTAATTTGACATAACGGGAAGTGGCTCAGCTTGGTAGAGCACCTGGTTTGGGACCAGGGGGTCGCAGGTTCAAATCCTGTCTTCCCGACCATAAAAAGGGGCCTTAGCTCAGCTGGGAGAGCGCCTGCCTTGCACGCAGGAGGTCAGCGGTTCGATCCCGCTAGGCTCCACCATAAAAACTTACTATAATTTTGATAATGAAAGTTCTTAGCCTAAAAAGGTTAAGAACTTTTTTGGACTCGGGAGCGAGGGAGTCTGCGATTACTCTTTTTATCACTCCCGCTAAAATAAGAGGAGAAAATCTCTTCTCTCTCTTAAGTAGACGAAAAAAAACTCCATTAACTATTGTCATTCTCTGCGAAGCGTGTTATATTTATATATCTGGGCATGAGAATTATTTTATGCCTATCTACATTTTTTTATCTGGCTTGCTGTTAATATAAAAACTTTTAAAAAAGTTATTGCATAGAAACTCAAGCTATGTTAAGATAATAATCGTCGCTGATGAGAGTCGACAATAAAAACGAGTTCTTTGAAAACTGAACAAAAGCCAAGCGAAAAAAAGAGAAGAATTGTTACTTTGCTAACAAGGAATCTCGTCAATAATGTTTTAAAAC